>JAUMVT010000099.1 GCA_030529995.1 Clostridia bacterium
CCTACCTGCCGATCAGCTTTGCGAAGCTGGTTGCGCCGCTCTATGAAAAGATCAGCCTGCGCAGGCGCGAGCCGCTCTACTTTACGCCCTATTCCATCGCGGTGCTGGACTCCAACGGCGCGTTCAGCCGCAACGCCGCGGCGGCGGCCCTCGGCTATACGCCCAGGCCGCTGAGCAGTACGATACGGGATACCGTGGTATGGCTGAAGGAGAAGATGGGCGGCAAATCACAGGCGTAAAAAGATATGAAAGGTATGCATAGCTACGGGTGGCTTGACCAGCCGCCCTTTCTTTTTGGTAGCGCTAAAAACATCGAGCATTTGGCCCTTTGCTGCGTCGGTGCATCTGCACAGAGCCATAATTGCTCTGTAAGCGCCTGGGTGCAAATGCACCCGCGATTGCGCCCTGCAATGTGCATCGTCCTATGTATCATAGTTCGCCAGATTAGCCAGTAAGAATCCTTGAAACGTAACAGTTTCAGGGATTTTTCTTTTTGCCTTGCAAAATTTATCTTTCAGTTTTCTGGCTTTTGAAATGCCCCCAGTACCGGACGTTCGGTGCTGGGGGCATTTCATTTCCCGGGGCATTGCCACCGGGATTTCTTATGATGACATGGCAAGGAACATCGAAACCGCATCCCAGGCACCACTGCGCCGGGCAAAGACTATTGCCCGGACGGAAGCCCACCGGATTTACGAAGCATCCAGCGAGGACGCACGGCAGCAGGCCAAGGCAGCCGGGGCGAAGGTGATGAAGCAGTGGGACGCCACCCTGGACGGCAAGACACGGGACAATCACAGGCAGCTGGATGGCACGATTGTGGAGGTGGACGGCTACTTCACCATCGATGGCAAGAAGGCCAAGTATCCGGGGGCATTCGGCGATGCAGCGGAGGACTGCAATTGCCGCTGCGTAGCCCTGACCCGTGCCAAGTGGGCACTGAATCAGGATGAGCTGGACACGCTGCAGCAGCGGGCGGCATTCTTCAAGCTGGACAAGACAGAAGGGCTGAAGGACTTCACGGAAAAGTACCTGAAGGCAGCAAAATACATGGAAGTCCGGCAGACAAAACGAATCACAGAAAAAGAAGGCTTAGACAACGATTTTTCTGTTGACGCCAAATTGGTGAACAGCAAAGCATATCACGATAAGTTTGAGGAATTGACTGAACACAAGGCAGCGAATGAATCCATTTATCAGGAAGCGATGTGCATGCTGGAACATCGAGACGGCACAAATTACGAAGATGTGGTGCTGCTGGATGCCAGGACAGGGCAATTGATTACAGGCAACCTGAACGGGCAGGAAGCAGGGAAAACAGGTCTGACGGCAGAACAATATCAGCAATACCAAAATCACGAAGGTTCTGTTGTGATCCTGCACAATCATCCGAATAGCAGCAGACCATCCTACACTGACATCCGCACGCTGTTTGGGCATGAAAAGGCAAGTGAGAGCATTGTCCTTTGCCATGATGGAACGGTTCATGTATTGTCACATCCAAACCGTAAGATTGATATTGACCTTTATTGGAATCATGCATATAATAAGGCCATCGGGGACTACTTCGGCAATAAAGAGCTGGCAATATTAAAAGCAACCGATACTCTTTATGAAGCTGGAATTTTTAAGTATGAAAGAAGGTAGTAGCGTATGGACAAGGATACCGATAACAAGATTTGTTACATGATTCTTGATGATACAGTTGACATTGGCAAAGAACCGTTACCGATTGAATCAGAAAAGGATAAAGCCTTTTTTGAATATGCAAAAAAGCTTGTAAAAGAATGCATGAAAGAGAAATAAAAACTGTTTCGGGGAAAAGCACCATTCAAAAGAATGGTGCTTTTCTTATACCCAAACGCTGGAACAATCCATAATTGAGATTGGCGAATCCCTAATATCCAGAATCTTGTCCATAAAAGGAGGACGTTATGCGGCTGATTGATGCGGATGCGCTGCTGGAACAGCTGAAGGGCGAAGAAAAACGCTGGATACAGGAAGACGAGCCTGCCTTGGTGGCTGGCATGGTCATGGCCATTTGTAAAGTCGAGCAAGCTCCTACCATTGAGGGCGAAGAGCTTGATGCCGTTGATTGTGAGTGGTTACTTGAGCAAGAATATTAACAGTTTATCCACTAGCAAGGTGGAAATCTTGAAACCATCTTGGAATTGTCTTTGTACTGACTTGGTACTGACTTTGCACCAACTTGCGGGTTAAAATTTAGCCCGCAAGTTTTCCGCAAGTTTCCCGCAAGTCCGCAACGCTGCGGAAATGCAGCGGAATCAAACAAAAATGCTGCAATCACAACAAAAGTGTTTGAAAACAGACGAAAATTCACTGATTGAAAGGAGAAAGGAATCATGATGTGTTGGACGTGTTGGAAGACCTGGCTGAAGGCTGCGGGCATCCGTGCCCTGAAGACGGTGGCACAGACAGCGGTGGCCACCATCGGCACCACGGCGGTGATGAACGAAGTGGATTGGGTGATGGTGGGCAGTGCTTCGGTGCTGGCTGGTATCCTGTCCCTGCTGACTTCGCTGGCCGGGCTGCCGGAATGCAAGGATGGGGAAGACACCACCCATGAAGGCCACGCAAGCGGTGATGTGTAATGGCCGCCACTGTACAGGCACAGGATGTGATTGCCCTGTTCCGCAAAGCTTATGCGGAAAAAGGCCGCAGTTTATTCTGTTTGGGGTAAAATTTGGGGTGTTGGGGTAAAAGAAAAACCCTTGCACCTATTATAGTGCAAGGGTTTTCCATGCGGAGAGTTAGGGATTTGAACCCTAGGAACGCTCATCACGTTCACACGATTTCCAGTCGTGCGCCTTAGACCACTCAGCCAACTCTCCAAGGGTCATTGCCTCATCAGCAACATGAAAAAGTATAACAGATGAGACGGCGGTTGTCAAGCTTTTTTGCAAAAATGACCGCCGGCAGTGTGTAGGAGTGTCAAGCATAGGTTACACAT
>JAUMVT010000054.1 GCA_030529995.1 Clostridia bacterium
CAGGAGCCGAAACTTCCTTGGAAACCTTCTTGTCAGAGTCCAAAGGTTTCATTGTGGGGAACAGCAGCACGTCCCGGATGGTGGGGCTGTTGGTCATCAGCATCACCATACGATCCAGACCGAAGCCCAGGCCGCCGGTGGGGGGCATGCCGTATTCCAAAGCGTTGACAAAGTCTTCGTCCACTTCGGCATGAATGCCTTGTGCCAGCCGTGCCTGCATCTGATCCTCAAAGCGGCGGCGCTGGTCAATGGGGTCATTCAGCTCGGAGAAGGCATTGCCCATTTCGTGACCGGTAATGAAGAACTCGAAGCGTTCCGTCAGCGTGGGATCTTCCGGCTTCCGCTTGGCCAGGGGGCTGATCTCCACCGGGTAATCCATAATAAAGGTGGGCTGCACCAAGGTGGCTTCTACATATTCGTCAAACAGAGCTTCAAGGCAGTCGCCCCGCTTGGCGTCCTTTTCCACATGCACACCGCGCTTTTCGCACACGGCACGGGCTTCCTCATCGCTGCTCCAAGTCTTCCAGTCTTCACCGCAGGCTTCCTTCACGGCGTCTGCCATGGTGATGCGCTTCCACGGTGCCTTCAGGTGGATGATTTCTCCCTGATACTCTACGTCTGTGGTGCCCAGTGCCTTCATGGCAACAAACTCGTACAGCTGTTCCACCATGTCCATCACATCGTGATAGTCGGCATAGGCCTGATAGGTTTCCACGGAGGTGAATTCCGGGTTGTGAGTGGCGTCCATGCCTTCGTTGCGGAAGATACGGCCCACTTCATACACCCGCTCGAAGCCGCCCACAATCAGCCGCTTCAGGTACAGCTCCGTCTCAATCCGCAGGAACATGTCAATATCAAGGGCATTGTGATGGGTGCGGAAAGGCTTGGAGGCGGCGCCGATTTCCACCGTCTGCAGCACAGGAGTATCCACTTCCAGGAAGCCACGGCCGTCCAAGAATTCACGCACAGCGGCGATGATCCGGCTCCGCTTGCGGAAGGTGTCCCGGACACCGGGATTGACGATCATGTCCACATACCGCTGACGGTAGCGCAGATCCACATCCTGCAGACCATGGAACTTTTCAGGCAGCACCTTCAGGGACTTGCTCAGCAGGGTGACACTCTGGGCATGAATGGACACTTCGCCTGTCTTGGTGCGGAACACCAGACCGGTAATGCCCAGCACATCGCCCAAGTCGTCCTGCTTAAAGGCAGCGTAGGATGCATCGCCTACGTCGTCACGCTTTACATAAATCTGAATGTCGCCTTCGCCATCCAGCAGGTGCGCAAAGGAAGCCTTGCCCATAACCCGGCGGCTGGTCATACGACCGGCGATGGAAACCACCTGACCTTCCAGCGCATCAAAATTGTTGACCACGTCGGAAGAATGGTGGGTTACGTTGAATTTCGTAATGAGATAGGGATTCTGACCGGCATCCAGCAGACCCTGCAGCTTCTGCCGGCGGATAATCTCCTGCTCAGTCAGCGGAGGGGTAAGGGGGGTTACGGGATAATCAGCCATGGGGGACGCCTCCTTGTACTTAGCGGCGAATGTCAACAACCTTGTAGTTCACATTGCCGGCGGGAATTTCAATGGGAACGATCTGACCCTTCCGAGCACCCATCAGCGCCATGCCTACAGGGCTTTCATTGGAAATCTTGTTCTGCCAGGGATCAGCTTCTTCAGCACCCACGATGGCATACTCAAAGCTTTCGCCGGTTTCTTCATCTTCCAGCACCACGGTAACGCCTACGGATACCTTTTCCGTGCTGATTTCGCTGTCGCTGACCACCACGGCGGTGCGCAGCAGATTCTGCAGGCGGCTGATTTCTTCCTCAACCTTGGCCTGTTCCTTCTTGGCTTCGTCATACTCGGCATTTTCGCTCAAGTCGCCAAAGCCGCGGGCAATCTCGATCTGCTTGGCCACTTCGTTGCGGCGGGTGCCAATGAGGTAGTCCAGCTGCTCCTGCAGCTTTCTCATACCGTCCTCTGTCATGATGTTGCGTTTTTCTTCTGCCATGGATGGATCGACTCCTTTCATCCTATCAACGATAAAGAAGCACCCTGCCCGGAACATGCTGCGCAAGGTGCGTCCTGAGGTTCAGATTCACCGGATTATTATAATGGATTTGCCTGACCTTGTCAATCATTGGGGACGAAGCCATCGAAGATTTCCAGGTCGTAGCGGGCTCTCTGCCTGTCCATATCAGCCTGGGTGTGGATGGTCCAGCACACCAGCGTGGGGCGGAAAAGCCGCATAAGGGTCATGGCCAAATTGTCGTCGGTGGCCGCTTCATAGGCAATGAAATCCGGCCGGCCTGCCACGTTCTGAATGAGCGAACCCAGAAAGAAGAAAAGCACCGTCTGTTCCCGGCCGTTTCCTCTGCCAAAGGACAGCTGCCCCCGAATGACTTCCGGGGCGTTCTTCCTGAACCAGCGAACGGCAAGGGGATGGAAGCTCTCCACGCAATAGGGGCCGCCGTAGGCCGTCAAGGCAGCATAGGTCATCTGGCACAGCTGGTTCAGCCGCTTGTCCGGCTTGATTTCCACAATCAGAGGAACCTGCCTGTCAACGCATTGCAGCACTTCCTCCAGCGTGGGAATGGTGCAGTCGCTTCCTTTTAATTGCAGCTGCCGCAGTTCCTGCAGGGTGCAGTCACTGATGGCACGGTCTACCCCGCACATGCGCTTCAGCGTATCATCGTGGAACACCACCAGATGGTCGTCCTTGGTCAGGTGCACATCCAGCTCAATACCAAAACCGTGACACACGGCATTTCGGAAGGCCGGCAGGCTGTTTTCTGGCAGCGTCTCGTTCCATAGTCCCCGATGGGCATAGTCGTAGCCCTTCAGGTGGTCAATCTTCCGCCGGGGAAGTTTGGGTAGCACCATAAAAAGATACAGGACGAATAGTATGACCAGTACCAGCAACAGGATTTGCATGCTTGTCATCTCCCGGAAGGATTCGGCGAACCCCTCGCAATTTCACAGGATTTATGATACCATAGACAGGGCATTCCGTCTAGCTCGCTTTTGCGGAACGGAGCGCCGCTTATGCGATGATTTTCAATGGCTATGTGGAGGGAGTACCATGAAGAAGCTGGCTTTGCTGGCTACGGGAGGAACCATTGCCTGCCGGGAAACGCCGGAGGGGCTGTCCCCGGCACTGGATGCAAGAGAATTGCTGCGGGAAATCCATATCAGCGGCGATACGGAGATTGTCTGCCGGGACGTGTTCTCCATGGATTCCAGCAACATTCAGCCGGAGGAATGGACAAAGCTTGCCCACGCCTGCGATGAAGCCATGCGGGACTGCGATGGGGTAGTGGTGACCCACGGCACGGATACCATGGGCTACACTGCTGCTGCCCTCAGCTACATGCTGCTGGGGCAGAAGAAGCCGGTGATTTTCACCGGCAGCCAGCTGCCCATGGGTGCACCTTTTTCGGACGCGGAAACCAACCTGGCCTGTGCCATTGAGGCGGCAAGGCAGGGAGTTCCGGGCACTTACGTGTGCTTCCACCGGAAGCTGATCCTTGGCACCCGTGCTGTGAAAACCCACACCACCAGTTTTGATGCCTTTGACAGCGTAAACCGTGCCCTGTGCGGCGTCATCGACAGCGAAGGCGTTCATTTCCGGCAGCCCCTGGAGATTACAGAGCCTTACTGCCTGCGGCCGGAGGTGGACAGCCGGGTGTTCCTGCTGAAGCTGATTCCTGGCACCCATCCGGACATTATGGATTACGTGCTCAAGGCAGGCTATCGGGGCCTCGTGATCGAAGCCTTCGGCTTGGGCGGCCTGCATTACATCCGGCGGAATCTGGTGGATAAGCTGCGGATGCTGCGGGAGCATGGCATTCGGGTGCTGGTGGTCAGCCAATGCATGTATGAAAAGGCGGATCTGTCTATTTATGAAGTGGGGAACCAGATGCTGAAGGCGGATGTGATTTCCGGCAAGGATATGACAACGGAAGCAGCCGTCACCAAGCTTATGTGGGCACTGGCGCAGGAGAATCCCGACCGCTGGCTGAGCCGCAGCCTGTGCGGAGAGTTTGGGGCGTAAACAGGCCGTGTTTTCCTTGCGTCAACCTCTTTGACGTGGTAGAATACACAATGGCAGTTTTATAGAACACAAGGAGCAACAGATGGAAGCAAGAATCAAGCTGGAGAACGTTTCCTTCACCTATGAAGAGGCGGAAGAGCCTGCGCTGAAGAACGTATCCCTTCAGATTATGCCCGGAGAGTTTGTAGCGGTGCTGGGACATAACGGCTCCGGCAAGTCCACCCTGGCCAAGCTGCTGAATGCCCTCTTTATCCCCACAGAGGGCACGGTAACGGTCTGCGGCATGGACACAAAGATCGAAGAAAAAACCCTGCCGGTGCGGCAAAGAGCAGGCATGATTTTCCAGAATCCGGATAACCAGATCGTTTCCTCCATTGTGAAGGAGGATGTGGCGTTCGGGCTGGAAAACATGGGCATTCCCACAGAGGAAATGCTGCCCAGGATTGAGTCTGCCCTGTCTGCCGTGCACATGAACGAGTTTGCGGACAAAGCACCCCATATGCTTTCCGGCGGACAGAAGCAGCGTGTGGCCATTGCCGGTGTGCTGGCCATGGAGCCGGATGTGATCATTGCGGATGAATCCACGGCCATGCTGGATCCTTCCGGCCGCAAGGAAGTGCTTGACACGGTGCGCCGGCTGAATCGGCAGAAGGGCATTACCGTGGTGTGGATTACCCACTTTATGGAGGAGGCTGCCCAGGCAGATCGAGTGGTGGTGGTATCCGATGGCCAGGTGGTGCGGGACGGCAAGCCCCAGCAGGTTTTCGAGGAGATTGATACCATGCGTCAGCTTCATCTGAATGTGCCGCACATGACGGAACTGGCGCATCAGCTGCGTGAGGCAGGCATGCCCCTGCCCCACGGCATCCTGACGGTGGAAGAAATGGCTGAGGAGGTTATGAAGCTGCTATGCCCATCGAAGTAAAAAATCTGACGCATACATACAGTGCAGGCAGCGCCTTTCAGGCAACGGCCATCCGCAATGTAAACCTGACCATTGAGGAAGGGGAATTTATTGCGGTGATCGGCCACACCGGTTCGGGCAAGTCTACCCTGGTGCAGCATCTGAACGGACTGCTGAAGCCCACGGAAGGACAAATTCTGGTGGACGGGGAAGATCTGAATGGCGAAAAGGTGGATCGCCGCCGGATTCGCCAGAAGGTGGGCTTGGTGTTCCAATATCCGGAATATCAGCTCTTTGAAGAAACGGTGGCGAAAGATATTGCTTTCGGGCCGAAGAATCAGGGGCTCAGTGCGGATGAAATCGACAGCCGGGTGCACAAGGCCATGGAGCAGGTGCATCTGGACTACGCTAAATATGCTGAGCGTTCTCCCTTTGAGCTTTCCGGCGGACAAATGCGCCGTGTGGCTATTGCCGGTGTGCTGGCCATGCAGCCCAAGGTGCTGATTCTGGACGAGCCTACTGCCGGTCTTGATCCGCAGGGGCGGGATCGGATCCTTGGCATGGTAAAGGAGCTGCATCAGGCAGGGGACACCACCGTGGTCATGGTGAGCCACAGCATGGATGATGTGGCTCGGCTGGCGACCCGGCTGGTGGTGATGAGCCGGGGCGAGCTGGTGGCTACAGGCACTCCTCGGGAAATTTTTAAGCAGGTCAAGATGATGGAGTCCATCGGCCTCGGTGTGCCGGAGGCGGCCAAGCTTTGCAACATGCTTCGCCAAAGAGGCGTTCAGCTGCCGGATGATCTGTATCAGATGGAAGAGGCAAGGGACGCCATTCTGGCACGGTGGAAGGAGGTGCGCTGATGCTTAAGGACATTACCATGGGGCAGTATTACCCGGGAGACAGCTTTGTGCATCGGCTGGATCCCCGCATGAAAATCGTGCTGACGGTGATGATGATCGTCGCCGTGTTCATGGTGCATTCACTGGTAGGGTATGCCTTGGTGCTGGCCTTTGTCTACTGGATCACCAAGCTGGCCACCATTCCCTTTAAGCTGCTGATGAAGGGTATCAAGCCTCTTCGCTTCATCCTGATCCTGACCTTTCTGCTGAATCTGCTGTTTTCCAACGGGGACACGGTTTGGTGGCAGTGGAGCTTCATTACCATTACTAAAGAGGGATTGACCCAGGCCATTCATTATTCCCTGCGGCTGATGTTCCTGGTGGTGGGCACGTCTCTGCTGACCCTGACCACGTCCCCTGTTTCTCTGGCAGACGGATTGGAATTGCTGCTGTCGCCCTTGAAAAAGGTGCATTTTCCTGCTCATGAGCTGGCCATGATGATGACCATTGCCCTCCGCTTTATTCCCACCCTGCTGGAGGAAGCAGACAAAATCATGAAGGCGCAGATGGCTCGGGGCGCAGACTTTGAAAGCGGCAACCTGTTTGCCCGGGCAAAGGCCATGGTGCCTCTGCTGGTGCCGCTTTTCGTCAGCGCCTTCCGCCGTGCAGGGGATTTGGCCATGGCCATGGAGGCACGCTGCTATCACGGGGGAGAAAACCGCACCCGTCTCCGTGTGCTGAAAATCACGAGGAATGATTGGCTGGCTTTCGCTGT
Organism: Clostridia bacterium; assembly: GCA_030529995.1. Lineage (GTDB taxonomy): Bacteria > Bacillota > Clostridia > Christensenellales > Aristaeellaceae > CAKUFA01. The sequence goes on from JAUMVT010000054.1 coordinate 6,586, forward strand.
CATGTGGGGGCTGATTGCCCTGATTGTGGTGGAGGGCATTGTCCTTTAACACATCGGATTTCCAATAAAACAATGTAGGTCACAGCCGATGAAACGCATTTTGTTAACCCTTGAGTATGACGGCACCAACTATTCCGGCTGGCAGCGGCAGTATAACGGGCTGGCGGTGCAGCAGGTGCTGGAAGAAGCCCTTTCCGCTGCCTGCAGGGAAAAGATTGCTGTCACCAGTGCCAGCAGAACAGATGCGGGCGTTCATGCTTTGGGGCAGGCCGCCCACTTTGATACGAACTGCGGCATTCCGCCGGAAAAGTTCCCGTTTGTGCTGAACACCATGCTGCCGCAGGATATTCGGGTGCATACGGGACGGCAGGTGCCGCCGGATTTTCATGCCCGGTTCATGACGGACGGCAAGCGGTACACGTACCGAATCATCAACAGCCGTCACGGCAGTGCCCTGAAGCGAAACACCCATGTACACGTGCCTGTGCCGCTGGATGAAGCTGCCATGGCCAGGGCTGCGGAAACTCTGCTGGGAGAGCACGACTTTGCCGCTTTTCAGGCGTCCGGCGGCACTGCGAAAACCACGGTGCGCACCATTCGGGCTGTGTCCCTTGTACGCCTGGGGGATGAAATCATCCTGACCATTGAAGGCAACGCCTTCCTGTACAACATGGTGCGGATCATCGCCGGCACGCTGATTGAAGTCGGCATGCACAAGCGGAGTGAGGATGCCTTTCAGGAGGCGTTCCGCACATTGAACAGGCTGAGCCTGGGCGTGACGGCGCCTCCTCACGGGCTGGAACTGACAAAGGTGTTCTATCCCGAAGCGGCCTTCCGGGATCCGGAAGAAGTTCGCTGGCACCAGCCTTGAATCCCACCTGTGTGAAAATGATAGGAACTAAACCCTGCTGGAGGAATATGCATGCTTCGAGTAAGCAACCTGAACCTTCCCCTTTCTGCCGGTGATGAGGAGCTGATGCAGCTGGTGCTGCGCCGTCTTCGCATTCCTGCAAGCAGACTGCGCACCATGACCATCTACCGCAAGTCCATCGATGCCCGTGACAAGGGCGATGTTCACTTTGTCATGACCATGGATGTGGAGGTGGAAGGGGAGGAGGAACTGCTCCGTCACATGAAGAAGGGGACGGCGGAAAAGGTTGTGCCCAAGGCATCATGCCCCCTGCCTCCTGCTGCTTTTTCCAAGCGGCCTGTGGTGATAGGGGCAGGACCTGCAGGGCTGTTTGCCGCATTGACCCTTGCCCGGAGCGGCGCGAATCCCATTCTGCTGGAGCGCGGCAAGCCGGTGGACGCACGAATGCAGGACGTGGATGCCATGCGTACCAAGGGAGTGCTTGATCCGGAAAGCAACGTCCAGTTTGGCGAGGGAGGCGCTGGAGCCTTTTCTGACGGTAAGCTGACCACGGGCATTAAATCCCCTTGGCAGAAAACCGTACTGGAAACCTTCGTGAAGCACGGCGCCCCGGAGGATATCCTTTACCAGCACATGCCGCATATCGGTACCGATAACCTGCGCCATGTGGTAGCCTCCATGCGGCAGGAGATCATCAGCCTTGGGGGTGAGGTTCACTTTTCTGCCCAAATGACAGGGCTGATTCTCCGCGGAAGCCATGTGGAGGGTGTGACGTATCGGCAGGGGGAGGAAGAACGGGAACTCCTGACGGATACGGTGCTGCTGGCCATTGGCCACAGTGCCCGGGATACCCTGCAGATGCTCTTCCGGCAAGGGGTGGACATGGTGCAGAAGCCTTTTGCCATCGGCGTGCGAATTGAGCATCCTCAATCCATGATCAACCGGAGCCAGTACGGAGCCTTTGCCAATCATCCGGCTCTTGGCGCCGCACCTTACAAGCTGGCGGCAAGAACGCCGGATGGCCGGGGGGCTTACACCTTCTGCATGTGCCCCGGCGGTGAGGTGATTCCGGCAGCGTCTCAGCCGGGGGGACTGGTGGTCAACGGCATGAGTTACCATGCCCGGGATGGCCGGAATGCTAATGCGGCACTGCTGGTGGGTGTACGCCCGGAGGATTTCGGGGATGACCACCCTCTGGCCGGGTGCGTGTGGCAGCGGAGCATTGAGCAGGCTGCTTTTCGTCTTGGCGGCGGCAATTATCATGCGCCTGTGCAGCGGGTGGAGGATTTCCTGAATCATCGGGCAAGCAAGGCGTTGGGAGAGGTTGAGCCTACCTATCTGCCCGGCGTGACTCCCTGCGATTTGCATGAATGTCTGCCTGCCTTTGTGGCGGAGGATTTGGCCTTCGGCATCCGCCAAATGGATCGGCAGCTCCACGGCTTTGCCATGCCGGATGCGGTGATGACCGGTGTGGAAACACGTTCCTCCTCGCCGGTGCGCCTGCCTCGCGGAACGGGCATGATGGCCTCTGTGGACGGGCTGTTTCCTGTGGGGGAAGGCGCCGGTTATGCAGGCGGCATTGTCAGCGCGGCGGTTGACGGCATTGCAGCCGCCTATGCCGCCCTGGAAAGGAGCCATGACCTATGATCAGCGGCGTGTGCTTCGATATGGATGGGGTACTATTGGATACGGAGTCCCTAAGCTTTCCCATGATGCGCAAAGCCATTGCCATGCAGGGGGAAACGCTGACGGAACCTCAGTGGCAAACACTGCTTGGGGTGAACCTTGCCCATACATGCGCATCCCTGAACACATGGTATCAGGGACGAGTGCAGCCTGAACGATTCTTCCGGGACTGGGTGGATGTGACCTTTGACTACGTACACGCACACGGCATTCCCAAAAAGCCGGGTGCGGATGCCATCCTCCGCATTCTCCGCCGGCAGGGCAAGAAAATCGCCTTGTGCACCTCCAACAATGTGCGAGTCGTGGAGGAATATCTTCGCCTGGCTTCCTGGCAGGAGGCTTTTGATGCCATTGTTACGGGGGATCAGGTGAAGCAGGGCAAGCCTGCGCCGGATATTTATCAAAAGGGCGCAGAAGCCTTGAATCTTTCGCCTGCGACGTGCATGGCCGTGGAAGATTCGGTGAACGGCGTCAAGTCTGCGAAAGCGGCAGGCATGCTGACCGTTATGATTCCGGACATGCTGCCCTACACGGATGACTTGGCTCCGTATGTGGATCATAAGCTGGATAACCTGATGGCACTGGAAACTTTATTGTAATAGGAGTGACGAACATGACGGTAAAGGAACGATTCCTCAAGTATGTGCAGGTGGAAACTACCTCGAACCCTGACTGCGACACTTGCCCCAGCACGCCCGGACAGTGGACGCTGGCTCACATGCTGGTGGAGGAAATGAAAGCCATGGGCATTCAGGATGCCCGGGTGGATGAGCATTGCTACGTGTACGGCACCATCCCCGCCAAGGGAAATCATCCGGCCAAGGTAGGGCTGATCGCCCACATGGATACTTCCGATGGAGTTATGGGTCCCACCCATCCGCAGGTGATTGACTGCTACGACGGCAAGCCCATCACCCTGAAAAACGGCGTGGTGATTGACGGCTTTGATTTCCTGAAGGATCTGAAGGGCGATGAACTGATTGTCACCAGCGGCGACAGTGTGCTGGGCGGCGATGACAAGGCAGGCGTGGCGGAAATCATGACCCTTGCGGAGCTGCTCTGCCGGGAAGATGCGCCTGAGCATTGCACGGTTTGCCTTGCCTTTACGCCGGATGAAGAGATTGGCCGTGGCGCAGACCTCTTTGACGTTGCTGCCTTCGGTGCGGATTACGGCTACACGGTGGACGGCGGCAAAATCGGCGAACTGGAGTATGAAAACTTCAATGCGGCCTCCATGGAAGTGACGGTTCACGGCGTGAACATTCATCCCGGCTCTGCCAAGAATCAGATGAAGAATGCCTGCCTTGTGGCTATGGAGTGGAACAGCCTTCTTCCTCCTGCGGAAACTCCTGCTCACACGGAAGGCTATGAAGGATTCTTCCATCTGGGGGGCATGGAAGGCACGGAAGAGCTGGCACAGCTCCACTACATCATCCGTGATCACGATGCAGATCGTTTTGCCAAGCGGAAGGCACAGGCTCAGGACATTACGGATTTCCTGAACAAGCGGTACGGCGACGGCACGGTGGAGGTAACCATTCGGGACAGCTACCACAACATGAAAGAAGTTGTGGAGCCTCACATGGAAATCATCCAAAAGGCAAAGGATGCTTACGAAGCCTTCGGCGTTGCTCCGATTGTGCAGGCCATTCGAGGCGGCACGGACGGTGCAAGGCTGTCCTTCATGGGCTTGCCCTGCCCCAATCTGGCAACCGGCGGCTATAATTGCCACAGCCGCAAGGAGCTGGTCAGCGTCAACGAAATGGAAACCATGGTGAAGGTGCTGGGATATCTGGTTGCACACGCATAATGCAAAAAGAACAACGGGCTGTGAAAGTGAGATGATCTTTCATAGCCCGTTGTTTTTTCGTCACGGAGTGCCAGGTCAAAGCTCTCCGTTATTACTTTGCACCCTTCAGGAACGCCACATAGCACTTGTAACCTTCATACAGGTCTGCCTTGCTGATGATTTCATAAGGCGCATGCATGGACAGCACGGCAATGCCGCTGTCGATGACGCTCATGCCATACTTGGCGCAGATGTAAGCAATGGTACCGCCGCCGCCAACATCCACCTTGCCCAGCTCAGCCGTCTGCCATGCCACGGAAGCATCGTCCATGATGCTGCGCACCTGAGCCATGTATTCCGCATTGGCATCGTTGGAGCCGGACTTGCCCCGGGATCCGGTGAACTTGTTGAAGCAGATGCCCTGTCCCAGAATGGCAGCGTTCTTCTTCTCGAACACGCCGGCAAAGTTGGGATCATAGCCTGCGCTTACGTCGCTGGAAAGCATCCGGCTGTTTTGCAGGGTACGCATAACCCCCAGCGCATCATAGCCGTGCACTACGTTATACAGCTCGGCAACGGTATTTTCGAAATAGGTGGCGGCCATGCCGGTGGCACCAACGCTGCCGATTTCTTCCTTGTCAGTCAGCACGGCGCACAGGGTGGCTTCCGGCACACCCTTCCAGTCTAGCAAAGCAGCCATGGAGGGGAAGGCACATACACGGTCGTCGTGGCCGTAGCCCAGAATCATGCTACGGTCAAAGCCTAGGTCGCGAGCCTTTCCGGCAGGCACGATTTCCAATTCGGCAGAGATGAAGTCCTCTTCTTCTACACCGTAGGTGTCAGCAAGAATCTTCAGCACATTGGCCTTTACGGCGTTGCTTTCCGTATCCTTCAGGGGCATGCCGCCAACAATCAGATTCAGGGCATCACCTTCAATGACGTCCTTGGCGGGCTTGCTCATCAGATCAGCAGAAAGGTGAATCAGCAGATCGGAAATGCAGAAGACCGGATCATCATCTTTCTCGCCGATGGCTACCGTTACCACCGTGCCGTCCTTCTTGCAGATGACACCGTGGAGCGACAAAGGCTGAGTGACCCACTGGTACTTTTTGATACCGCCGTAGTAGTGGGTATCCAGGTAGGCCAAGCCTTCATCCTCATACAAAGGATTCTGCTTCACGTCAATGCGGGGGGAGTCGATGTGGGCACCCAGAATGTTCATGCCCTTGCTCATGGGTTCTTTGCCGATGATGAAGAGCATGATGTCCTTCTTCATCCACACTCGGTACACCCGGTCGCCGGCCTTGAGCTTTTCGCCCTTGGCAATGACCTCATCCAGGTCACGGAAGCCGGCGGCTTCAGCCAGCTTGACGGCCTCGGCAACGCATTCCCGCTCCGTCTTGCCGTTGTTCAGGAAAGAAACATAGCGCTTGCTCAGCGCTTCCACCTGCTTCAATGCAGTCTTGTTATAGCCTTCCCAGGCATTCTTTTTATACATGGCGATTGCCATCCTTTCCGCAGTTTGTCATGGCAAAGCTGCGCATTTACAGCATTGATTATAGCCAAAATCAGCGTATGTGGCAAGGATAAATCGTAGCTTTTTATTTCACTGTCCCTCATAAAGGGAGCAAATCGTTTTTCGTGATGAACTATAAAAAAGAAACAAGGGGCTATGAAAGCTAAACACCTTTCACATCCTCTTGTTTTTGCCTCTTTATGTCAATCCCAGAACAGCAGCTCAAAGCCGGGATAGGAAACAGTCTTTTCTCCATCTGTGGTTTCGTAAGCGCCGGTGCAGCGGCCGTACATGGTCTGCTGACTGTCCATGGAGAAGTTAGGCTCCTGCGTGGTGGTCACGATGACAAAGTTCTTGTATGCACCGCTCTTGGTCTTGTCCATGGCCATGGTGATAATCCACTGATCTCCCTCCTGAGCGATCTTTACAGCGTACAGTTTGTACTTCATGATGCGCCCGGTGTAGCCGGTCAGCTTTTTTGTCAGGGTGGAATAGGCCGGCTTAATGGCCTCTTCAATATATTGCGCCTTCAGGTCAGCTTCCGTCAGTGTACGGTTGGCCGTGAAGGTATAGCGGCGGGTGTCGTAGTTCTTCTTCTGGAAGGTCAGGGTAATGTTGTAATCGCCCTCTTCGGAAGTGTCAATCTTGAAGGAGAAGGTGCCGTTGTTGTTGGTGCGAACCTGCTTGTCATAGGTATCGTTCACAATGCACTGGATGGTGACACCCTGAATGGTCTTGCCGGAAATCACCAGCTTATCGCTGTCCAGCTGGGCAGGAATCTCTTCATCCAGATTGACCGGCAGCAGGGTGGACTGGTAAGTTGTGGTTTCAAATACTTCTTCCTGGGTGACGGTGGAGCCGTTTTCTACCGTCACGGTCATGAGCCATACACCCTCACTGGGCAGACTCATCTTCAGGGAAAACTCACCGGACTTGTTGATGGTATCCTCCACCAGAATACGGTCATTGGAGGACATGCGCATCATCACGCCGATGACCTTCAGACCTGCCGTGCCTGTGCCGGATACGGTAAAGCTGCCGGTGTTGGTTTCAGAAGGGGGCGTGGAGGTGAAGGTTACCTTGCCAACAGCCGTGTCAGGCTTGACGGCGATGCTGGTAAAGGCGAAGCCGGACATAATTTTGCTCAGCGCATTGCTGTCAGCTGTCTTCAGGCTGCGGCCATAGACCTGATAGTCCAAGGTGATGGTGTAGCCGTTGCGAACCGTCCGATAGGCGTAGCCCCGATAGGTGCCGCCGTCGGTGGTACGCTTGTACTTCAGCGTCAGGAAGCGGCCGTTGGTGCTGAACTTCTTCCATTCGGCGGATTGATACGTATAGCCGTCCGCCTTATAAGTGGTTCCTTTCAGATGCTGCTTGCGGAAGGTACTGCGGCATGTGGTGTCCTGCTGATCCAGGTCATAATACTGTTCCGCGTCATCGTCCTTCACGGCGGTGAGGACGAAGCGAGTCACGCCGTCAGAGGAGTCGGCGACCAGCAGTGTTCCATCCGTCCGCCACTGTTCCGCTAGGGCTTCCGGCGTGGAACCTTCTGCAGAAACCCATTCCGGGTGTTGTGCCAGATTGTCGGGGGTGAGCAGAATATAACTGTCATCAATGGATAGGGTGGCGCAAATATCATCGAATGTGAAAGTCTGCGCACAGGCACAGGCACACAGGGTCAGCAGGCAAACAAGCAGCAGTGCAAAGGCAGCTTTCTTCATGCAGGTCACTTTCCTCTCACATAGCAAATAACAGGGCAATCCCTGATTTCATCCCATCCCACGGTATTGTACCATAGGCAAAGGAAAAAAGGCAAGCACCCGGGGAAATTTGGGAAGAAAGCCTCAGCCAAAAGACAAAATCGGCAGCGGAAGAGAACACATCCGCTGCCGATCAATAGCCGTGCCTTGTGTACTTTTGCTTGAGGCAACACCGCACAATTCGACGGCAGCGCTGGATGCGCCTTTTGCGCCATCTACTTCTTGCAGAAATCTCGATTTACATCCAGTAAACCTTCGATTTCTGCAATCGTATCTGACACAAAATTCACTATTCATCGCACCACCTCATTTGTGCGGTATTGCCTTAATATTCCTTCAGTGCATCTGCATAGAAGTCATCCATGGCTTCCTTGGTGGGGAACACCGCCAGGTACATCTGGTTGCCCATGGCGCCGGAGAGAGCGTCCGGTACACGGCCGGCCACACGAATGGCACCGGCATACTTGGCCATCAGCGCATCGTGATCCAGCACAAAGCGGTGACCGTCTCTGCGGCCGCAGAAGGCGCAATAGCCCCGCTCACCTACGCCCTTGCCGGAATGGTCGAAGGCGATCATGTCCGCCCAAATCTTGTACACATCAGTGCTGTTGGCATAGTTCATCATATCAGGAGAAATGCCGCCGCATGGACGCATATTCACTTCCAATGCTACCACTTGACCCTTTTTGCCCAGGCTGGGCTGGTCCTGGGTCAGGCGGAAGAACTCGAAGTGGACGAACCGGCTGCGGACGCCGAAGCTCTTCACCGTGGCACGGCCTGCGGCACGGACGTCATCGGCAAGCTCCTTCACAATGTAATAGATGGAGTTGTCGCCGGTGTTCACAATGTCCATGATGGAAATGGGGGTTACGTTCCCGGTTTCAAACAGGGGATTGCCGTTGGAATCAATGACGGCATCGTAGGAGTTCACTTCTGCGAAAACGTACTCCTCCATGATATAGCTGACGTTTTCCTCACGCTCCGCCAAGAAAGCACGGAGATCATCATCATTGGTCAGCCGATAGGTATGGGACGCACCTACGCCGTTGTCCGGCTTTACCACCACGGGATAGCCCACCTCGTCAATGAAAGCCTTGCAGCCCTCGAAGCTGTCCACAAGGTGATACCGTGCCGTGGGGATGCCTACCTTCTGGTAGTACTCCTTCATCTTGGACTTGTACTTGATTCTCGGAATGTCCACGCTGCGGAAGCCGGAGTTGATGTTGAAATCATCCCGCAGCCGGGCATCACGTTCCAGCCAATATTCGTTGTTGGATTCCAGAAAGTCAATGCGTCCGTACTTGAAAATGAAGTAGGCAACTGCCCTGTAGACTTCATCGTAGTTTTCCAGGCTGGAAACCTTGTAGTATTCGTGAAGGCTGGCACGCAGGTCAGGCAGCAGTTCATCGTAGGGCTGATCGCCGATGCCCAGCACATTCAGGCCGTTATTGGTCAGCTCACGGCAGAAATGCCAGTAGTTCACGGGAAAGTTGGGGGAGATGAATACGAAATTCTTCACGGCAGATCGTCCCTTTCTTTTCTGTATGCTTATCCGAGCAGCTTCGGCACAAAGTAAGCCACCTGCTTGTACCACCAGTCCCAGTCATGGGCGCAATCATAGCCCCAGAAATCCACCCACAGGTGAATGCCTTTTTCCTGGCAGATCTCCGCCATGCGGCGGGTAGTTTCAGGCACTTCCCATGCACCCTGGCCTACGCAGATAATGCCACGGTGCTTGTTGTATTCCGCAATGTAGGGATGGTCGCTGGGCATACCGGCAAGATAATCCACAGGAGAGTTCCGGTAAACCACCTCATCCATGTAGCTGCCGAAGCCGTAAGAAGCCGTGTAAATGCCGCTGAGGGCAAGCAGCCCGTCGAAGACCCCGGGGAAGCGGAAATACAGGTTGGCGGCGTGGGTAGCACCCAGACTGCATCCGAAGGCGATAATGCCGGGATAGCCATCCCAGCCGTTCCGGGCATTCACCATGTCCCGCATGAAGGGGGCCAGCTCGTCCACAATGAAGTGAATCCACTGTTCGTACCGGCGGATGCGCCAGTAAGCGTCTCCGTTTACATCCGACCAGGTTTCCGCATCGATGGTGTCGATGGAGAACACCATCACCTGCCCGGCATCAATGAAGGGAGCCCAGGCATCCGTCATGCGGAAATTTTCAAAGTCGAAGAATCGGCCGTTCTGGCAGGGGATAAACAGTACCGGTCTGCCGGCATGACCGTAGACCTTGACTTCCATGTCCCGGCCCAGTGCCGGGCTGTATTGCTTAAAGTATTGCGTTTCCATACTGCATCTTCTTTCAGGTGTGATATTTGAAAACGTATCCCGCAAAGGGAAAGAAGCTTATTCCCGCTCGTACATCAGGGTGCTGATCATCCAGGGCAGCTGCTCTTCCCAGCAGGCTTCGCAGTGGTCGCCGTTGGGCACGATGCGGCTGGTGACCTGCACACCCTTGGTCATCAGCTTGGCAGTCAGTGCGGCAAAGTGGCGGCAGATGGTGGGATGGTTGGCCATCTCCCGGGAGCCGTAATCCATGTACAGTACGGTACCTTCATGCAGGGGTGCATTCATCATCAGCTCTGTCAGCTTCCGTGGAGCAACCCAAATGGATGGGGACAGGGCAGCGGCTCGTCCAAAGACATCGGGATAGGCGGCTAGCGCATAAAGGCTCATCAGACCGCCCATGCTGCTGCCGGCAATAAAGGTGGCCTCCCGGTCGGGAATGGTAGGATACTGTTCATCAATCATGGGCTTTAAGGTATCCACGTACCAGTCCATGGTGATTTTGCCCCGACCCCGGACAGCACCGAATTTCTTGTCAAAGAAATTGAAGGGAGAGTACTCGGACAGCCGACCGTTCTTGGGCGCATGGCTGCACTCTACGGCCACCACCATCAGGGGAATATGATTCTCATCCAGATAGTCGCCCAGACCCCAGGACTTGCCGTAGGTGGCATCTTCATCGAAGAAAACATTGTGCCCGTCAAACATGTACAGCACGGGGTAGCGCTGATCCGTGTCCTCATCGTTATCATCGGGGATGTAAACATAAACACGCCGCTGAACCTTCTCGCCGCTGAGGGGCGGGATGGCGACGTTCCACTTTTCAATCATCCATCAAGCCTTCTTCAAAGCATGGTAAAGGGAATACCTTCCATAGTCTATCACAGGAAAAAAGGAAGCACAAGACGGAAATGCAGCTGCCTCTGCATTTTCTTTGGTTTTTTGCATAATTAAAGAGAGGTTGATTGTAAAATGAAGTTGGACACTTAAAAAGAAAAATCCATAGTGATG
>JAUMVT010000055.1 GCA_030529995.1 Clostridia bacterium
GCACCGGCAGCTCGATGCGCTGGATCAGCTGGTGAAGGCTAGGTTTGTGGAGATGTTTGGGGATCCGGTGAGGAATCCGTTTGGATGGAACGTATCTACTGTTGGAAAACTGATTTCTTTGTGCGAATCTGGATGGAGCGGAAATGGAACGCAACATGAAAAGAAAAATGGTGAGATTGCTGTTCTAAAGGTGAGTGCTGTTACAAAAGGGTATTTTATTCCTACTGAATGCAAGGTTCTGGATGACCAAGAATCAATTAAAAAGTATGTATATCCACAAGCTGGAGATTTGTTGTTTAGCCGAGCAAACACAAGAGAACTAGTCGGCGCGACGGCAGTAATAACAGAGGATTACCCGGAATATATTCTTCCAGATAAGTTGTGGAAGATACGATTCATTGAGATTGCAAATGTATGGTTTATGAAATATATTCTGAGCAGTGAGCCGATCCGTGAAATTTTTTCATCGGTATCTAATGGAACAAGTGGAAGTATGTTTAATGTTTCAATGGAGAAATTAAAGTCAATTAAAACTCCATTACCTCCTATTGAACTCCAAAATCAATTCGCCGCCTTCGTCACCCAAGTCGACCGCTCCAAAGCCTCCGTGCAGCAGAGCCTCCAATCCCTGGAGACCCTGAAGAAGTCCCTCATGCAGCAGTATTTTGGGTGACAGGTTGGTAACAACGCCAAACAAACCCCATGGGCAAAAGGAAGGTGAGGAAAATGTTCTGCTTGAAGCAATACGATACACCCCTTCTTGAGTTTGAAATTGTGGAAGACCCTATTGAAGGGCAGAAGTGCCGCATTCATCGCCTACATCAGGAAACAGCCGAGCTGCTTCCCCTTGGCATGAAGCCGGATAACGATGGGCTGATGGCATGGCTGCGTGGGAGGATCATCCCTAAAAACAGGGAATTTGTGAACAGGTTCCTTGCAAAAAACGGCCTGTCCCATGATGATACACGGGGGATACTGAAGGTGTGCCGCGGCCTGTCCCTGAATGACAGCTATTGGGTGGTGGAGGATGACTTTGCCGGCACTTTTGCTAAGTACAACCTTTACCAGAATGACTTTGTCAAGGTGCTTTCCCTCATTGCCTATACGGGATACGGAAGCTCAAGAGTTGGCGGCTTTTCATCCTCCCCGGAGTTTACCACATCCGGCATGCTGCGCAAGGGCTGGCGGCGCATGGACGGGAAAATCTTGCTGTATAAAGGCGGCACAAGCGGCGCCGCCAATACAGGCAATGAGCCTTTCAGCGAGTTTTATGCAGCACAGATTGCTGAAGTCATGGGTGTTAAGCATGTTCCTTATGGTTTGGCAAGCTGGAAGAAATGCATCTGCTCCACCTGCGAGCTCTTTTGCGATATTGATCATTCCTACGTGCCCATGTATCGACTGCTTGAAACCTGTTCACTGCGCACGGCGGCGGCCTATTGTAAAAGCTTTGGCGGCGATGTGTATGATAGGTTTGTGGATATGCTCATCTTTGATGCCCTGATCTTCAATGAAGACCGGCACTTTGGCAACTTTGGCATGATGGTGGAAAATCACAGCAATGAGCCCTATGCCTTTGCTCCGCTGTTTGATCATGGTCTGTCCCTGTTCAATTATGCCATGCCGGACGATTTGGAGGACTTGGCGGCTTATGCAAAAACAAGATCATCTGCTTACGGCGTTCCCTTTGACAACATTGCCAGAGAGTTCATTACATCCAGGCAGAAGGAAATGCTTCGCAGGCTGATTGGCTTTGAATTCAAGCGGCATCGCAATTACAACCTGCCTGCAAAGCGGCTGAAGGCAATCGAGAAGTATTTGCAGACACGTGTAAGGACATTGATGGAAATGCCGGTAAAGTAACAGCGGTGAAGCAGTACACACAGGAGTTGATGATATGCCGAACTTTGCTTTCTTGAAGGACAGGGATGCCTATGCCATGTTTGCCTCTGCCGCCATGGAGGCGGAGCGGGTGTATGCCTCAGCCCCTGCCATGTGCGCCGTGGGCTGCCGCAAGGCGCTGGAGCTGGCTGTCAAGTGGGTGTACGCTGCGGATGACACCATGAAAGAGCCCTACGAGGACACACGCAAGAATAGTCTCCAAGCCCTGATTCACGATCCTTCCTTCCGCTTTGCCGTGGATGCCAACACCTGGGGCAAGCTGCCTTTTATCATCAAGCTGGGCAACCTGGCCGTGCACACGGAGAGAAGTGTGCAGAAGAGCGATGCCCTTGTGTCCCTGAAGGGGCTGTTTGAGTTCATTCAGTGGATTGACTACTGCTACGGTACGGATTATCAGGAGCGGAGGTTCGATGAGAGCCTGATTCCCACGGAGCGGGTCATTGTTGACACCAGGAAAATCAAGGAGCAGGAAAGCCTGCTGGATGAGAAGAACGCCGAAATCGAGGCGCTCCGAAAGCAGATTGAAAGCATGTCCGCCCGATATACGGCGGAAAAGGAGCAGCACAAGGAAGCCCGTTCCTTCCGTTCCGAGGAGCTTTCCGAGTTCAAGACCCGGAAGATCTACATCGATGTGGACCTGAAGGAAATGGGCTGGAAGCTGACCGGCGTAGATGCGGATGTACAGGAAGAGTATCAGGTGGAGGGCATGGCCGGCAGGATTGATCAGGTGGGCTACTGCGACTATGTGCTCTTCGGCAAGGACGGCTATCCTCTCGCCGTGGTGGAGGCAAAGCGCACCAGCAAGGATCCCAACAATGGCCGTAAGCAGGCGATGCTGTATGCGGACTGCTTGGAGCGGAAGTTCGGCCGCCGACCCATGATGTTTGTCACCAACGGTTTTGATACCTATTTCTGGGATGATAAGACCTCGGCACAGCGGAAGGTCAGCGGCATTTTCAGCAAGGATGATTTGCAGAAGCTGATGAACCGCCGGGAAGAGCGGCTGGATTTGTCAGCTGTCACCGTGGACGACCGCATCACCAATCGCTACTACCAGAAGGCAGCCATCAAGGCGGTATGTGATGACCTTCAGCAGGGGTTCCGCAAGCATCTGCTGGTCATGGCCACCGGCACAGGCAAAACCCGCACCGCCGCCAGCCTGGCGGATGTGCTCAGCCGGGGCAAGTATGTCACCAATATTCTGTTCCTTGCGGATCGCACTGCCCTGGTGAAGCAGGCCAAGGATGCTTTCAAGGACTATCTGCCGGATATGTCCCTGTGCAATCTCTGCACCAACAAGGATGACCGGAGTGCCAGAATTGTCTTTTCCACCTATCCCACCATGCTCAACGCTATTGATGACACCAAGAGCCGGAATGGGGTGCGGCTGTTTTCGCCTGCCCACTTTGACCTGATCATCATCGATGAAAGTCACCGGAGCATCTTCAAGAAGTACCGTGCCATCTTTGACTATTTTGATGCCATTCTGGTGGGCTTGACCGCTACCCCGAAAACCGATGTGGATCGCAATACCTACGACTTTTTCGAAATGGCTCACGGCGTGCCCACCTATGCCTACGATTATGAAACGGCTCTGAAGGATCATGTCCTCGTGCCTTACTATAATTATGAGGTGAAGACCAAATTCCTGGATGACGGCATTACCTACGACGACTTGTCCGAGGAAGATAAGCGGCGGTACGAGGAGGATTTTATCGAGGACGGCACCCTGCCCAGCTTCATCCCATCGACGGCCATCAACAATTATATCTTCAATGAATCCACCGTGGACATCGTGCTGCAGGATCTCATGGAGCGGGGCATTCATGTGGCCGGAGGCGACCGCATCGGCAAGACCATCATTTTCGCCCAGAACAAGCGGCATGCGGAGTTCATTCTGGAGCGGTTCAACAAGCTGTATCCCCAACACAAGGGTGCCTTTGCTCAGCGGGTTATCTGTGATGATTCCTATGCCCAGACCGTCATTGACGACTTTAAGCAGGAGGATAAGCCGCCCTTTATCGCCGTATCCGTGGACATGATGGATACGGGCATTGACGTGCCCCATTGCGTCAATCTGGTGTTCTTCAAGAAGGTACGCTCCAAGGCCAAGTTCTGGCAGATGATCGGCCGGGGCACACGGCTGTGCAAGGGGCTGACCTGCATGGATCAAATCGATGGGGAATACACGGATAAGCGGCGGTTCCTGATCTTCGACTATTGCGGAAACTTCGAGTATTTCCGTGCCCACAAGGATGGGTTCGAAGCCCGGAACGTGAAGACCCTCAGCGAGAATATCTTCGGCAAGCAGGTGCAGCTGATGTCCCTTTTGCAGGAGAGTGCCTACGCAGGGGAGGACTATCAGGCCTGGCGCAAGGCCATGGCTGATGGCTGCCGCAGTCAGGTAGCGGCACTGAATCCGGCACTGGTCTCCGTGAAGCTTCAGCGTGCCTACGTGGAAAAGTTCAAGCAGGAGACTGCCTTTGATGCCATCAGCGAAGGGGACAAGGCGGAGCTGCTGAAGTACGTTGCACCCCTCATTTGCCTTCAGGATGACGATGAGCTGGCCAAGCGCTTCGACAACTTCATGTATGGCCTGATGCTTGCTGACATGGAGCAGCTGCCTGCCTTCAAGGCCGGGAAAAAGGAACTGTGCGATATCGCCGAGATGCTGAAGAGAAAAATCAGCATTCCTCAGGTGCAGGAAAAACTGCCTGTCATTCAGGAGCTTCAGACTGATGCGTTCTGGACGGACAAGGATGTGCTCCGCTTTGAGAAGGTGCGCACAGAGCTGCGGGGGCTGATTAAGTTTCTGGATCAGGGAGATCCAAAGAAGTCCATCATCACCCGATTGGAAGATCCGGTGCTGTTTCTGGGGGAGGGCAATCCCTTGGAGCAGGCCTATGACTTTGAGGATTATCGGCAGAAGGTGAACCGCTACATCAACGAAAACGGGAACACCATGGCCATCTATAAGCTGACGCACAACATGAAGCTGATGCAGGGGGACTATGAGGAGCTGGAACGGGTGCTGACCACCGAGCTGGGCAGCAAGGAGGATTACCGGCGTGAATTCGGGGATACGCCCTTCGGCCTGCTTGTCCGTAAGATTGCCAAAATGGATCACGAGGCAGCCATGCAGGCCTTCTCTGCCTTCATCAATGACCAGTCTCTGAATCAGCGGCAGATTGCCTTTGTCCATAAGATCATCAATCACATTGAGCAAAACGGGTACATGGATAATATTGCTGACCTGCAAAAGCCGCCCTTTGATAAGCCTGTCAGTTTCGTCAAGCTTTTTGATGGCGAGACACGAAAAGCATTGATGAGCACCATCACAGAGGTCAAGAGAAATGCGGAGTACTACAAGGCAATGGGCTGACAGGGACAAATGCATAGGGGATAAAAGGGGATGCTGTGCACTTGGATACGGCAGCCCCTTTTTGCCGGGAAAACAAAACGAACGGTTCCACCGCAATGATGGAACCGTTCGCACCAAGAAAAAGTGGAGCATACGGGAGTCGAACCCGTGACCTCTACAATGCGAATGTAGCGCACTACCAACTGTGCCAATGCCCCATAAGCGCACATGAAAAACATCTCTCAAGTGCAAGCGAAAGTGTACCACACAAAACGAAAAAATGCAAGAGAAAAATTGTGCCGCAAGGGCATCCGGCAGGATTTCGCCCTTCCGGGGAAGAAGCAATACCCGAAGAGCGTTAAATGAACGGAGGCGATGAAGATGAAACGATGGCTGCTTGTATTGCTTGCCCTGTGCATACTCTGCGTTACCGGGGCGGCAGCGGCGGAAGAAACCACCCTGCTTGCACTGAATGTAGGCAAGGCGGACTGCCTGCTGCTGGAAAGCGGATCAACCAGGTACATGATTGACACGGGCACGGCGGAAAGCTGGGGGACGGTGTCCGCAGCACTGCGCACCCGTGGCATTACCCACCTGGATGGCGTAATTCTCACCCACACAGACAAGGATCACGCCGGAGGACTGTGGCCGCTGGCTATGTCCGGCGTAGCGGTGGATCATTGGTACGCTTCCGCCTATTATACGGACGTGAAAACATCCAAGCATCCCATGGTACTGGCAACGGCACTGTGCGAGGCCGAGGTTACCTGGCTGAAGGCAGGGGATAGTTTGCCCATTGATGGGGGAACGATTACCGTCCTTGGTCCGATGGAAGCAAACGACGACAGCGAAAACGACAATTCCCTTGTGCTGTACGTGGAAACCAAGGCCGGCACCATGCTCCTGGCCGGGGACATGGAATTCGCGGAGGAACGCACGCTGCTGGCGGCCAAGGCGCTGAAACACGCGGATGTGCTGAAGGTGGCGCATCACGGCCGGGACGATGCCACATCCTCCTCCCTTGTGCGGAACGTAACACCCCAGGTGGCCGTAATTTCCACCAGCACGGAAGAAAGAGATGACACCCCGGCGGAATCCGTTGTGTCGCTGCTCACATCCTATGGCGCCAAGGTTGCCGTTACCCAGGATGCAGGGGAGGGCGTGCTTGTAACCCTGACGGACGGAATCGCCAATGTGACCATGCTATCCGAGGCACAGCTGCCTGCCGAAGTTTCCAGCATTGTCATCAGTGATCGATCCAATGCGCAGGATACCGTTTCCATCCGCAACAATGGGGAAGCGACGGTGGAACTTTCCGGCTGGTATCTGTACTCGGATCGGGGAAAGGAAATTTTCGTTTTTCCTGAAGGAACGACCATTGCTCCGGGACAGACCATCAATATCGGTACGCTGAGCACACCAGGGGAGACAGATCTTCTTTGGCCGGATGAAAACGTCTGGCATGATAAAAAGGAAGATACGGCTTATCTCTTCGATGCTTACGGCCGGGAGATGGATTCCCTGTGAGACAGGGAAAATGAACATAAATGTTACGAAATGATGAAGAAAAAATGTTGACACTTTGTTTTTTAAGGGTTAAAATGAATTGATGGTATCTTTGCGGTAACCAGACCACGATCCTGTTGATGCGGAGGAACTGTTGGATGAGACACACCCGTAACGTGGGGCTATGCTTTGCCTTTTCACTCTTTGTGGCGGTGCTCCTGTTTTGCACGGCGGCATTGGCAGACTTGTCCTATCCTTTTATGACGGTGACAAGCGACAAGGTGAACATGCGTGCCAAGGCCTCCTCTACGGCAACCGTGCTGGAGCGGCTGGAGCAAGGTGCTTCTGTTACGGTAACGGGTTCATCCGGCAGCTACTTCAAGGTGACCTATAACAATCGTACCGGGTACATTTTGAAGACCTACATCGTTACCGATGAGTCGGTGATCATTACCCCTACGCCTGTGCCGGTGGAGACGGTGACCGGGTATCCCTATGATACGGTGACCAGCGACAGCGTGAACCTGCGGGCACGGCAGTCCACCAACAGCGACATCCTGAAGAAGATCCCTAAGGGCGCAACACTGACAGTGAAGAGCGTTTCCGGCACCTTCGCAAAGGTGGAATACAACGGTATGGAAGGCTACGTAAAGACAGACTACATTGTGCTCAAGCAGGTGGTTAAGGTTACGCCTACGCCCACCCCTGTGGCTACCTTGGAGCCTGTTGAGAATACAACCTCCTATGTGGTGCTGCAGAAGGGTTCGGAAGGCTCTGCTGTGAAGGCGCTGCAAAGTGCATTGATTGAGCTTGGCTTCCTGACCGGAAATGCGGACGGCAAATTCGGCGATGCTACCCAGTATGCGGTGACTTCCTTCCAGTCTGCTAACAGCTACCCCGTAACCGGCATTGCGGATGCAAATCTGCAGGCTATGCTTTACAGCGGTACGCCCAAGAACAGCAAGGGGGTTAAGACGACGGTCATGACCCTTGCCCCGGTAGACGGTGTAATCGTCCGGCTGAATAATACCGGCGAGCAGGTGGAAACCATTCAGACCCGGCTGAAGGAGCTTGGCTATTATACCGGCGATATTACCGGCACCTATGATACCGCAACCAAGAGCGCGGCAAAGGCATTCCAGAAAAAGAACGGCTTGAAGGCTGATGGCATTTCCGGTGCCGATACACAAAAGCTTTTGTTTAGCAGTGATGCACTTGCTGCAGATGCAACCCCCACGCCCATTCCTACGGCGACGCCCACTCCTGTGCCCACCTTTACCGTACCGGAAAGCAAGGTGCAGAAGGGCAGCTCCGGCAGCGATGCCAAACTTGTGCAGCAGCGGCTGAAGGAGCTTGGCTACTACTCCGGCAAGGTAGACGGCAATTTCGGCTCCGGCAGTGTGACTGCCCTGAAGAATTTCCAAAGCAATAACGGGCTGGATGCGGACGGTGTTGCGGGCAGCAGCACCTACAATCTGCTCTTTAGCATTAACGCCTTGGCGGCAGGCACAACAGCCACGCCAGCACCCATTGCTACCCCTGCACCCACGGCCACCCCTACGCCTACCCCCATTACCAAGGACAATGTGACAGTCATTAAGCTTGGCGTTACCGGAGATGCGGTGACCAGACTGCAGGAGCGTCTTACCGCGCTGGGTTACTACAGTGCAACGGTAGACGGGGTTTGCAAAGCGGATGACGTGGCAGCCATCCGTGCCTTCCAGCGGAAGAACGGCTTGAGTGAAGACGGTGCTGCAGGCTATGACACCCAGGTACTGCTTTACTCTTCCGGCGCGCTGACCAGCACAGGGGCTTATGCCGGCGGTACGGTAGATGCCCTCACAACTCTTCGCAAGGGTATGACCGGCACAGTGGTTACCGATTTGCAAAATAAGCTGATTAAGCTGGGTTACCTGACCGGGGAAGCAGACGGCAACTATGGCCGTGCCACGGCTGCCGCCGTGTACAATTTCCAGAAAGCCAATGGCCTGAGCCGTGACGGTGTGGCTGGTGCTTCAACGCTGGCACTGCTGTATTCTACTTCAGCAACGGTCGTTACGCCCACGCCTTCGGCAACACCTGCCCCCAGCACGTCCCTCAAGCAGGGTGACATCAGCGATGCGGTCAAGAGCATGCAGCAGCGTCTGATTGACTTGGGATACCTTTCCGGCAAGGCAGACGGAAAGTTTGGCGTACAGACCTATACGGCACTGCTGGCATTCCAGAAAGCCAATAACCTGACGGTAGACGGCGTTGCCGGCACAAAGACCCTGGACAAGCTGAGCAGCAGCACGGCCATCAGTTCCAACGGTACGGCGGTTGCAACGGCTACGCCTACCATCAATCCCAACGCCAGTGCGGCCTACATTCCGAAGGCTTCCTCCGTGCGGTATGCAAACTGGTACACGGAAGTCAAGGCACGGTGCAAGCTGTATCCCTATGCTACGGTATATGATTTCGCCACGGGCATCTCTTGGCAGGTGCACATGTTCTCCCTGGGTGCCCATGCGGACTGCGAGCCTTTGACGGCAGCCGATACCGCCAAGATGGAAAAAGCCTTGGGCGGCAACACCTGGAATCCGAAGGCAGTGTGGGTTGTGTTTGCGGATGGCCGGGTGTACATGGCCTCCATCCACTCCATGCCCCATGGCGTACAGCATCGGACGGATAATAACTTCGCCGGTCACACCTGCCTCCACTTCCCGAGAACAGCGGCGCAGGTGGCGGCCATCGGACCTTACGCTACCAGCCATCAAAAGGTGATTGACGCCGGCTGGCAGACGACTCAAAGCATGATCAAGTAAATCAATGTGGGACTGCGGCAACGCAGCCCCTCTTTTCATGTGCAGCCTTCAAAGTGCTCTACTTTACATGCTCCTGTTTTCTGTTTCGATTGACAGAAAAAGCACTTCATTCTATAATCAATAGGTAAGCTTGTATGATAGAAATGCTAGGATAGCCTATGCATGCTTTGATTGAAGGAGGCAGGCGGCGTGAAGCGCAGGAGAAAGGATCGCAGCAAGCAAAAGCATCGGCTGCGCAGTATTCGCAGTTGGCTTCACAGCGTGGATGCAAAATGCACGCTGGTGGTATTGCTGGGCAGCTTGGTGCTGTATGCCATGTTTGTTGCGGTGAGTGCCCCGGAACGGTATGATGTGCAGGTGGGCACCATCTCCCGGCATACCATTACTGCGACCAAGGACGTGGTGGACGAAATTACCACGGAGGAGCGGCGGCAGGCGGCAGCCGATGCAGTGGAGCCTACCTATCACCTGAAGGAAGGTGCCAGCGAGGAAGTGCTTGCCACCATGGCCAGCATTTTTGATGAAATGCGTACGGTGCAGCAGTACGGCCTGACCCTTCGGCAGGATGATGAGGAAGAAACGGATGTGCGCACCCGCACATTTTCCGACAGTGAGCTGGAATATGCCCGAGGGCTGATGAATGTCTTCACGCCCAGCAACTATCAGCTGACCACACTGCTGCGAACCAGCACGGAAGACTTTGATACCATGGTATCCACGGTGACCACGGCTGTGGAAAATACGCTGAACACGACGATTCGTGAGGGACAGGTTAGCCAGTCCATCCAAACGATTCTGCAGATTGTGGGCTACAAGGTGGAAACGTCTCTGTTCCAGAATATTGTGCCTTCTGTCCTGCGTGCCAGTGTAAAGCCGAACATGGTCATTGAGCAGGAAGCGACGGAGCAGTCACGTCAAAAGGCCATGGATGCGGTGGAACCTGTAACATTCCTTCAGGGACAAAATATTGTGCTGGAAGGCGAGCGGGTGACGGCGAACCAGGTGGCCGTGATTGAGGCACTGGGTCTGCTGGACAATAACACCATCGACTGGACCATTTACCTTGGTACGGCGATTATGCTGGTGATTACCATCGGCGTGCTTGTGGTGCTGATGAAGCTGCTGGTGCCCTATGTGCTGCATGATTTGCGCCGCTTGTCTGTGCTGATGGTGGTGCTGTGCATCACTACAGGGCTCTGCGCCATCTCTGTCCGGTTCATTGGCGTTTATTTGTCGCCTGTTGCCTTAGGCATTATGCTGCTGACAGCCCTGCTGGGCGCACGTGTCGGCGTAGTGGGAACTTTCACATTGGCAATGCTGGCATCTTCGCTGGTGATGGGCAGCACCACGGCCTATACCACGGAACTGGTGTATGTGATGCTGACATCCATCATCAGCGGCGTTGCTGCTGTCTTTTTCCTGAAGGGAAAGCCTCAGCGTGTCCGTGTAATCTTGAGTGGCTTCCTTGTGGCTGTGCTGAATTTGCTGACCATGATCGCCGTAGGCCTCATGACCTCCACAAATCTGGATGCGGTAATGAGCAACAGCCTGATGTGCACTGCCAGCGGTGTGGTCAGCGGCATTGTGGCAGTGGGCCTTCAGCCGGTGATAGAAACTTTGTTCAATCTGGCAACGCCCAGCAAATTGCTGGAGCTCGGCAACCCGAATCAGCCCCTGCTTCGCAGGCTGCTGCTGGAAGCACCGGGCACATACCATCATTCCATTATCGTTGCCAACTTGTCAGAGGCAGCGGCGGAAAAGATTGGCGCCAATCCCCTTTTGGCACGTACCGGCGCTTACTTCCATGACATCGGCAAGCTGAAGCGTCCCCTGTATTTCAAGGAAAATCAGATGGGGGATAATCCCCATGACCGTACCGACCCTTACGTGTCCGCTGCTATTGTAACCACCCACACCCGGGACGGTCTGCAGCTGGCGCAGAAGTATCATCTTCCTCCGGAAATTCAGCAGATCATTGTGGAACATCACGGGGATACACCGGTAATGTTCTTCTACCACAAGGCCTTGCAACAGGCGGACGGCAAGCCTGTGGACATTGCGGACTTCCGGTATGACGGAACCCGTCCGTCTACCAAGGAAAGTGCCATTGTCATGCTGGCGGATACCATCGAGGCGGCTGTTCGCTCCATGCCGGATCCTACGCCTCAGGCCATTGAACGGTTCATCCGGAAGCTGGTACAAGGGAAGCTGGACGACGGTCAGCTGAACAATTCTCCCTTGACCCTGAAGGATATTGACGGCATTTGCGAAGCCTTTGCAACGGTGCTGAACGGCGTTTTCCATGAGCGGATTGAATATCCCAATGTGGAAGTGCCTGAGCGTGACCTGTCCGCGGCGGAACCGGCCAAGACAGAGAAGCCTGCAGAAGAAGCACGGCAGGCAGAAGGGGAGGAGGAGAAGCAATGAAACTGCTTTGGCAGATGGATGTTCCTGTTGACCCAAAGCTGATCACTCTCATGCAGACGGCGGCGGATTGCGCCCTTTTGCAGGAAGGTGTGCTTCGTCCCTGCGCTGTCAGCGTCCGCTTGTGCGGTGATGAAGAAATCCACGCCATCAATCGGGAGTATCGGCAGGTTGATCGGGCAACGGATGTACTTTCTTTCCCTACGATTAACTATCCTCAGGGCGTGACGGCAGGTAAGGCGGACAAGCTTCTCCGGCAGGAGCTGGACGATGAAGTGGATGCCTGCATGCTGGGGGATCTGATCCTGTCCGTTCCTCACATTTACGCCCAGGCAGAAGAGTACGGCCATTCTCCCATGCGGGAGGCGGCTTATCTGCTGGTGCACGGCATCTGTCACCTGATGGGTTATGATCATATCGAGCCGGAAGATCAAAGGAGCATGAGAGCAATGGAAGAGAAGATTCTGTCTGCCATTGGCATGAGCCGGGACGGAGAATCGACCGTTACGGATGAAACCTTGCTGAGCCTGGCGCGGGAAGCTATGAAGCGCAGCTATTCTCCTTATTCTCACTTTGCAGTGGGGGCAGCGCTTTTGTGTGCGGACGGGCGGATTTATCAGGGCTGCAATATCGAAAATGCAGCCTACGGCTTGGCAAACTGTGCAGAGCGTACGGCACTGTTTAAGGCAGTCAGCGAAGGTGCAACCGAGTTTACCGCCATTGCCATCGCAGCCGAAAATGCTGCGCCCTGGCCCTGCGGCGCATGCCGGCAGGCATTGAATGAGTTTGCGCCCGACCTTCGGGTTCTTGTTACCTGGGGAGACGGACAGAAAGACGAAATGAACCTGAAGCAGCTGCTGCCCCATGGATTTGGCGCAGCAGAACTGAACGGCAAACCTTATTGAGGAGGAACAACATGGAGCAGCAGCATTTTCGTTCCGGCTTCATCACCATTGTGGGAAGGCCGAACGTTGGTAAGTCAACCTTGATGAATGCCCTGGTAGGAGAGAAAGTGGCCATTGTGTCCAATCGTCCCCAGACCACACGCAACCGTATTATGGGCGTTATGACCCGGGAAAACTGGCAAATGGTTTTCCTGGATACGCCGGGCATTCACCATCCCCGTACTCGTCTGGGCGAGTATATGATGCAGTCCGTTAAGGACGCTATGGACGGCATGGACGGGGTACTGGTGCTGGTGGATGCTACCCAGGTAGGAGAACAGGATCGGGCAATCGTCAAGGAAATGTCCGAGAAAAAAGTGCCGAAGCTGCTGGCACTCAACAAGATTGACCTGCTGCCCCGTGAAAAGCTTCTTACCCTGATGGCTTCTTTCGCAGACCTTTCCTATGACGCCATTGTGCCTATCAGTGCGAAAACGGGTGACGGTCTGGAGGACCTGACTGCTGCCCTCGTTAAAGGTCTCCCGGAAGGGCCTAAGTATTTCCCGGACGACATGATGACGGATCAGCCGGAGCGTCAGATCTGCGCCGAGATGATTCGTGAAAAGGCCTTGCTGCACCTGCGGGATGAAGTTCCCCATGGCATCGGCGTGGAAATGATGGCCATGAACAAAGAAAACGATGACTTCATGGAAATTCATGCCACCATCTATTGCGAACGGGAGGCTCATAAGGGAATCATCATTGGCAAGCACGGCACCATGCTGCAGACCATCGGCAGTGAGGCTCGTGCGGACATTGAGCAGCTTCTCGGCATGCACGTGAACCTGAAGCTTTGGGTGAAGGTTCGCCCTGATTGGCGCAACCGCATGGATGACTTGAAGACTTTGGGATACAACAACAAGTAAACGAGTAAACAAAAAGGCGCAAGATCGAAAGACTTGCGTCTTTTTATGTACTCAGAATCCGACTTCGGTATGTTTGCACATCATTATGCGTCGAGTGCGTGTTGCTCAAATTGCTCCAGCGTGTAGGCAGCGGCTTCGTCAGCTGTCAATAGATGAACATAATCCGCACGCAAGCCCTCCGCCCCCTTGCTAAATGAACCAAATTCTGCGAAGTACATGGTTGCATGAGCTTCGGGCTTGTTCCAGTCATCAAAGCCGGAAGCCTTGATATGACTGCCCATTTCACAGCTGATGTAAACTGCTTTGGCATCATTGCGCCAGGGACGTCCAAGATACACGCTGTCATCCGGAATGCCGTCGCCTGTTAAACGGCAGTGGTAAAATACATAACCAAAACGCTGCCCGGCAGGGGTGGACGGAGCGCTGATATAGCTTTCGTAAGGGGCGGAACGCAGCTTGCGGCCATCCACACTGCGGATTTCACAATGGTCAAACCAGGCTGCAGCACCGCCGAAGATGAAGTCAATATCCCCTGCAATCAGGCAATCCCGATATACCTGACGCTGCGGGGTTCGAGGGGCGAATTGCTTCGGCCCGACAAAGCCGTTCTTTTGTAGCTCCTTGAGGGGCAGGGGCGCCGTGAACAGCGTATCCTGGTGCCCTAGTAAGGCGCAGTGCTCCGCCAGAAAGTGATCACCGTCCACATACAGGGCAATGGCTTGACCGGCTGTTTCACGCGGGGCAGCGTCATTTTCAACGGTCAGGTTCCGCAGGGTAACATAGGGCGCGTCAATCATCAGGGTGGCTGTGCGGAAAGTCCCGCATTTCATACCATCCGGCATGATCTCCGTGGCGGCATCACCGAAAACGACTTTGGTCTGTTCTGCACCGGATCCTTCAATAATGGTATGGCTGCGATGCAGGGTCAGCTTTTCACGGTAGATGCCGGGAGCGAGATGAATGCAGACAGTCTCTTCCTGTTCCTCTGGCAGTAAAGCAAAGGCTTTACCCAAGGTATCAATCGGGGTAGAAGGTGCAACGAAAATGGTATGCATGGAAGTCATTCTCCTTTAACTGCGCATTTCACTGGGTGCCATGCCGTAGCGTTTTTTGAAGGCTCGGCGGAAGGTGGTGGAATTGTTATACCCAAGCTCTAAATACAGGGAGGAAAGATTGCAACCCGGGTCTTTCAGCCTGCGGGCAGCTTCATTCAGCCGCAGATTCTCCAAGTATACAGAGAAATTCTGACCTGTTTTGTTCTTAAACAGATGGGACAGATAGCTTTCCGAAATGTTGAACCGATCGGACAGCTTGGCCAGGCACATGGACGGATCCGTGTAGTTTTCCGTCAGGTACCGTTCCACTTCGGGAATAGGGTCAGAGGGCTCAGCAGTGCGGGTGAAGAAGCTGCACAGCTCCAGCGCCGTGCTTTCCAATTGCGGGAAGCTGAGCTGTTCTCCGAGGCGGCGGTCAATCTGCCGAAGTTGCTCCTGCTCGCTTTCAGATTGGACGTTGGTGATCAAAAAGCGAGATTTCAGCAGGGTGTTTTTCAGGTCGGAAAGCAGCAGCGTCAGCAAGGGCATGGACAGGGAACGTTCCTCAATGTTCTCCCGATGGATGAGGGCGAACATTTCTGTTACCTGCTGCTTGTTGCCGGTGGTGATGAAGTGCTGCAGCTTTGCGGAAATTTCAATGGGGTAGTACCAAGAGCCGGTGTCCTTGTGGATCATTTCGTATGGCAGGAAAATATGATGCTTCGCCGTGTACCGGGCGGCGGTGCGTGCCTGCTCGTAGGATTCCCAAAGCTTTTGCGCCTCGGTGCACTTTTCGCCTACACCGGCATAGAACCAGATATCGTGCTGCTCCACCAAGTCGTTGTGCAGCGCGATGACCCGATGCTGTAGTTCCATCAGGGGATCTGCCGAGGCAGACTGATCGAAGGCAGCCAGCACCACAAAGGAACGGTCGGACATATTGTAGAAGTACACGGGATGATCAATGGTCAGATACTGGGTGATATACTGACTGATCAGCTCGTGGGACACGTCGTGATCCATAGCCAGGTCGGACTGGACATTGGCCACGCAGTAGAGTACATAAAAGTTCAGTTGCCCGGTAAGTCCGAGGAATGACATGATGTAGTCGAATTCCGCCGAAGAGGCCACATGGCCGGAGAGCAGCTGCCGCAGGTAAGCGGAGCACACTGCCGGTTTCTGTGCGTCGATTTCCCGCTGAAGCTCTGCGTTGTCTCCCTTGACCTTCAGCAGTTGGCTATTGAGCTGCTGATAAGGCTTCATATTTTGCCGTACCAGGTAGATGACCATCACAACGCCGCCCAGCACGGCCAACAAGAAGATGAGTGCAAAGGCTAAATCATAATTTCCCAGTGCCTCTGTGCACAGGCTTTGAGGAAGCAGCAGTGTATAATGCCATCCGTTGCCACCCTTCTGAAAAAGGACTTTGGTTTGTTTCCAATTGGTTATGCTGCCGGAGGTGCTCTGATGCTGCATCACTTCGGAAAGACCGTCAGGCAAAATATCATTCAGCTGGACGGGTGTATCAAAGGCGGTAAATTGTCCGTCAGTGATTTGAAACTGTGCCGTACCGTCCGAAGAAGCCACATAAAGGGATGCCCGCTGATCCCAGCCGGGAAGCAGCGCCTGTATCAGCTTAACAGGCTCGATTTCATACCAGATGACAGCCGGAACATTGCGGTTCATCAGCGCATTGATGTCCTGCAGAAAGACAGCACTGCCAGAAAGTCCTGTGTAGGCGACGGTGGACAGCACCTGAGGCTTGGCTGATGCCGAGCGGATCATCGCCAGCCAATGGTCATAACCGCCGGCAAGGTAGCTCTTGTAGGAATTATAATATTGAGATGCTTCCGTAAACTGACTGCCGGAGATTACGTAGCCGGAACTGCTCATATAAATATGGCATTCACTGATAGGTGCCTTCAGCAGCAAATAGGACTTGGGTGCGAGAATCTTCATAATCTCGTAAGCCGTATAGATGTAGCCGCTTTCTTCCAAGCCGTTCATGTTGGCAAAGCGGATAAAGGTAGAGTCGGTTAACAGCTGCCGGGTATAGGCGTCCATGGTATCGATCACGTCATCCATATCGGCCACGGCGGCATTCAGCCGGGCAGACTGCTGCTGCCAGAAATTTTCACGGGCATTTTCCGTCGAGTTCATGTAAAAGAAAAGCACCAGCGCAAGGCAAAGCAGCAGAAAAATACTGTAGGTGATGACCATGGAAAACTTTGCTGAAGAAGCGTGCGAATCTTCTGCAAGCTTCAGGCGGATAAAAGGTTTCTTCATAACGGGATCATCCTTTCAGCGAGGGTGATGCGGAATAAACGAACGATTCGAACAGGAAAACGGCAGCTGGCGAGGGGCCGAGGCAGCATTCTCCTCACGAGAGGAATCGCAGAATCAGGGAAAAAGTTAATGAACGTTTCATGCAATCCTATTTTACCACAAAATGACGATTTTTCAAGGGTTTCAGCAATGGAGCGTACAAATCTTGCTGTAGGAGTGTCAAGCATAGGTTACACATAGGGCAGCGGAGAGAAGTCAAGG
>JAUMVT010000056.1 GCA_030529995.1 Clostridia bacterium
CTTATAAAAAATTGTTCGTAATTCTGATAAATCTATTGACAAGCACCCGTCAAAAGGATATGCTTGCATTAACCAAAGGACGTTGTTTACCCCTCGACATGTACACAAGGAGGTTCCTATGAAGAAATTCCTGTCCCTCGTTTTGGCACTTGCTATGTGCCTGACATGCCTGTCTGTGTCCTTCGCAGAGGAAGCAAAAGATACGCTGGTGCTGGCCACCTCCGGTGAACCGGTGCGCTTCTTCGCCCAGTCCGAGAAGAGCTGCAGCGGCAACGACAACCTGGTGCTGGCCAACGTGTACGACAGCCTGCTCCGCTTGGAAGCAGACGGCACCCTGACCCCCGGCCTGGCCGAGAGCTATGAAGTGTCCGATGACGGCTTGGTATACACCTTCCACATCCGTCAGGGCGTGAAGTTCCACAACGGCAAGGATTTGACCGCAGAAGACGTCAAGTTCACCTTCGACTACGGTTACCAGGGACCCATCGGCGCTGCACTGTTCGTCAACTTTGAAAAGTGCGACATCATTGACGACTACACCGTAGCCGTGACCCTGACCAGCCCCTATGCAGCCTTCCCCTACGGCGTAGCCTCCCGGTTGGGCGGCGTTGCCTGCAAGTCCTACTTTGATGAAGTGGGCGACGAAGGCTACCTGGCCAATCCCATCGGCACCGGCCCCTACAAGTTCTCCGAATATGTAAGCGGCGACCACACCACCTTGGTGGCGAATGAAGATTACTGGCGGGGCACCCCCTCCATCAAGACCGTCATCATCAAGGTGGTTGCTGACACCAACACCCAGATCCTCGGCCTGCAGAGCGGCGACTATGACGTGGTTCGTGACCCCGCCATTGACGTTTGCACCCGGCTGAGCAACACCCCCGGCGTTGCCTGGAACAGCACCCTGTCCACCGGCCGTGTATCCCTGTACCTGAACGACTGGACCGGCGTGTGCAAGGACGTGAACTTCCGTAAGGCCGTGCAGGCTGCTATTAACAAAGACGAAATCAACGATGCTGTGTACTCCGGCAATTCCGTTACCCTGGACGTGGATATGTGCCCCAACTACGGCGGCTATGTCACCGTGGCGGACGGCGTTGAAACCGTTGCCTATGATCCTGAGGCTGCTAAGGAATACCTGAAGGCTGCCAACTATAACGGCGAAGAATTCTCTGTGACCGTATCCAGCGGCAGCGTACTGGAAACCGCCGCTAAGGTCATTCAGGCTCAGCTGATGGATGTGGGCATTAACTGCACCGTGAACGCTGTGGACGGCCCCACCTACTCCGAAGGCTTCCAGAAGCGGAACTACACCGGTGGTTACATCATCGACAACCTGTGCTCTCTGGTAGACGCTGACGGCATGTACACCGAGCACCGGCTGGATCGTGCCGCATGGGAAGACCGTGTCTTCGCCCGTGACGGTGAAATCTCCGAGCTGCTGCTGGCCGGCCGTGCCGCTCAGGGTGCTGACCGCACCAAGCTGTATGTGCAGGCTTGCAACATCATCACTGAAGAAGCTTATGACGTGCCGCTGGTGAACAGCCTGGTCACCGTGGCCTACAACAGCAGCCTGACCGGCGTGAAGGCGCACTGCCTGGGCTACTACTACTTCTATGACATGAGCTTTGCCAACTAACAGTGTATCGGCAAAGTAGCTTCTCTACTTTGTCCACAGGAGGAAGCGGAACGGTCCTTGCCGCTCCGCTTCCTGGCATCGACAAAGTGGCTTTGCCACTTTGTCGAGTTTTGCACTCACTCACTGGTCGAACGGTTTCACCGTTCTCCCGGCCGTTCGTTCGTGTAAGGAAGCAATCCTGCGGATTGCTACGAAAATTGCCGCACAGGGGCTTCGCCCCGTTTAACGCCCCGAAGGGGTTCGCCGATTTTCGATCTAATGTTGAAGGGCTTGCGAACCCTCCAACACCACCCTAGGTTTGTTGATGGTCTGAAGCGGAACGGTCCTTGCCGCTCCGCTTCCTTTTTCGAATGCTTGAGCGAAAAACCAAACCCATCGTCCCCGGTAACGTCCCCTAAAGGAGGAGATCAGATGACCTGGTTCAAATATGCCGGGAAACGGCTGCTGATGCTGATACCCGTCATCATCTGTGTAACCTTTGTTCTGTTTCTTATTCTGTCCGCCGCCCCCGGCGATATTGCCCGCAACCTTTTAGGCGATGACGCTACGGAAGAGCAGATTGCCGCCAAGAAGGCTGAAATGGGGCTTGATCAACCCCTGCTGACCCGCTACGTCAATTACATGGCAGGTGTATGCCGACTGGATTTCGGCACTTCCTGGACGAACAACGAAGAAGTGCTGGATCGGTTTGCGGCACGGCTGCCTAACACCCTGCTTTTGTCCACCCTGGCGATGACCTTCGCCATTGCCGTAGGCGTTCCCCTGGGCATTGGCTCTGCCATTAAACAATACAGCTTATTGGACTACGGCAGTTCCTTTGTGGCCATGCTGCTGTTTTCCCTGCCGGCCTTCTGGCTGGGTACCATGTGTCAGGTGCTGTTCTGCGTTTCCCTGCGGTGGCTGCCCACCTCTGGCTTAGGCACCCCTGCCCACTGGGTGCTGCCCACCATCATTCTGGGTGCCAACACCATGGCCACCATGATCCGTATGAGCCGCACCAGCATGCTGGATGTGATCCGTCAGGACTACATCCGCACCGCCCGTGCCAAGGGCGCAAGCGAGCGTGTGGTGATTCGTCACCATGCCATGCGGAACGGTCTGATCCCCGTGGTTACCCAGATCGGCGTCAGCTTCGCCGGCACCATCGGCGGCGCCGTGGTTACGGAAAACATCTTCGCCATCCCCGGCATCGGTACCCTGCTGCTGAACGCCGTCAAGTCCCGTGACGTACCGGTGGTGCTGGGCACAGTCATCTTTGTGACGATCATCGTAGGCGTTATCAATCTGCTGGTGGATCTTCTGTGCGCAAAGATCGATCCCCGGATCAACCTGGCATCCTGATGGAAGAAGGAAGGGATTGCAATGGCAAGAAAGCATAAAAAGCCTCTATCTGAATACAGCACCGGCCAATTGGTCATGTTCCGCTTCCGCAAAAATAAGCTGGCCATGTTCGGTGTGTTTCTGCTGGCGCTGGTTTTTCTGGCGGTGCTGCTGGCGCCTGTTTTGTCCAGCTATGAAGCAGTCACCAAGATGCACATTCGGGACAAGTTCTCCGCCCCCAATGCTACCTACATTTTCGGTACGGATGAATTCGGCCGGGATCTGTTCGCCCGCATCCTCTATGGCGGACGAATCTCCTTGCTGTGCAGCTTTGCCATTATCGGCATCGCCTTTGTCATCGGTGCGCTGATCGGCGGGGCAGCCGGCTACTTCGGCGGCAAGGTGGATACCATCCTCATGCGCATTGTGGACATGCTGATGGCCGTTCCTTCGGCGCTGCTGGCCATGGCCATCATCACCGCTCTTGGCAACGGCATATGGAAGCTGGTGGTGGCACTGGCCATCTCCCAGGTGGCACGCTTTGCCCGAATTGTCCGCTCCTCCGTGCTGACGCTGCGGAACGTGGAATACATCGAAGCGGCCAAGTGCTACGGCTGCAGCTCCCTAAGGATTATCCTCAAGCATATCCTGCCCAACGGCATCGGCCCCATCATTGTTTCCGCCACTCTTTGCCTGGGTCAGACCATTCTGAGCATTTCCTCCATGGGCTACCTGGGCTTAGGCGTTGCCTCCCCCACTCCGGAATGGGGCACCATTATTTCCGAAAACAAGATCAACATTCAGGCCTATCCGTACTTGGGCATTATCCCCGGCATCTGCATCTGCCTGACGGTTATGGCCGTGAACTTTATCGGCGACGGTCTCCGGGATGCCTTTGACCCCAGAACCAAGAACTGAGGTGCATCGTAATGGAAAAAGAAAAGGATTATTTGCTGCAAATATCAGACTTGACCGTGCAGT
Source organism: Clostridia bacterium (assembly GCA_030529995.1). Classification (GTDB taxonomy): domain Bacteria; phylum Bacillota; class Clostridia; order Christensenellales; family Aristaeellaceae; genus CAKUFA01. The sequence continues at coordinate 3,941 of JAUMVT010000056.1, forward strand.
ACAACACGGACGATGCCGTGGTGCACTCGGTCAATAACTTCAACCTGAACCTGGTGCGGGGCGAAGCTCGGGGACTGGTAGGCGAAACCGGCGCAGGCAAAACCACCACCGCCTTGTCCATCCTTCGGCTGCTGCCTGCCAAGGTAGGCGAAATCGTAAAGGGCAGCATTAACTACAACGGAGAAGATCTGCTCACACTGCCGGAGGCGGAAATGCTTCCCCTGCGGGGCAAGAAAATCTCCATGATCTTTCAGGATCCCATGACCAGCCTGAATCCTACCCACACGGTAGGTGCCCAGATTCACGAGGTGCTGGATCTTCACTTCCCGGAAATGTCCCGGGCAGAAAAAGACAAGCGTGTGGATGAAATGATGACTCTGGTGGGCATTCCTCCGGAGAGGAAGGACAGCTATCCCCATGAGTTTTCCGGCGGCATGAAGCAGCGCATCGTGATCGCCATGGCACTGGTGGCCGAGCCGGAACTGCTGCTGGCCGATGAGCCCACCACCGCCCTGGACGTGACCATTCAGGCGCAGATTCTGGAGCTAATGAAGCAGCTGAAGGAAAAATTCAACACCTCCGTGCTGCTCATCACCCATGACCTGGGTGTGGTGGCTCAGTTCTGCGACTCCGTGTCCGTGGTGTATGCCGGTCAGGTGGTGGAGTTTGGTCCGGTGGAAGAGGTATTTAAGCGGAAGGAAAACCACCCCTACACGGCAGGCCTGTTCAACTGCATCCCCGACCTGAACGACCAGCAGCCCCGGCTGCATCCCATTCCCGGCCGCATGGCCAACCCCCGTGTGCTGCATGAAGGCTGCTGCTTTGCCGACCGGTGCGAGTACGCCTGCGACCGGTGCCGCAAGGAAAAGCCCGCCATGCACGTATCCGGCGAGCATGGCATCATGTGCCACCGCTATGAAGACAAGGAGGTGTTCTGAAATGACTGCACCGCTTGTTGAAACCAGAAACCTGAAAAAGTATTTCAAGACCTCCCGGGGACTCCTCCATGCGGTGGAAGACGTGAACCTGCAAATTCTGCCCGGAAAAACCCTGGGTGTTGTCGGCGAAAGCGGCTGCGGCAAGTCCACCCTGGGACGCACCATTCTTCGCCTGCAGGAAGCCACCGATGGTGAAATCCTGTACAACGGGGAAAACATCCGCAAATATCGGGGCAAGGATATGCGGAAGATCCACCTGAACATGCAGATGGTTTTTCAGGATCCTTACAGTTCTCTGGATCCCCGCATGTCCGTCCACGACCTGATTGCGGAGCCTGTGGCGGTTTGCGGCCTGATGCGGAACAAGGTGGAAATCAAGGAGCACGTCCACGAAATCATGGAAATGTGCGGCCTGCCTGCCAACCATTCCAACCTGTATCCTCATGAATTGGACGGCGGTCTTCGCCAGCGTGTGGGTCTTGCCCGTGCCATGGCAGTCAGCCCCAAGTTCATCGTGTGCGACGAACCCGTATCCGCCCTGGACGTATCCATTCAGGCACAGATTCTGAATCTGCTGATGGATCTGCAGGAGCAGCGGGGGCTTTGCTACATGTTCATCACCCACGACCTGTGCGTGGTGAAGCACATCAGCAATGAAATCATGGTGATGTACATGGGGCAGACCATTGAATACGCCCCCACGGCAGAGCTGTTTGCCCATCCGGCGCACCCCTACACCAAGGCGCTGCTGGCGGCAGTGCCCACCATCGACCTGAGCAAGCGGAATCAGGAGCACTTCACCCTGAAGGGCGAAGTCACCAGCCCCATCAATCCTGCGCCGGGCTGCCGATTCGCTCCCCGCTGCCCCTACGCCTGTGACAAGTGCAAGGAACCCTGCCAGCTGCATGAGATTGCCCCCGGGCACTTGGTCTCCTGCAAGCTGTTTGAAAAGTAAAAGTGATCAACGGAGGATGCTATGGATCTTCAAGCCATCAAAACAGAGCAGCGAAACAGCCGCACCATGCAGATTGACAGTCTGCCTACGGTGGACATGATTCGCCTCATCAATGAAGAGGATGCCAAAGTGGCAGCAGCCGTGGGCAAGGAGACCGTCCACATTGCGCAGGCGGTGGACGTCATCGCCCAGCAGCTGAAGCAGGGCGGACGGCTGGTCTACATCGGCTGCGGCACGTCCGGCCGGCTTGGCATTCTGGATGCCGTGGAGTGTCCCCCCACCTTTTCCACGGATGAAAGCATGGTGGTGGGGCTGATTGCCGGTGGGCACGATGCCATCTTCCGTGCTAAGGAAGGTGCTGAGGACGATGAGCAGCAGGGTGCTGAGGACTTAAAAGGCATTGACTTTTCCAAGAAGGATGTGCTGGTCGGCATTGCCGCCTCCGGCCGCACCCCTTACGTCATCGGTGCCATGAAGTATGCTTCTTCCCTGGGTGCCCACGTGGTAGGACTTTGCTGCAATCCCGGCTCTCAGGTGGAGCAGCTGGCGGAAATCCCCATTACCCCCGTGCCCGGGCCGGAGGTCATTACCGGCTCCACCCGGCTGAAGAGCGGCACGGCACAGAAAATGGTGCTGAACATGCTGTCCACCGGTGCCATGATCAAGCTGGGCAAGGTGTACGGCAACCTGATGGTGGACGTAAAGCCCACCAATCAGAAGCTGATGGAGCGGTGCAAAGACATCGTGTGCACGGCAGCAGGGGTTGACAAGGAAACGGCCGAAAAAACACTGGAGCAGTGCGGCTATCGAGCAAAGACAGCTATTGTCATGCTGAATGCCTGGGTCTCTGCCGAAGAGGCAGATGCCTTGCTGGAAAAAAGCGGCGGCCGTATCGCTGACGCCATCAGGGAGCGAAAATAATGGCACATATTCGTTGTGATTTTCGCTCGGAAGTGCTGGATATGAACACCTCCATGACCGTGGTGCTGCCAGAGGGGATCCCTCTGGGCGAAAGGCCTGTCTTCTATGCCTTTCATGGCCTGCAAGACAACTGCACCGGCATTTCCCGGTATACCAGCGTAGAGCGGTATGTAAGGAAGTACAATGCAGCCTTGGTAATTCCCGAGGTACAGCGAAGCTTCTACATGGACATGACCTACGGGCTTCGGTATTTTACCTTCATCCATGACGAGCTGCCGAAGATCTGCCAGGGCTTCTTCGGCTTGTCTGCCAAGCCGGGAAACAACTATCTGATGGGTATTTCCATGGGCGGCTACGGGGCGCTGAAGTGCGTCCTCCGTACCCCGGAACGCTATGCCGGTGTGGCCGCTCTGTCCCCTTCCGTTTCTCTGGGGCATGAAGCCTTTTTGCTGGGAGAGAAATTCCCCAACGAGGTCACCGGCTGGTTCGGCGTAGATGGAAAGGTTCCGGAAGAAGACAACCTGTTTGCCCTTGCGGAAAAGGCAGACCCTGCACGGATGCCGAAAGTCTTCCTGGCCTGCGGCGAACAGGATCCTTTCCTGGAGCCTAACAGCCGTCTGGTAAATCATATGCAGGAAAAAAGTATGGATGTTACCTTCCGGCACTGGGAGGGAGATCATGACTGGGCCTTCTGGGACACGGCACTGCAGCAGGGAATTGATTTTCTGTTGGAGGGACGATAGAAGAACTGCGGAGGTGATGCAGCATGTATGCCATCGAGAAAAGAAGAAAGAAGTACGAAACAGAGCTTGAGTACGAAAACCGTCTGTGGCGATTGGAACGTGACCATCTGGCGCAGGAGGTAAACACGGAGCCTTTTTCCGGGTTCAGTGTAATCGGCTGGGCAGCCTTCATTCTCGGCTTCTTCGGGCTTTTGTGCGTTCTGATTTTCGGCACGCAGGTTCAATTCGTGAACGAATTGGGCTATCTTACATCCTTAAGCATTTCCCTTGGTCTGTGTGCCTTCGGCTTTCTGTTCATCCAGCAGGGGGAAATCAGCGAAATGAAACAGCTTCTGCGGCAGTACCAGAAAGAGCGGAAGTACATGCAGATCTACCATGTGTCACCGTATGTAATAAGCAAAATCGAGGAAAAGAAAGAAACGCCATGAAATACGCAGCCGGAATTGACGGCGGCGGCACCAAAACCCGTGTCTGCTGCCGTGATTTGCAGGGGCAGACCATTGCCGAGAAAACCTTCGGTGCCTTCAACCTGAACAGCATCGGGGCGGAGCGGTTTGCTGAACTGCTGACAGAAATCACCACGTATCTGCAAAGTGTCGGTACCTGCGCCGCCCTGTGCATCGGCACGGCAGGCATCAGCAATGAAACCATGTCCGCCATGATCGGCAAGGCACTGGATCAGGCCGGTATCATGCAGCGGAAGCTGGTAGGCGACCACATCATTGCCCTCCATGGGGCTTTGGACGGTCAGCCGGGTATCGCCCTCATTGCCGGCACAGGCTCCATCTGCTTCGGCATCAGTCCCGCAGGGGAAGAGATCCGTGCCGGCGGCTGGGGACATCTCATCGGGGATGAGGGCAGCGGCTATGCCTTGGGGCGTGACGCTTTGTCTGCTGTCGCCCATGCCTGGGACGGATACGGCGAGCCTACCCTGCTGACAAATTTGCTGGCAGAAACCTATGGTCTGGACAGCCGGAGCAAAATCATTTCCTACGTGTACGCCGGGGACAAAAGCCGTATGGCCGCCTTCTCCCGGCTGGTAGAACAGGCTGCTGCCGCAGGAGATGACGTTGCCCTAACCATCATTCAATCAAACGGTGAAAAACTGGCACAGCAGGCGGAAGCCGTGTACCGCCGCCTGCACATGAAGGAAGCTCCCTTGGCCATGCTGGGGGGGATGCTGGAAAACGAAACCCTGCTTCGTTCTGCCTTTATTCGTGCCATGGAGCACCGCTGCCCTGCCGTACACTGTATTGACTCGAAGCACGACGCCTGCACCGGTGCGGTGATGATGGCGCAAGCAATGCTGTGAGGTGATGATATGCAACATCCGCTGGTAGCACTGATGAAAAAGCCTTCCCGGTTGGTGATCGGGCTCATGTCCGGCACCTCGGCAGACGGGGTGGATGCGGCGCTGTGCCGCATTACCGGCCACGGCACAGCCACCAAGGTGGAGCAGCTGGGCTTTGTTTTTGATCCCTTTGACACCTGTGTGCGAGAAGAAATTCTCCGCTTGGCGGGAGGGAAGGAAGCCACCGCAGCGGATTTCTGCCGCATCAATTTCCTGCTGGGGCGGCTGTATACGGAGACTTCCCTGCGGCTGTGCCGGGAATGCGGCGTGGTGCCGAAGGACATTGACCTGATCGGCAGCCACGGGCAAACCCTGTGGCACATTCCACAGCCGGAAGCCTACTTGGGGCAGACCTTCCGCAGCACCCTGCAATTAGGGGAATGTTCCGTATTGACAGAAGCCTTCGGCTGCCCTGTCGTAGGCGATTTTCGTGTGCGGGACGTGGCCGCCGGCGGCTTAGGCGCGCCTTTGGTACCCTACAGTGAGTACCTCATCTACCGCAGCGAAACCAAGTGCATTGCCCTGCAAAACATCGGCGGCATCGGCAACATTACCTGCCTGCCCCCCGCCTGCAAGCCGGAGGAGGTTTTCGCCTTCGACACCGGCCCCGGCAACATGGTAATGGATGCGGTATACGGCGCAATCACCCATGGAGAAAAGCGATTTGACGAAGGAGGCGCCTTTGCCGCCAAGGGGCGTGTGCATCAGCCCCTGCTGAACCTGATGATGGATGACGAATACATTCGCCGTCAGCCTCCCAAGACCACCGGCCGTGAATACTACGGCCCGGCGTACGTGAAGCGCATCATGGAGGAAGCCAAAGTCCGACACCTGACCGATGAAGACCTGATGGCAACCGTCACTGCCTTTACTGCCGCTACCATCGCCTACAGTGTGGAGCATTTCTTCCCCGTGAAGCCGGATGAACTGATCATCGGCGGCGGGGGCAGCATGAACGCCACCCTGCTGAAGGACATTGGGGCCGCCTTGCCTGCCTGCAAGGTCATGACCAATGAGCAGCTTGGATACGACAGCAATGCGAAAGAAGCCGTAGCCTTTGCCGTGCTGGCCAACGAGGCCATCTTCGCCGGATGCAACAACATGCCCTCCGTAACCGGAGCCGCCAAAGGCGTGGTCATGGGAAAAATCAGTCTATGAAAGAATCGCCAGCCCCTTGCGATGATGAACCGCAAGAGGCTGGTGTTTTTATGGCCGTTGCTTCTGTTTCATGTCTTTGTACAGGAAATGCGCATCCAAGCTCCGTGAGACGCACGCATATCTCTTGCAAAAATGGGGCTATGGAAGTTCTTCGCTTCCACAGCCCCTTGTTATTTTACTTGTGTCCGTTGGGCGCATGTTCGTATGCGTACTGGATGGCCTCGGTATGGTAGGTATCCACCTTATTGGATGCGTGGGTCTTACTGTTGGTAAAGTGGATGCACAACTGACCCTTAAAGTTGTTGTTGGAGATGGTATCGCCATCCGGGTAGTTATGCGGAATACCATACAGGGAGCAGGCAAAGGTACGGGTACCGATGGTCACCAGGCAAGGCCGACGCTGCCACAGGTTCTTGGAAGCAATCTCGTCTGCGCTGCTGACGCCGTAGATCTTGCACAGCCGTGCCGTGTCTGCTGCCGTCAGAGGCTCAGCGTCCACGTGGCTGCCGCCGGACCAGCGGTGTGCCCACCAGACGATGCCCGTCTTCACATCGTAGATCTTATAATTGGTTCCCTTCGGCCACAGCTGCTGGATGCCGCCGGTGTACCAGTCAATCTTCTCAGCAGGGTAGATGGCCATGGTCAGGTTAGAAGTATCGGAAGTACCGGGCTCCACCGTATTGAACAGAGCATGCTGGGTATTCTTACCGGCAATGCCGTCCACCGTCAGTCCCTTGGCGGTCTGGAAGGCACGAACGGCAGCCTCTACAGCGCTGGTGTAGCTGCTGGTAATGTCGCCGGTATAGTAACCCTGGGTCTTCAGTTCTGCCACCAGTGCCTTCACGGCTGTGCCGCTGGATCCCTTCTTCAGGGTGGTGTAGGTAGCTTCCTGCTTACCCTCGTTGCTGGTAACGGTGGGAGTAGGCGTTGCGATATCGCTGCCGTCCTGGTTGCATACGGTCAGGCAGTCTCCGCGGAGGTAGCCATAGCCCAGAGAGGTCTTTACGTAATACCAGGTGTAGTTCCGCACGGTAACGGGATCCTGAGAATAGCTCATGACCACGCCCTTATCAATGCGGCCGATAATGTTGGCACCGTTGGCTGTGGTGCGCAGGTTAACCCCGCTGGAGGTGGTGCGCACATAGCCCTTGATCACCTCCGCCTGAGGCGTGGTAGCAGGCTGGCTGGCAATGTAGGCCTGATACTCAGCCTCAGTCATCACCTTCACACAGCTGCCCAGCACCCACACTTCCGTGTTGCTGTACACCACACGGTACCATAGGCTGCCGCCTACGGTAGCGGTAGAGTTATAGGCCATGACAGTGTTGATGCTGATGTTGTAGGGTGCTGCCGCATCCTTGGAAGCGGATGCACGGAGGTTCACCTTATCCAAGGTGGTAATCACGTAAGTGCTGGATGCAGGGGTAGGCGTAGGCGTTGCCGTGGACACGCCGTTGCCAGCAATGTAGCTGGCTTCCTGCTCGGCGCTGAGCTTAAAGGCACAGTCACCGCGAATATAGCCGGTGGTGCCATTTACATTCACAGGATACCAGGTATAGCCGCCGGAAGTGGTGGCGGTGCCGGTCATAGGCCACACCGTGTTCTTTTCCACCGTGCCGGTAGATGCGCCGCCGGGGGTTTTCCGCACGTTGGTACTGGTCTTGGTCACCATGACATAGCCGTAGCTAGTGGTGCTGTTTGCCGTCACCGTGGGGGTGGGCGTAACCGTTGTACCGTCGGTGTCAGTAAGCACGGCACAGTCGCCGCGCACATAGCCGGTAGTGCCGGTGGTGGTTCGCACAGGATACCACACATAATTGCCGCTGGTGACGGTTGCGCCCACGACAGGCAGCACCAGGTTGATACTCAGCTGCTCCAGCGAGGAGCCTGCCGGCTTATTCCGCAGATTCACCTTATCAGAAATCAAGCGCACGTAGCCATAGGTAGAAACGACGGGCGTGACAGTTACACTGGGCGTCGCCGTCACTACCGCGGTTGCATTGCCGTAGGCATCGCATTCCTGCACGCAGTCTCCACGGAGATAGCCCTTCACGTTGCCCACCAGTACATAGTACCAGGTGTAGCCGCCGGAAATCACGGGATTGGCCAGCAGGGTCAGCACTTGATTGCTGGGCACCTGCTGAATGTATTCCCCGGAGGGCTGAAGCCGCAGGTTCACGTTGCTCTTGATGGTCTTCACATACCCCACCGTCGTCACCGTAGCGGTAACCACCGGGGTGGGCGTTACAGAACCATCCTGAGAAGTTACCACCTGCACGCAGTCCCCACGCACGTAATAACTGCCGCCCTGATAGGTGATGGGATACCAGGTATAGCCCTCTGCCGTCACGGCCGTGCCGGTCACCAGCAGAATTTCCCCGGTGGTCTCCCACTGAGCGGCCACCTTGCCGCCGGGAGCAGTACGCAGGTTAGCGCTGGAGAGAATCAGCTTGACATAGGTTGCATTCGTCTGAGGGGTTGCGGTAACCACAGTGGTAGGTGCAACCGTGGGCACCGGGGTAGGTGTTACGGAGCCATCCGCAGAGGACACTACCTGCACACAGTCCCCACGAACATAGTAAGCGCCGCCGTTATAGTTCACAGGATACCAGGCGTAGCCGCCGCTGGTTACGGTGCTGCCGGTCACCGCCAGAATCTCGCCGGTGGTTTCCCACTGAGCAGCGACTTTACCGCCGGGGGTGGTACGCAGGTTAGCACTGGAAAGAATCAGTTTCACATAACTGGAAGGCACAGGGGTAGCCGTCACCACACTGGGCACAGCAGTCACCGTGGAGGGCACAGTCGTTACCGTGCTGCCATTTACCCGAATAAAAGGTGCCTGAATATATCCTTCCTGATTGTTATAGCGGACACGATACCAATGGTTGGCATCAATGGTGGAAGGAATGCTGAGCAGCTCCACAATGGTGCCCCGATCCAGCTTCGCCAGCACCGAGCCGCCTTCCGTCTGCCGGAAGTTCACGCCTCCGTTGGTAATGGTGCCGGTTGTGCCGGTAGCCGCCGTGGTGTTGGTCGTCGTTGTATTCGTGGTGGTGGACCCGGCGGTGGAAGAAGCCGTGGTTTTGCCGGGCTGCACAGGATTCGCTTCCCAGGCAATGGCTTCCGCTTCCGTCATAGGGGTGAAATAATCCCCGTGGATATAGCCCACATACGTCCGGGTATTGCCGTCATCCGGGTGCTCCACCGTAACCTTATACCAGGTAAGGCCTTCCGATGTGACGGTATCCATCAGCTCGCACACATAGCCCATATCGATCCGGAACCAGTAGTCCGCTGTGGTGCTGGGCTGCTTCCGCACGCGGACACCGTTGGCAATGGTTTTGCCGTAGGTTCCCACCGCCTTGGCGGAGGAATTGCCCGTCATCAGGGGCAAAAGGCTCATCAGCATAACAAGAGCCACAGCCGCTGCGGCAAACCGCTTCCACCCATACTTCATCATGATCGCACCTCAGTCTTCTTTCCGTCCCTTACAAGTGCAAGGGATACAAGGGGATGACTTTATTCTATTACAGAATTGTTACAGTGTCAAGATAATTTCTGTAACATTCATGGTTTTCATGATGCATTTCACGACAAATGATGTAGAAAGAAGTGTGCTCTCCCCATACAAAAGCATCCCCTCCGACCGTTATCGTCAGAAGGGATGCTCAACTGTTTTTTAATTTTCCGCCGAAACCTGAATGAACTTCTCCACCAAGGAGCGATTGCCCCCGGCGGCAAGGAACTCGTCAATGGCGGCCTGCAGCTGATCATGGAATTCTTCCAGGCACAGACCGTTTTCCATGATGTAGGTAGCAGCCGCCACCCCCACATACCGCAGGTGCCACGGCTCGTAGTTGATTTCCGTAATATCTTCCTTATCCTCCGGATAGCGGATAATGAAGCCGTACTCCGCACAGTGAGCGGCCATCCACTGGCATTCCTCGGTGGAAGCCATGTTGGAATTCATGGACTTATCCCGCCAGCTCTTGGGTACCACGTCACAGCCAAGCCCGGTTTGGTGATCGCTGGCACCGGGTTTGGAAACCCAACCATCATCCTTGCCGTTATTTTTCTTCAGCCGATTGTAATACATGGTGTTCTGGGTCTGATAGGAACGGTAAGCGCTTTTCAGATAAAGATACAGTCCCTCGTCCCGGGCAGCTTCGCACATGGCCACCAGCGCGGCGGCGCAATCTTCCTGCAGCTGCATCTTGCCGGAGGAAGCCTTCAGCACGCCATTGTTGGTGTTATTGTCATCCTTGTCCGCCTTCCGGGCAGGAATGGAAACCAAGGGTTCGGAAACAAAGTCCTTGCTCAGCAGCATTTCCTTATTGGCAAGCACAATCTTGTCCGGCTCCATATCCTGCAGATCCACAGGGAAATTCCATTCCACATCATCATAGGTAACTTCAATTTCCAAGTCCAGCCCGGATACGTCCGCAAAGGAAACCTCTTCATCCTCCTCTTCCCCAAGGCCAAAGCCGGGGAACAGCAGCATACCGGCACACATCAGGCTCAGCAAACGCTTCTTGTCCATGTTCACTCCTTGTTTCATGAGCGGCTTCAAATCAGTCGTGGAAAATGGTGATCTCCTTATCCCCGTCAGGGCCTTCCAGTTCCAGTTCCACTGCGCCCTTGGGCAGGCGAACGGAATTCATGGCCTGCTCCACGTCGCCACCGTTGGCGGCAAACTCATCATAGGCCACGTTTAATTCTTCCACAAACTCTTCCAGGGTCAGGTTATTCTGCTGAATATACTCGGCCACCGCAAAGCCCACAAACCGCAGGTGCCAAGGCTCCCATCCGTAGCCTGTCACGTCTTCCTTCCCCTGAGGATAACGGAAGATGAAGCCATACCGGGCGGCGTTCTTCTGCAGCCACTGGCCTTCCGTGGTGGATGCGAAATCCGTGGTCAGGGCCGTGCCCCGGGTATCCCGACCCACCAAGGTGACGGCCAGACCCGTCTGATAATCGCACTCTCCGGCCTTCTGGGTATCGGACACGTCGCCCCGCTGCTCCGCCCGGGCGTACAGCTTGGCCTGATCCGAATAGGAACGGTAGCCTGTGCGGAGGAACAGGATCACGCCGTCGCTTTCGGCGGCTGCCATCAGCTGGGTTACTGCACTGAAGGCGGACTTCCGCAGCATCTTTACCCCACCGGAGGCAAGGTACAGGCCATCGTTCAGGTTATTGCCGTCGTCATCGTCCTTCCGGGCGGTGATGGTGCGCAGATCAGAAGGCTCATAGGACGCATCCAAAGGGGATGCGCTGTTGGCCAGCATGAGCAGGTCTTCATCTATATCCGCCAAAGCCACCTCGTAGGTCCATGCAGGCCCGTCATAGGTGGGCAAACCTTCTTCTTCCCCCAGCGCAGGGATCCATGTCCACAGGATCATCAGCGCCAACAGCGCACAGCTCAGCCTCCGCATACGCCACACCTCTTACTTTACAATATTCATCAGGGTCTCTTCCCGCAAACTCAGCAGATAAGTCTCCAAGGGAACGTTGGCCTCCTGAATGCTCAGTGCCAGTTCCTTGCCCACGTATCGCACATGCCAAGGTTCATAATTATAGCCGGTGATATCCTCCCACCCTTGCTGATAGCGGAGGATAAAACCGAACCGGTAGCAATTTTCCCGAAGCCACTGACCGCCCTTGGTGTTGCCGAAGCTGGCCGTCAGCCCGGACTTGCTGTTCTTCTGCCCCACGTCCATGGCAAGCCCCAATTGGTGTTCGCTGGCACCTGGGCGAGCCACGTATTCATCCGCCTTGGCATAGCTGCCGCCCACGTTGCTCAGCTTCCGCTTATAAATGGCCTGCTGCTTGCTGTAGCTGCGGTAGCCGCTGACAGAAACCAGAGTGACGCCGATTTCCTCTTTGGCGGCGGCGTACATCTCCTCCAGCGCGGTTGCCGCATCGGGACGGAGGCGCCGCACCTGCCCCTGCACATCCGTCATGCGAACCTCCGGCACATAATCCTCACTAATCCGCCACTGACGATTCACCAGCAGAATACCGTTCGGGTCATTCTGGGGAGCAGCAGTGTTCACGGCAGAGGAAAACATCAGTGTTCCCGCAGCGGCAATGGATGTAAGGGTTGTCAGCAAGGCAGCCATGAGGCGTTTCTCCTTTCGGTACGGGTCACAAGGCTATCAGGCATTGCCTGAAAAGTTAACACACACGCAACATTATACCGCATTTTTCTTATTGTGCAAGCCGGAGCAAAAAAAAGTGCAGGGAACGCCTGTAGGAGTGTCAAGCATAGGTTACACATAGGGCAGCGGAGAGAAGTCAAGGGA
>JAUMVT010000057.1 GCA_030529995.1 Clostridia bacterium
AATTACGCCTGTGTCCTTGTCAATACCGATATGCGCCTTGTACCCGAAGTGCCAAGTTTAACCCTTCTTGGCAGAATGCGCGTCGGGATCGCGTTCCTTTTTCGCGTTCTTCGTCGAGGATGGTGCTTCAATAAACGTGGAATCGACAATCGTTCCGCACTTCAGAATCAGCCCGCGCTTCGTCAGCTGCTCCACTATCTGCGCGAAGATTTTTTCTTGAAGATTATTCTTCATCAGCAGGTTACGGAATCTTCCCAGCGTATCGACGTCCGGTACCTGATCGCTTGAATCCACGCCGCAAAAACCCGAAAAAGCGCGGCTTGATGAGCTTCATCCACTCGCCCCACGGAACAATGCGGTCAATCTGCGCAAGAAATTCCCTTTTCTTCGTCCGCACCTGCGACAATTCGTCCTCCAGCACGGACAGGCTCAGTTGCTTGTTCACATGTCTGGTATATCACATTGGGGTGGAAGGTGCATTGTGCGGTGGCGCCCTAACGCAATGGATTGCCTTTCGTGACATGGATGCACAACGCAGCCTGAAAAGATTGCATCGATTCTTAACGGCACGGCAGACAACCGGGAAAAAGAGGGGGCGAAAGCCTCCTTTTTTCGTGTCGTATCCGGGCAAGAAAACGGCGTTTCATTCTGTTTGGGGTAAAATTTGGGGTATTTGGGTATAAGAAAGCCCCTGCACCTGTTACGATACAAGGGCTTTTTCATGCGGAGAGTTAGGGATTCGAACCCTAGGAGGAAATTCCTCACAGCATTTCGAGTGCTGCACCTTCGACCACTCGGACAACTCTCCACCCTGCCGCCCACGGGGTACACCCTGCGGCGGCAAAGTTTATTTTACCATAAGACGACGGGATTCGCAACCAAAAATCACGCAGGCGGCAAGGGCAGGCATGGATCAAGCCCCTTGCCTGCCGCTCATCCGCCTTGCCCTGCACCTGCGCCCTTCATTCACCCCGCTCCACCCGATAGGTGCTCATGAAGCGATCTACCAGCCGGCGGATGCGGGCGGTCAGGTCAAAGCCGCCCCGGCTGAGGCACCAGTCGAAGAAGACTCCCTTGGTTAGGGAGCAGATGTCCTCATTCAGGGTGATTACATCCGTGTCCCCGGGCAGGAGTCCGGCCTCCTTGGCGGCCACCAGAGCATCATACCGGGCACGGTAGTTGGAGGAAGCGTACATCTCCTCCGGGCGGAGGCCAATGGTGTTCAGGGAGCGGTTCTTGGTGGAATAGTAGTTGGTCAGGAAGTCCAGCCCGTTGGCCTCGTTGTGGGCGGCGTACAGGACGCACAGCTCTGTCAGCCGGGTCAGGGGATCCTCTGGCAGCTGCACGTTCAGGTTCTCGATATAGGCGTCATAGTCCTTGTTCAGGTACAGACGGAGAATATCGTCCTTCCCGTGGAAGTGATGATAGAACGCGCCGGTGGTGACCCCGGCCAGGCTGCAGATGTTCTGCACGGTCAGGTATTCGTAGCCGTATTCGTGCATCAGCTTGCAGGTGGCCTCGTACAGGTTGGCCTGGGTCTTTTCGGAGCGGACACGCTGGGGCGTGTGAAGATTCGGTTCATTCATTTGCTTCACCTACATGATATGATAAAAGAAAAACCCTGCAAGCTTTCTGCAAGGTCTATGAACAGCGGTCATGGTTTCGCACATCGGGCAACGCTCCGAGTGCTTTTTTATTGTATGCAAATTTGACTGGAAAGTCAATATACAAAACGGTGGCCTGTGCCAGCGCTTCCCCATCGTTGAACTTATGGAAAATTCCGTGTATACTGTGGTTGGCTGATCATGAAAATCCGCTTGAGGAGTGACGGACATGACAGAGAAGGAGCAATTTCTGGAGGACTGTTACAGGCAGCACTACCCCTTTCTCCTGCAGCTGTGCCGGCGGGAAGTCAGCGGGAATACCCGGTACGCGGACATTATCGACACCTGCATACAGGATACCTTTTTGCTGGCGTACCGCTCCTATGAGGAGATTAAGGATTATACATACCTGCGTGCCTGGCTTGTTCGAACCTGCATGCACCGGCTGATCCCCTACGTGAAGCTGCAAAGGCAGCGGCAGGAACACGAAGCCTTTTCCCTGGATGATGAACAGATGCAGAGCGATGCCTACCTGCCGCAACTCTCTGCCGTCCTTCAGGAGGATGCGGAGGAAACCTTGCAGACCCTTTGGGATTCCCTGGGTTTCAGAGAGAGAATGATTTTCCACTGTCACTTCATCGAAGGGCGTTCCCCGGAGGAAACTGCCGAGCTGGCGCATTGCAGCCCCGGCACGGTGCGGGCAACGGTATTCCATATCCGAAAAAAAGCAAAAAAAATTTCCGAAGCGATAAACAAAACCGATGTCTGACTTACTATAGAAAGTGAAGGAGGAAATCATCATGAGTCTTTCAGATCAAAAGGCTCAGTATCTGGAGCGGCTGCGGCAGCAGTATGAGCAGGGAACCCTTTCCAAGGAAGACCTTGACCGCCTGATGCTGGAAGCCATTGAGCAGGAATCTATGAAGAAGGAAGCAGACTATGTCTGGGTGGACGCCTGCTGCCAGCTGATGCAGGACACAGAGCCGGAAGACGGGCTTCCGGAGGACTGGCCGGATCATCGTCAGGCCATTTGGGAAAACATTCAGGCGGCCATGGAGAAGGAAGAAGGGAAGGAGAAAGTTCCCCCCCTTAAGCGCAGCAGATGGCTTAAGACACTTGCCGCCGCTGCCTGCATTGCCCTTGTCGTTGGCGGAATCACCCTGTCGATCAGCTGGTATCAAGGAGTGCAAACCGATGACGGGCAAAACTACGAACTGCGTGGCCAGACAGTTGAAGTAGGCAATGGACAGCAGGCTACTGCCGCAGGTGACGATACTTTTCAGGATCTGACGACTGACGATCTTTCAGAAATGACTGCCTTCCTAGGCTTCACGCCGCCACTGCCAACTTGGGTGCCTGATGGATGGGAATTGGAGGAGTATGATGCGTATACGATCAACGGAGATTGGGAAGTTTCCGTTTTCTATACGGCCGAAGGAATCGATACCGTGCTTTCATACACATGCTCTTATGCAGCAGATCCCAGTACGGTTATAGCTGGGTTCCCACAGGATGGAGTCGGCGAATATGTCACCCTTGCCAGTGGAGAAATTGTTTATTTCTCCACGAACGTTGAGGATACGATAGCGATTTGGCAGCAGCAGAATCAGTATATGTTTATATCCGGTCCTATTCCAAGAAACGAGATCATTGAGATGATTGGCAACATACAAGAGGAAGGCACATGATGAAAAAGATTGTTTTAACCGGTTTTTCCTTTTTATTGCTTTGGATGGCTGTTCTCGGCAATTATGCTTTGGGTGAAGTTTTTCCATGCTCAAACAGCACATTCGGAAAAAAGAACTTAACCGCAACAACATCGGGCGTTGTCACTTTTACCGCAACACTGAAGCACAAGGGAGACATTAGTGTTGCTGCTTGCTCTGTAGACCGTTGGAATGGCGAGAAATGGTGCTTTGTGAAATCGTTGTCTGTGCCTGACGGTAAGACGGGTACGCTCAAATACTCTGCATCCAAGGATTACGCAAGCAGTCTTACGAAGGGCAATACGTATCGGTTCAGGGCAACATACACTTCGGGTGGAGAGAAAGTATCCGTTGTGTCGAATGCCATTACGTATTGACCCGTTTACAGAGGGTACTTCCAGTTACTTTGCTTGCGGTAACTGTGGTATATAAACAACAAAAGGAAAGGGGTGATGCCATTGGGCGGTGGGCATATCTTGTTCCGATAAACGGAAAAGCCTTGCAAAACACGCTGGGGAGCGCCGCAGCCTTTGAGGGCTGCACAGTTCTGCAAGGTTCATTCAACTATACCATACTCGGAGCAGGAAGTCACGATTTTGTTTGTGCAAGCGTTCATGAATCCCATGCATCAGACATGCAGGGACAATTTAGAAAGGACGGTTTCTGACAATGAAGTCAATGAAACGAGTGGTTTGTTTGGTTTTGGTTCTGGTGTGTGTGTTCTCTATGGCTGCAACTGCCTTTGCGTTGACTGGCACCGTTGTTGGAGGACGGCTGAATCTCCGCAAGGCTGCGAAGAAGACGAGTACTATCATTGGTTACATCCCCAACGGCTCTACGGTAACGATTCATAATGGCGGTAGCGTGACGAATGGTTTTTACAAAATCACGGCTCCCTGCTACAAGTCTGGTCAGACGGCTGCTGATTGTGTCGATCGTACTGGCTATGGCATGAAGGATTATATCCAGTAAGTGTTTTCCATGGTTGCCCTGTGGAATGCCGCAGGGCAACCTGCATTATAAAACATTGATGAGGAGGTGCTCTCTCATGAAGCTCAAACAAACCGCCCTACGATTGCTGACCTGCCTGCTCTGTTTTGCTGTTCTGTCCGCTTCCGCTGACACGGCAGAGGATGAAACGATCTTTACAGATGCCTATCTTTCAGAAAATATTTCATCCCAAACTTCCCTGAGCATTCAGGATGTGGCGTGGATCGGCGATACCTGCTATGCCTACCTGTCGGATATGTCCGTCTACACATGGCAAACCGACGGCGCCCTGATCAAGCTGTGTCAGCTCCCTGCCGCCCCGGAAGGGATGCAAGGCTACACCGTGCACCTGTCCGATGATGACATTGCCCAGCTGAAGGAAACCGTGACCTACATGGCAGGGGGCAGCGACGCTGTGTACGGCATGAACGTATACAGCGGCAAATTCGGCAAAATCGATGAAGAGGGCATCCACTGGAACGATGTTTTGTTGGACGTCAGCTGTCTCAACCCGGACCCTGAGGAAAACTTCTTTCCCAACCGGATTGAGGAATGCTTCGTTGACGGTGACACCCTGTATGCCTTTGTTGCCTTGAATCCCGACTACGCAAGGGAAAGTTACGGCTTTTACGGCTTTGATATCGCCACCGGTGCTTCCCGCACCTACACCGTAGCTGAGGCTGTAGGCGTGTGCGCCATGCAGGATGGGAAGTTCCTTTTTCTATGCCTGGACAGCGATGGCTATTCCTTAAAGCAGCTGGACGCAGCCACAGGCACGGTCACCAGACTGTCCCTTTCCCTGCAGGATTTCGATGCCGATACCACCGTTGGCGGACTGGCCTATGACGCAGACAGCGACACCATCGCCCTTGCGGCAGAGGGCAAGGTGTGGAAGAGCGTGCAGGGAGCGTCGTTTGCTTCCTTTGCTTCGCTGGATGACCGCTACCTGACCAACGAATCCTCAGCGGCACTACTGCCGGACGGACGATATGCCCTGTGGCTGGATGGCATTATCATCAAAGGGGAGACAGATCAAACAGAAAGCCGTCAGCTGTCCTTTCAGGGGCCGTTCCTGAATATCGCACTGGAAACGGCATTCCGCTCTACCTACCCGGACGTTGCTTTCACGGTAAAGAGTCAAGAGACCACAGCGGAAGACCTGACCACTCTGCTGACCACCCAGGACAGCAGCATTGACATCTTCGAAGTTCGTGCCGATTATACGTACACCACGCTGAAGCGGAAGGGGATGGCTGCACCCCTGACCTCCGAAACCCTGCGGCAGAACCTGAGCAGCATGTATCCTGTCATTCAGGATGCGCTGACTGATGGAGACGGCAACCTGGTCGCCTATCCTTCACGGCTTTACCTGAATCTGTACCAGTACAATCAAGGCTTCTGGGACTTGGCCTTCAAGGGGGAAGCCTTCCCCACCAGCATGGAAGGCTTGATGGATTACTGGCTCCGCTGGGAGCAGGACTATGCGGACGATTATCCGGAAATCGAATTTGTGGATAACTTCGACTACGCCCTATGGTGCAAGCGCATCATTCAGATGTACATCCGGCAGCATGACACCGACGGACAAACGCCGGATCTCAACAGTGACGACCTCCGCACCGTGCTGGAAAAGCTGGGGCAGATCGCCCACATTCGTCAGGCAGCTGGGCGGCATACTTCCGAGCTGTCCATGGATGATTACGACGGCATGGCCTGCATTTTCAGCTTCAATACCCGGGCAGCCATGAATACCCCCGATACCCTGTTGTTTACCTCTCCGGAAGAATACCTTTACGATGTTTACATGTACGACTACACCAGCGTCACCATGCGCTTTGCCGATCAGGATGATCCCACGGTGGACGGTATCCTGTATGTTTATGTGGTGAATCCCTTCTCCACCCATCAGGAGGAAGCACAGAAGCTGATCGAGCTTGCTTCCGCCATGGAGATCAATCCCTATCTGTACTACGCCATCTATCCCCAGTGCAATACGCCCTATGAGGATCCGAACTTTGCGCAGACCGCTGCCCTGTACGAAGAGGAAAAGGCAACCCTGGAGGCGGCAAGAAAAGAGGCGGATGCTGACGAGCTGGAGAGCATCGACCTGCAGCTTGACTACTACACCCAGTACCTGAACAGCCTAGAACAGCAGCGGTGGAAGATTTCCGCGGAAACCATTGCCGCAGGCAGGCAGCAGATGGAGCAGATCAATCTCCACGCCGCATCCCTGTACCTGGGCGGCAGCGGCACCTCTGCCGATGATGTAATGACAGACATCTGCGCCCGGTACACCAGTGACCTGCTGTCGCTGGATGGATTCCTGCAGGAGCTGACCAATAAAATCCGCATGATGGAACTTGAAGCAAACTAATCATCAGGAGGAATGGAACATGAAGCGTATCAGTGCTTTTCTGCTTGCCATGGTATTGATTTTCAGCCTCGCCTGTGCAAAGGCGGAGATCATCTTTGATGAAGACTTCGGCTATTCCATCGACCTGTACAAGGACGGCCTTGTGGGCAGACAAGATGTCATGGTGGTACAGAACAAAGCCTATGCCTTGTATTCCAATGGAGACATTTATTGCTGGGACGGGGAGGAACGCACCTATTCCTATTTTGCAAAGGTGGACGCCGTCCCGGCTGTGGATATTGAAAAACCCCTTTCAAAGCAGAATGAGAAGAAGCAAGCCGAACTGCGCAACTGCGTGTTTTCCCTGTTATCGGATGGAGAGCAGCTGTACGGCTTCAACACCATTTCAGGCAAGGTTGGGGTGATCACTGCTGACGGCATCACATGGAACGAGGTTCCTCTTGATGTATCCGTCATTAACCAGAAGAACCAGAAGGATTCAACCTATCCCATTTGCGTGAACAATTCCTTCATCTACAACAATCAGATGATTGCCACCTATGACATGTCTGACACAACAGACAAGGACGACTATGCCCCGGTGATCCTGCAATTCGACCTGTCAACCGGCGCATGCACCGTAACCGACTATCCCAAGGTCATTACCATGTGCCACTATCAGGATGATACCATGCTGGTGCTGGAAGATCAGGGTACCACCGTGCCCACCTTCACCCTGTACAACTTGACCACGGGAGAATCCACGCCCTTGGGCATGGATGCGCCTTTCACCATCGACCGCAAGCTGCTGGCAAGCAGATATGATATTCTTGACAACCTGGGCGGCATTGCCTACGATACCGTTACCGATACCATCTACATTGCTACCCGGGACAACCTGTGGATCAGCACGGCCGGCGAAGCCTTTCAGGCAGCCACAATGACCGACCAGCCCTGGGAGTATATGAATGCCTCCGGCGAGGCTTGGGTCATGCCCAACGGCACCTATGTGTTCCGGAATGGGTCGGCGTATATCTACTAAGCAGGAAAAGCAATCCCCTTGCAGTGATAAAGTCTGCAAGGGGATTTGCTTATGCCTGTTCAAGGGGCTCATCGTCTCTGACTGCGCCCATGCCCAGTACTGCCCAGAACATGGGGGCAACAATGCATATGGAGAAGGAGAAGAAGCCCTGCACCGCATAGGCGGTCAGCCCTGCCAGCAGTGCCCACTGGCGGGGATTCTTTCGGCATTTGCTGAGCGTGCAGCCCAGCAGCAGCAGATAGCACAGCAGGGCAGGCAGGCCGTCATTCACCAGCAGTGCCAGGTATTCGTTGTGGGGATTATCGAAGGATTCCGGGAAGGAAACACCCACCTTTTGCAGATGCTCCCGGAAGGCAAACCAGAAGGTATCCGGACCGTTGCCCAGCAGCAAATGTTCCCGGGACAGTGCCAGGGTCTGCCGCCACACCCCCAGCCGGTAGGAACCGAAGCTGTCCTGCCCCCGACCTAGCAGCACTTCGCGAATCTCCCACAGGCCCCCCCATGCCTCCGTTAAGGGGAGCGCCAGCAGCATCACCACCCCTGCCGCCAGAATCGCCAGCAGGAGCAGCACCGTTTGCTTTCCGCTCAGGGTCAACAGGGGCTTGTGGGGGCGCATCAGCCGGATGCCTGCAAGCATCAGCAGCAGACCAAGCGTCAGCAGTGCCGCAGCCGCTGTGCCCGGCAGGTGAAGGGTCAGGTTCTCCGCCTCGTCCAGCCAGGGGAAGGAAATACATTTCCGCAGGGCGTAGCAGAAGAGCATCATGCCCAGCACCATGATGCCCCGTCCCCGAAGGCGGGGCTTCCACAGCATAGCGGCCACAATCAGGCAGCCGAAGACGCCCAGGGCAATCAGGCTGCTCTGCACCTCCATGCACATCATCCACAGGGTGCCGATGCTGCCGGCGGTCAGCCGCAGCCAGCCGCCTTTCCGGGTCAGGATAAAGCTGCCCAGCAGCAAGGGGAGTATCAGGCTCAAGTAGCCGGACACCATGTCAATGTTGCCGATGGTGCCCTGAAATTCGTAATTGGTTCGGGTGGACAGGCCGCCAGGGAACAGCCCCAGGGGATTCAAGTCCAGATATTGCAGCACCACCACGGCGCATTGCAGCATCAGGGACAGGGCGCACAGGTGCAGGAGCCAATCCTTCCGAATAGGGTGGAGGCTCATCACAAGGAAGATGGCCATGTAGCACAGCTGGGTGGCCATGCCCTCGTAGCGGAGGGAACCCATCCACACACACAGCTGACCGTTCTTGTTCAGCTGTCCGGCATAGGCGCCGAAGCAGGCACTGAGCCCCATGAACAGGAACAGCACCAGCGCCATGGCCTGTTCCTTACAAAAGCGGAAGGGCAGGCGATGATGCCTGACCAGCCCGTACAGGGCGGCAGCAAGCCCCACCCCAAGGGTCACGGCGGTGAACAGCAGGGTACCTTCCCACTTGGCACGGGTGATGCTGCTGTAGGTTCCCTCCTGCCATAGGGGGAAAATGCTGAGCCACAGGGCGGCCAGTGCCGTCCATACATAGGTCAGGGTTGTATCCTCACGGTGTTCCATGCTGCAAACCTCCCGGGCAGATAATGAAAGCATACCATAGAATGGAAGGAATCACAAGGACTTTCACAGATTGTTCATGACGTGAAAAAAAGAGGGAAATACGACCGGCATGTCGAATCTCCCACCATAGGAAAACCGGAGCGCCGGAATGATGCAATAAGGAGCGAGCAAGCATGGAAATTTTAAGCTGCAAGGATGTTGCCTTCAAGCCCTACGGCCGTGTGGTGGATGGCTACGATGTAACCGATTTGCTGAATAAGCTGGAAAAGACCCCTGTGACGGATCACGTGGTGTATGTCCCTCGGGAGGAAAGCTTCCATGCGGCTCGGGGAGCGGAAGCCCTGGGCAATGCCCTCTACGGCGGTATGCCCTTCCAGCTGGGCTGGTGCAATGGACACAATACCAAGCTGAACTGTCTGGAATTCCACCGGGACAGCGAGTTCAACCTGGGCACGGAGGATTTCATTCTGCTGCTGGCCAAGGAAAGCGAAATTGAGGACGGCAAGCTGGATACCGGCAAGGTGAAGGCCTTCCAGGTGCCTGCCGGTGTGCTGGTGGAGGTGTACGCCACCACCCTGCACTATGCGCCCTGCCAGGTAAGCGACGAGGGCTTCCGGGTGCTGGTGGCCCTGCCGGAGAAGACCAATACCGACTTCCGTCAGCCTGCCTCCAACCCGCTGGATGCCACCCTGTGGGCACGGAACAAGTGGCTTCTGGCCCATGAGGAAAGCGACGAAGCCAAGGCCGGAGCCTATGTAGGGCTGGTAGGCGACAATATTGATATCGGATAAAGACGCATAACGATGAACACGCCTCAGCGGAAAAATTCGCCGAGGCGTTTTTTTGCATGAAAAAAGAGGAGAGGCATGCGCCCCTCCCCAGGAAGATCATCGGCTTATTCTTCTGTCATGTGCAGTACGAAGGCGGCGCTGTCGGCAAAGTTCAGGGTGAAGGACACTTCATCCCCATCCTCCGTCACATCCAGGTCTTCTTCCGTGCCGTCGGCATGGAGCAGCTTCAGGGTGCAGCCGGCAACAGCGTCCTTGCTCAGGGTCACGGCCACCTTGCCCGTGGGCTGGTGGATTTCGCCGCTGCGGGTGAAGGTAACGGACATGATCTTTTCGCCGCAGGCAAGGGCGCCGGTGCGAACCATGATCTCGCCGCTGGGCAGCAGGTTGGTTACGGCTTCCGCCTTGGCCTTGACCCGCTCCAGCACCAGATCATCCTTGACCTGGCCGCAGATGGGGCACAGGGTAAAGGTCACATCCTTGTTCACCTTCACGGTCAGGTCGGTGGCAGTGGCAGCGTCCGTGCCGGTAGCTACCTTTTCTTCCACCTGGGTCACCACCACATAGTCAAAGTCCGTGCAGGCCACCGTGGCCACATAGTTGCAGCGGCTGCAGGTGGCGTGGTGCACATCCCCTTCCATGGGGGTCCAGTCACTGAAGCGGTGACCACGGCTGGACACACGGTCGGCCACGTAGGTATCGCCGCAGACGGTGCAGGTGTAGGTGGTGTAGCCGCCCTTGGTGCAGTTGGGCTTGGTTACCACAGCCGTGTAGCTGTGTCCCTTGGCAGGCAGAGTCTGCTGGATGGTCTGGGTGGATGCCCAGGACTCGGAAACACGGCGGTGTAGACCTTCTTGCCGGCGTTCACGCAGGTGGGCTCTACGGTGGTCACGGTAATGGTTGCCGTTGCCGTCTCGGTGTGAGAGGCATCACGGGTGCAGGTGCGGCTGGCAGTGCAGCCGGTCAGACCGTCCGCCCAGCTGTAGGTGACAGCCCCCCATACGTGGCCGGCAGAGCCTTCATCCTGCACCGTATCGGTAGCGGTGCAGCCGTCCTTGCCGTAGCGGACGCACTTGGCCGTCTTGGTACCATCCTTGAAGCAGGTGGCGTCCCCATTGGAGACGTAATTCGTAAACGTATGTCCCAGAGGATCAGAAACCGGGAAGATGGTCTCGGTGCTGGTGCAGCCCGGCCGGAGGCAATGCCGCCATTTGCTGCAGCCCTTGAAGCAGGTGGCATCATCGTTGTAGATCCATGATTCATCACTAAACAGGTGATTCATGGCAGTGCCCTTGTCCTCAACGGTTTCTTCCGCATTGCAGCCCTTGTTCTGGCAGGTGCGGGTTTTGGTGCCGTTCTTCACGCAGGTGGCATCCCCGTTGGAGACGTACTCGCTCCAGTTGTGTCCGGTAGCACTGCCCACATCCTGCACGGTGTTGGTGGCCAGGCAGCCGCTGCGGGTGCATTCGGCCGTCTTGGTGCCGTCCTGCAGGCAGGAGGCATTGCCGTCGGATGTATAGGTGCCCCAGATGTGCTTCACGGTGAAGGTGCCCAGGCACTTAACGCACTTCGACTGATAGCCGCAGTCCGCGGATGCAGGTGCCGTGCAGGCTTCTCTGCTGACCAGTACCCGGTGGCAATCCGAGCAGTAATAGTCATGGGTTCCGTCCCCGTTTGCAACGTAGTGCGCGTTGGGATGGGTACATTCCTCTGCCAGAGACAGGGATGCCAGTGCCAGCAGCGCCAGCATCAGTGCCAGCAGGATGCCCAGCTTCTTCTTCATTCCTCTTCCTCCCTCAAGGGTGACTGCGCAATGCGTCAGCCATCCAAATTGTTAACATTGTAACGCATCGGGAAGAAAATTGCAATGAACAAATCAGGCGGTTTGTCCCCGGCAGCTTACTGCCACAGCCACTGTCCGTTCACAAGCACGGTGTCGTTATCCCCAAGCTGCAGCCGGCTGTAGTTCATGGGCGGCAGCCAGGGGGTCGTTCCTTCCAAGGCTTCGAAGGCGCCCCCGTCCCTGCTGACATACAGGTGGGATTCGTCCATCAGGTACACTGTGCCTGAAGCAGCATCGTATGCCAGTGCGCCGGCAATGCTCTGCAGGTCAAACACGGTTGCAGCATCCCCTGCCTGCAGGGCAGGCAGTGCCCCTTCATAAGAGCGGACACAGGCGCCGCTGCGGTCATACACGTTCAGTGCCATGGTTTTGTCTTTTGTCAGCACCAGAGCAAGCAGAGTATCATCCCGGTACCGGCATAGCTGGAAAGCACCCGGTATTTCCGTGGCGGTGCAGCTGCCGTCTGTCAGGGAGAGGGACACCCAGGTGCAGCTTGTGCCGTCTATGTCCGGCACAATCCAGCCCTCCAGCCGGTCGCCGATGATTTGGGGCTGACAGAAGGAAATCTCCGGATAGTAGCCGCCCGGATTGTAAAAGACGGAAGTGTCCACGGCCGTGTCCTGCCATTGAATGCCGTTTGCGTCCACCTTGCCCAGCAGACCGGTGGTGGAATTGAATCCGTAAAGCTCGTGATTTTCGTCAAACAGCAGGTAGGACACTGCTTCTCCCATGGCCTGCTTGGTGGCTTCACTGGGCTTCTTTTCGAAGTCAATATCCGGCTGGGCAGGAAGCTGGGTGAACAGCGCATAGGCTGCTGTTTCGCAGTCGTAGGTATAGACGGCTCCTTTGGCCGTCATGCCGTAGACAGTATGACCGTCCATGGCGTAGCAGGTAACAATCTGGTCTTTCAGGCTGCTGAGCTGAAACTGCTGGGCATAGGCATCGCCGAACAATTCCGACCATTCCGCCTGAGCGGCGGCGCACACCATTAGGCAAAGCAGGGGTACAAGCACGGCAAGGCGTTTCATCATCTTTCGCATGTTGTTCTCTCCTTCAGTTGGTTTCCAGGGTGATCATATGCAGCGTGTCGGCAAGGTTCTTCAGGAACATATCCAGCGTTATATTGCCGCTGACGTACCGGCTGCACAGCTGCTCAATGTCGCCGGAGCTTGTCATGGCAGACAGGTAAAGATTGTTCAGGTTCAAATTCAGGTGACTGAGGGAGGCACGGTCGGCAGCGATGGTCTCGGCGGAAATCAGCCATTTTCGCTGATCCTGCTCCTGAAGGATCCGCTGATTGTAGCTTAGCTCCGCCTCCAGGTCAAACCGGGTGTCCGCATCCAGGTCATCGCTGTGCAGCTGGGCTTCAAGCCTTTCCACGTTTTCCGAAAGAGTCTGCACCCTTGACGGGAACGTGGGATCCTCATAGGGTTCCGTCATGGTGGTGTGGAGGGCGTAATACAGGTACGGATTAGCTTCCAGCTGGGCAGCGCATTCGATGTACCGGATCGCCTCCTGCTGATGCTTCCCATAGGGATTCACCACATAGACGGTCATGAAGCCGATGGCCTGGGCTTCATCCTCTTTCGCCCATACAAGGGAAATGGGGGAGTATTGAAAAATGGAAATATCATAGACCAGGTTTTCCTGCGTATTCACATAAAAGGACGGATTCCGATACATGGCATCCCGGGTAGCAAACAGGCTGAACATGGTGGCCTTCCCTTCGGATTCTTCCACGTCCCATTCGGACAGGGTGCGCTGGTGGGCCTTCCGAATCTCAGCCACCTTGGCCAGCTTTTCCAGCACCGTGCGCAGTGCGGCATCCGAGGCAAGGGTGCTTGCCGCATCCTCATGACTTTCGATGTAATGGGTGATGAATGCCCGGCACAGCTTTTCCTCATCAAAGCCGTACCAGATATCCAGCAGAGGATATTCGTCCGCATAGCTTTCTTCATACAGGATCCATGCATCCAGCAAATCTTCCATGGTTTCTGGAAGGGGATCATCCCCGAAGACCAGCTGCCAGTAGTCCAGATTAACGCCAAAGCCGCTGAAACGCAAAGATGCCGGATAGGCTACCAGCACATCATCTTCCGTGATGGCTTCCAGAATGGTGTCCGAAAGATCCTGACAGCACTGCTGCAGCAGCTCACTGCCTGCCAGAGAAGCGAAGTAGCCCTTTGACTTGATGCTGGCATAGGAGGCATCCACCTGTACCATGTAAAGATCCACGGAATCATCCTGGGTCAGCAGTTTAGTTGATAATTCGTCAGCAGAAATGGTTTCATAATTGCAGGTGAGGAGCGTTTCAGGGTAGGAGGAACGAAAAATTTCATTGACTTTGACGCTGCTCATGCCTTGCATGGTCAGCTTGGAAGGCTCAGTCTCGGCTGTATCGGCGGAAGCCGGTGCCAGTGTATGAAAGCAAAGCAGGAACATGATCATCGCGAGCCAGCAGCATATGATTCGTTTTTTCTGCATCATCTTGTCCTCCTGATCAAACAAAAGGGGTGCCTGCAAAAACGCAGACACCCAAGTCATCCATGGAATCGTTTCTTGTGAAATGGGCGGAAGGATGCCTGCACCAATTCGCAGCTTCTCAGTGATAAGTGAAGAAGAGTTCCGATGATCAACGGAATCATCTCCTATTCACTTTCGATCAACAAACGACTTCTTCCGATTCCATTCTAACATAACAAGACGCAGATGACAACCATTCATTCAAAACTGAGCAAATTTCTCACTCAGCCCCTGTATTGGTAGCGATTTCCTTGATCCGCTGCCGCACTTCTTCCAGCCGCTGATTGGCTTCCTCCAGCTCCTGCCGAGTGGCGTCTTCATCGGTTTCGGCATCCGCCCGGGCATGCTCCGCAACGGTGGAGGCAGGGGCGACTTCCATGCTGTAGTAGGCGCAGTAGTTCAGGATGCTGTTCAGCCGGGCACTGTTGTAGCAATCCTGATCACCGCTGACAAAGCCGATGGTAACGGCTACATAGTCCAGATTGTTCCGCAGATAGTCGAACAGGTTGTTGATGGTTTCGGAATCATCCTGATGGGAGTGGGCGGTTATCATCAGCACTCCCTCCGGCAGGGTCACATCCGACCAGGTCACTACCGCCTGAAAGCCGAAGCGATTGACACACTCGGTCAGGTACTCCGTGGAAACGCCCGTCGCCAGATACAGCACCTTGGGGGCAGGCAGGGAGCAGGCCTCAACGTCTGCAATCAGCTTGGTCATGGCGTCCAGATCCTGCAGGGAAATGGCCAGATCCCACCCATCATCGGTGAAGCTGCGGAGGGCATCCACGGACAGCATGCCATCCTTGCCGGGGAAGAGATCTTCCGTCAGCAGAATGGTGCCCTTCACCCCGTAAATGTTCATGACCTGCTGCACCTGAGTGGACAGCTCCTCATAAGGTCCCCGGAAAAACACGGTGGTGGAGCCCATGGGCTGCTTGTTCTCCGGCAGGGAAGCGGTCAGGGTGGCAATGCGCTGCTCCAGCTGGGTTTCCTCCGCGCGCAGGGGAACCAGCTCCTGCACCTGTGCCTGCTGCAGAGCGGCCAGCTGAGCGTCCTTCTCGGCCTGCTGGGCTTTCCGCTGCCGAATAACGGAATAACTGCCGAAGGCCAGTGCTCCCACCAGCACCACGGCAAGAATGAAAAGCAATCGTTTCTTCATGACGCAACTACTTTCTGTCAATAATCGGTGAACTCACCGAGCACTATTATAAAGCAGAAGGGAATGGTTTGCAATCAAGGAAACGGTCATCATCCGGGGAAACAAAAAAAGACCGGCGAACGCCGATCTTCGAAAGAGGTGCCACCCGGATTTGAACCGGGGAATGAAGGTTTTGCAGACCTTTGCCTTACCACTTGGCTATGGCACCATGTATAAATGGAGCGGTAGACGGGGCTCGGACCCGCGACCTCCACCTTGGCAAGGTGGCGCTCTACCAACTGAGCTACTACCGCACGTAATGGTGCCTTGGGGCGGAATCGAACCACCGACACGCAGATTTTCAGTCTGCTGCTCTACCGACTGAGCTACCAAGGCAAATATGGCGACCCGGAAGGGGCTCGAACCCTCGACCTCCAACGTGACAGGCTGGCGCTCTAACCAACTGAGCTACCGGGCCGGATAATGGT
Source organism: Clostridia bacterium (assembly GCA_030529995.1). Classification (GTDB taxonomy): domain Bacteria; phylum Bacillota; class Clostridia; order Christensenellales; family Aristaeellaceae; genus CAKUFA01. The sequence continues at coordinate 16,031 of JAUMVT010000057.1, forward strand.
GGGAACAACAGGGCTCGAACCTGTGACCCTCTGCTTGTAAGGCAGATGCTCTCCCAGCTGAGCTATGCTCCCTTATGTCTCCCTCGCCAGTTGGAAGGGCGCGGTTCTGTCACTTACCGCGACGACTCTGATAGTATAATCGATTTTCCCTGCATTGTCAAGATGTTTTTTGAAGACTTTGCGGAGCCATGTGTAGGAGTGTCAAGCATAGGTTACACATAGGGCAGCGGAGAGAAGTCAAGG
>JAUMVT010000058.1 GCA_030529995.1 Clostridia bacterium
CGAACAGATTTTATTCATGCGGGGTGTCCAATTTGCACTTGCAATTTGCGATCCAATATTGCAAGTATCTGACAAGCAAAAGGTGTCTTTATCCTCCTTTCTACACCGTTCGGCCTTCCGATACACTGCCTTACTCCTTTACTGCACCCAGCGTCATGCCCTTAACAAAGTACTTTTTCACGAAGGGGTAAATAATCAGCACAGGCAGAATCGTGATCATAATGCCTGCCGCCTGAATGCTTTCCTCCGTCGGCAGATCTGCCTTGCCTGTTGTCATGCCGGTCAGCAGCAGATTACTCTGCTCGATGACGAGACGACGAATCTGCACCAGAACCACTTGCTTGCTCATTGTTGTGAAGTAGAGCTGACTATCAAACCAAGAATTCCAATGCGTGAAGAACACCCATGCGCCGACTGACATGAGCGCGCTGACGCTCAGGGGCATTACAATCCGAATGAAAATCTGTGCTTCAGTTGCCCCATCAATTTTTGCTGCTTCAATCAAACTCTCAGGGATCGTTTCAAAGAAACTGCGGAGGATCAGCATATAATAGGTGCTGAACATGGGCAGCAGCACCAGCAGCCAAATGTTATCAAGGAGTCCCAATTCCTTAATCATCAGGTAAGTCGGAATCATGCCACCCTGTACAAACATGCTGACCATGAAATAAGCTGTAATCGCCTTTTTGCCGGGAAGTCCCTTCCTACTGATAGCATAGGAAGCCAGCGCCATGAAGAAAACTGCCGCCAATGTACCAACCACGGTTCTGAAAATGGTTACCTGATAACCTGACTGAATGTAGGTGCTGCTGAAGATATCACTGTACGCCTGTAGCGTGAAGCCGGCCGGCACAAACATAAAGGGGTTAGAAGCAGATGCAATGCCGCCGAAGGTCGATAGTGAAAGCATGACCAAATACCAAATTGGATACACAATGGTTGCGCAAAACAGGACAAGAATAATGCCTATGATCCAGTCCGCAACGGTTGCGGAATGCATGCTTTTTTTGAGCCGTCTCATCCGAGAATCCCCTCCTCACTGTCGCTGAGCTTTTTCACCAGCAGATTTGCGACGGTTACCAATGCCAGCCCAATCACGTTTTGGAACAGGTTCACTGCAGAGGAATAGCTGAACTGCATGTTGTTGATGCCCAGACGATACACATAGGTATCAAGAATATCTGCCGCATCCATAACCGCATTGTTGTACAGGTTGAAAATCTGATTGAAGTTGCCGCTCAAAAGGCCGCCAAGCTTCAGAATCAGAACAGTGCTGATGGTGTTGCGCAGACACGGAATCGTAATGCGGAACATTTTCACCCAGCGGCCAGCACCGTCAATGTCTGCGGCATCGTAGATGTCAGGTGAAATGCCAGCAATCGCGGCAATGAAGATGAGTGCATTCCATCCCGCTGATTCCCACATATCGCTTACAACGACCCAGAAGATAAACCAATCCTTCGAGGCAAGAAAATAGATGGGTGCACCGCCGCACATGACGATGACTTTATTGACAATGCCAGAGGTCGGGCTGAGAAGCACTTTCATGATCGATGCGATGACAACCCAGCTGAGAAAGTGAGTCAGCATGCTCAGACTCTGTACTGTGCCGCGAAGCGCCTTGCTTTTCACCTCATTCAGCAACAATGCAAGCACGAGACCAATTGGCGTAACAAAAATCATCTTTAAGAAGCTAATGAACAGTGTATTCTTGAAAGCACGAGCGAAATTCATATCCGTGAAGATCTTTTCAAAATTCGTGAATCCAACCCATGGGCTGCCAAAGACACCCTTCACAACATTATATTTCTTGAATGCAATGGAAATACCATAAATCGGCATGTAGGAAAACAGGAAGTACCATACAATGGCAGGCAGCAGGAATAGATACATCCATCGAAAATTCCATATTTTCTTCCCGAGTTGCGCCATGCGACTTTTGTTTGGGCCGCGGTTAATGATCTGCATGTGATTTGCTCCTTCAAGAAAAACTCAGTACACCGTTTTTAGCCCTTCAGCCTTTTCTGTCTCGCCGCGAATCCATTTTTCGCTGATTTCTATAACACGAATGGCTTTCCGGTTGTTCCATGTATAGGCTAGATAGATATGCTGTTTGTCTCGGCTTTCGAGGAGTACCGGGTATTCACAGCGGTAGTTTGAAGCACCGTTTTTCCTGCCAAAGAAACCATTCCCGGCATCGACAATGCGGCGGTAGTCGAAGCTCTTCCCGTTGTTGTCTGTCAGAGCAACAGCTAACGGAGCCCTTTGCTTCGGCCATCGACTTTCCTGGCGGCCATCAGCAAAGCAACAACTGTCATAGGCAATGGCAATATTTCCGTTCAGCAAGGGAATGACGCTAATACCTGCATTGTTGTTCGGCAGCTCTGTTGCAGTCGGAACAGACCAAGTATCGCCGTAGTCGAAGGATTCAGCACGGTAAATTCGATCAGCGCCACGGCTGCGGAAGAAACCGATCAGGCATCCCGCTTCCTGCTCAACAACGTTCATATGGACACATCCGCGGCTGTCAGGCACCTCCACCGTTTTCCATGTGTGCCCTTCATCATCGCTGATTCGCAGCACGGAAATGTCGCTGCCGTTTCGGGTATCGTCATCAAAGCAGAGCCAGTTGCCGAACACCCAGCGACCATTCTTCAACACTTGAATCTTCTGCCGGCAAAATGCACCGGGACCTTCAAATAGTGTTTGCACCGTTCCCCACGTGTATCCACCATCGAGAGACTTCTTGCAAACAATCCTGCTGGTGTACTGCAGATTGCAGTGCGGTGCAAGCTCATGCACCTTGCTCTGAAACGATGTGTAAACGCACCAGATTTCGCCGCTCGGTGCAAGGAAAAGCGATGGATTTTGCTCGCTTCTTTCTTTGTCATCCGACACCTGCATGGGGTTTGTCCATTGGCCGCTGCCAGCATTCAGCCTGCTCAGCCACACATTTACATCGCTATAGCCTTCACCTTTTTGCCCGGCAAACCAGCAGCAAAGCAAATCACCGTTGGGCAATTCAAGCAAATCAGCCGCATGACATGATTGGCAGGGATTCGGCAACTGGGCGAAAATCACATTCTGCGTTAGGTCACGGTATAATCTTCCGTCTGTCTGAAGCACAGGAAGTTCGATTATTGCTCTGTCCATCTGTTTTTCCCTCATTTCGCTCTTGCAAAGCGGACAGCGTAATCAATAGCGTTCACAAGGCTGTCCTCTGTCGCTGTACCGAGTCCTGCCTGATCAAAGGCAGTTCCGTGATCGACACTCGTCCGAATGATTGGCAGTCCAAGCGTAATGTTTACGCCGCTAACCGTGCGCCATTTCTGCGTATCCTGATCGAAGACAAACCCCACAAGTTTCAACGGGATATGCCCCTGATCGTGATACATAGCAACAACAATGTCGTACCAGCCGCCTCGTGCCTTGGAGAAGATGGTGTCCGGTGGGATGGGACCTAATGCGTTGATACCTTCCTGCTTTGCCTGCCGGACTGCCGGTTCAATCTCTTCGATTTCCTCACGTCCAAAAAGGCCGTCCTCACCGCAATGAGGATTCAATCCTGCAACACCAACCCTTGGCTGTGCGATGCCCATCGCTTTGCAAGCCTGATCAGCAATTCGTATCACTTCAAGTACCCTGTCCTTCTTGACACGGTCACATGCTTCACGAAGGCTGACATGCGTACTGACATGCACAACACGCAAGCCGTCATGCGCCAGCATCATCGTATATTTCTTCGTATTCGTGAAGTGAGCATAGATTTCCGTATGCCCGGCAAAGTGGTGCCCCGCAAGATTCATGGATTCCTTGTTAAGGGCGTTTGTCACCGTTGCCCCGACTTCATCATGTTTGGCAAGCTCTATTACTTTCGAAACATATTGGAACGCTGCATTGCCAGCCTTGGCGTTCACCTGACCAAACGGGATCTCTTCACGGCGGTACAGCCCCATGTCGAGGACTTCCATTGTGCCAGGTTCGTACACGGCTTCTTTCGGTGATGCAACTACATGCACCTTCAACTGGGGCATCCCCGGGATCTCCATTGCTCTTTTCAAAAAATCAACATCGCCGATAATCAGCGGCTTACAGCTGTCAACAACTTCTGCCCTAGATAGCGCCTTCACACAAAGCTCTGGTCCTATGCTGGCCGGATCTCCCATCGTAATTCCGATTACAGGTCTCATGCTTTCACCTCGCTATGAAAAAAGTCGTTGAGCGCCTTTCCGATGGCTGCTTTTGCTTCATCGCTTAGATCATTAAAGGGACTGCGGCATTTTCCGACCGGATAGCCAAGCATTGCAACAGCTTCCTTTACAATGGTGTTTGGATTTCCGAAACGGAAACAGTTGCGGAACGGTCGAATTGCGTCCTGCGCCTTTCTTGCCTGCGCAAATTCATTCTTTATGAAATGCTCATAGATGGCAACCATGTTTTCAGGGAATACATTTGCGCATCCTGCGATACCGCCTCGGCCGCCTGCCAACAGTGTCCACAGGATCAAACTATCATTGCCGCTGAGCACAGCAAAGTTTTCGCGTTCCCGTGTCTGCTCAATATACTGCAGGATGTTATCAAAATTACCGCTGGAATCCTTCACACCAACGATGTTTGGAATCTTGCTGAGCTCCTTGACAGCAGCAGGAGCAAGTGCGTTGCCTGTACGTGCAGGAATGTTATACAGCACAATCGGACAGCTAACGCTGTCAGCAACCTTGCGGTAGTGTGTTATCATTTCCTTTTGACTTGCTGCTGCAAAGAAAGGTGTGATGATGCTCAGCACATCTGCACCTGCTTCCTCAGCCCACCTGCTCATGCGAATGGTCTCTGCCGTAGAAATGCATCCTGTGCCCGCATAAACGGGCACACGTCCGTTTACCTGCTCAATGCAAACACTGAGAATTTCTTTTTTCTCGTTTTCGGAAAGAATGTATCCTTCTCCGTTGGTGCCGAACACGAAGATGCCGTGAATTCCTGCTGAGATCATACGCTCAACTTGTCGTTTCAGCTCATCGGTGTTGATTTCTTCATCATCTGTCATTGGAGTAACAATCGGAACGATGATGCCCTTGATCTGCGGCAATTTGCTCTCCTCCTTAAGACAACAGGGTCTGATAAATCATTCTCGCTGCATCCTTCGTCACCTTGCGACGATTGTTGTTCAGCAAACGTGTTACACTCATCCCGGCCTGAACTAACGTTTCAAGATCTTCAGGCTGCACACCGTACTTCTTCAGATCCGTTGGAATTCGAAGAACTTCCACCAGATGTGCCATTCGGTTCACCAGCCATTCAGCTTTTGCCTGATTGTCCGTCAGATCATGCGCACCAAGCGCATCATAAATCGCAGCAAATCGGTCTATGCATTCAGGAAGGTTATACTGCATAACAGGCAGAAGCATCATGGCATTTGCTACACCATGCGGAATATGATATTTTCCGCCCAGCGGGTAGCTTAGTGCATGCACTGCGGTTGTTCCGCTGCAGGCAATTGCCAAGCCGGCATAATAAGCACCAAGCTGCATGGCACTGACGCTTTCCCTATTCTCAGGATTCAAGCATGCTGCCTCGATGTTCCGGAAAATCAGCCGTGCAGCTTCCAGTGCAAACATGTTGCTGAGCGGCGTTGCCTTCAGGCTCGTATAGCACTCCACCGCATGGCAAAGGGCATCGATGCCGTTACTTGCGGCAATATGCGTCGGTAAACGTCGAAGAAGGCTTTCATCCAGCACCACGGCATCCGGAATCATTTCATCAGAAACGATTCCGACTTTCAATTCCTTTTCAGGCACGGCAACGATAGCGTTCGGGGTAGCTTCAGCGCCCGTGCCTGCTGTTGTCGGCACCATCACGGTATAGACTGTCTTCTTCGCCAATGAGGGTGTTTCAAGCAATGCGGCAACTGTCGTGCTGGCAGCCACAGAGCACAGTTTTGCAACGTCCATGACACTTCCGCCGCCAACAGCTAAGATCATTTCTGCACCGCTTGCAACGAAGGAATCCACCAGATGCTGCGCTTGCTCATAGGTAGGTTCACTAGGGATATCACTGAGCAGGATATAATCGATCTTTGCCTGCTTCAAGACATTCAGCACCGGATCAATCGTACCGCTGCTGACAATACCACGGTCAGAAAACACAGCAATCTTTTTGCAACGACTGCACAGCACTGAAAGCTGTTGAATTGCATTCGTCCCATAGTAGAGATTCCGAGAAAATGAACAATGGTTCATGCCTTTGTACCTTCCTTCATGATATCAAGGAATAGGGTTTCTTCACCGAACCCGCCACTCTTGCTGAGAAACTCATATTGTCTGCCATTGAGCTGCATAGTGAAACTCACTACGCCTGGCGTAAGCTCGCCATGAATGTCAATCTCGGGAAAGTTCGCTTCATTCATAAAGCCCATCAGCGTATCGCCGCCGATGACCATTACGGCGTAATCATTCATCTCTTCTGAGCAAAGCAGCTTCAGCAGAATTTGTCCCCCGTAATGCTGAATCAGATGACTCTGCTCGATGACACTGATCTCCGGCATTCCTTCATCTGTGATCACGATAATGACATTCGAACCTTGTGACAACAGCGCATGTACCTTGGCGAACCATCCATCATCCTGTAGGGTGTTCATGCTGCAGGTCATTTGCACAAATCCGTTTGCAATGCCATACTCGATTTGCCGATACGTTGTTTGATTCAGACTTCCGCAAAACACGAGCAACTGCCTGGGGCGGCTTACTTCTTTCCTGCTGCCCGGAGGAAGGGGGATCACGCCAGACAATGCTTCTGCAAATCCTGCGCAGCCGACCGTTAATCGCAACTTTCCTTCCGAATGCAAATGAGCTGCAATTTCGCAAAGTTCCTCATCTGTTTCCGCATCATAGATGACAATGGTATCCTGAGGGAAGGATGAAAGAGGCTGCGATGACTTTGCGTTGCAGACAACCATGCCGGTATGATCAAAGAGTTCTTTTACCATGTCAACTGTTACAGGATTCAGTGGATCATGAGCAAAAGCACTTTCCTTCAGCGGTTTGCCGTCAATAAGCTGGCGACCATTGCGAGTGATGCGATGCATGGCAGGATAGGACGGCGCAAAGGCTGCTTGGTGAACTCCAAGCGTTTCCATAGCCGCCTTTACCGTGACGCCAATCTGTCCTCGCAGTGCCGAATCAGTCTTGATATAAAAATACGGGATATATTCATACTGTGTACATATGGCGGCAATCCGCTCGTAGACTATTGGGGATGAAAGATGCCGCGTCTCTGCATCGATCACAAGCACGTCCGCTTCAGCCTCAGTATACCGTTCCATATAGGGAACGATTTTCACCCGTGCCCCCGTGCTGCTTAGCTTGACACCAGTATCCAGTGCACCCGTGAAGTCATCCGCAATAATGACCATCACCTTTCGAAGTCCTGCATCATACTGCACGATTCTGAATCACAACCTTCTTGTACAAAATGGTCGTTTTTCTTCCGTAAAGTAAGCATAAACCATTCATGATGGGAAATCAATGCGTTTTTCAAAATAAGTGTTTCAAAACTGAACTATTTATGTTATAATCGTCAAAGGAGGTGGCAAAATGAGACAGATCAAAGTGCTGGCTGTCGCACCTTATGCACAATTAAGCGATGCTATTATGCAGGCAGCTCAAAATCACCCCAATATTTTATTGAAAGTGTTTGTTGGCAACCTCGAGCAGTCATTGGAAAGCTATGTCCAGTATTCTGCATGGCATCACGATGTCCTTATTTCTCGCGGCGGCACCGCAGCAATGTTACGCGAAAAGCTGAATTTGCCTGTGTTCGAAATGGAAACATCTTCTGCCGATGTGCTTCGTGCTATCAAGCTGGCGCAGCAGACAGGAGATAGATTTGTTGTGATCGGTTTTCACAACATCATTGACAACTGCAGGATGCTATCCCAAATTCTTCAGCTAGACATGGAAATATATGAATATAAAAAAACGGATGAGCTTCCATCTTTGCTGGCAATGCTCAAAAAGCAGGGAATTACACTCATAGTCGGTGATGTAGCAACGGTGAATGAGGCAAAGATTGCAGGATTGCAGAGCATTCTCATCACATCATCTGCCGCGAGTATTGAGCGCACATTAAAAAAAGTAGAAGACTTCTTTGTTGATTTACGGAGCATCTCTGCCAGTGAACATCTGCTTCGAAATGTGTTGGATTGCTCCGAACGCGGAATTTTAATCACCGATCCAGATGGTAAGGTTCTCTTTTCTAACGAGGCGTTCGTGCAACTTGGTTTAACATCCGCCATTGCGACTTTTCAAGAACTGATGAAGAAATTTTCATCTGGTTCCAGCTATCAGCAACGGCAAAGAACCATTAACGATTCAAACTTCATCATCCATATCAACAAGCTAGATGTACCAGAACCGTGCTTTGTTTTCTTCATTCATCGACAGTTGAAGGCACCAGCAGGCATTTCCTGTGTCGAGTATGAAGATCCTGAAAAAATAAGAGCACGTACTGTGTTCTCCAGCGGCAGCTATATGGAATCCCTTATGCCGTGCATCCATCAAGCCTGCAAAAGCAATCACCCAGTTTTGCTGATAGGGCAATCAGGCACAGAAAAAAACACAATTGCCCGATATATTCACTGCAACAGTTCGGCAAGCGTCGGTCCCTTTGTTCTTATTCAGGCTGGTGCTTTGACGTCTAAAGAATGGCATATGCTGTTCGATGATGAGAATTCTGTGCTCTATTCTCCTTCCGGCAGTATCTTCTTTGAGCACGTCCATTTGCTGCCGATCGCATTGCAAAGTACAGTGGCGAAGGCACTAACTGATCTTGCATCGCAAAACCGAATTAGGATTATGGCATCCAGTGTAATCGACCTTGCCAAGCAGACGAGTGAGGGGAAATTTTCCAGAGAATTATATTCGCTGCTCAACGGTTATTGTATTCATACGTCTGCGCTTTGCCGTCGCAGGGCAGAGATTCCAGCATTAGCCGCTCTATATATTAGCAAGTACAATACCGAACTAAATCGTGAAATCATCGGTTTAGAGCAGGAAGCAATTCAGCTGCTGACTAATTTCAGTTGGCCTATGAACATCGACCAGCTGAAGATGGTGATGAAGCAATTGGTGCTGAACGCCAAAGGTTATTACATTACACCTGACGAGGTTAGCAATGTGCTGCAGAATGAATCGAAAGAGGAATTGATCCAAGCTAATATCAACACGAAACAGCCACTGAAAGATATTGAGAAAGATATTATCCTCGACGTGCTAAAGCAGGAAAATATGAATCAGTCAAGCGCCGCCAAACGCCTCGGAATTAGCCGCAGCACGCTTTGGCGTTTGATTAAAGATTCGTGATTGCCGATCTGTCGTATTGAAAGTCTGATTATCATTGAATGTTTCTGTAGAGTTTACAAGTCAACAGTAGCCTGTAGAGATGCGAGTCTTTGATAATAGTGAGAAAATGCGTAAAAGGAACCTGCATCACATTAAATGCAGGTTTGCTATCAAGCACTTTCTATCTATTTCTTGTGTTATACAAGCACTCTTCTTTCCCCTTCCCATACCTGTGCCGGAGTGAATGCAGGATGGTCACTTACTCTGGCACTGCTGTGCTTGATATGACACAAGAACACCGATGAGGAACAGTCCTGCTCCCCATCGGCGTTTTCTTTATCGATGCAAAATCCTCATCCCCAGCCTTACAGCTCCAGGCTGATAGGCTCCTGGGCGATGCCGTGTCTTTCCGCATAGCCGGTGAGGAACAGGGTCAGGGCGCCGTCGCCGGTCACGTTGCAGGCGGTGCCGAAGCTGTCCTGCAGGGCGAAGATGGCCAGCATCAGGGCGATGCCGTCGCTGTTGAAGCCCAGCACGCCGGTGATCAGCCCCAGGGAGGCCATGACCGTGCCGCCGGGCACGCCGGGGGCACCGATGGCTAAGATGCCCAGCAGCAGGATGAACAGGATCATGCTGCCCAGGTCAGGCAGCCGGCCGTACAGCACCTGCGAAACGATCATGACGAAGAACACTTCTGTCAGTGCGGAGCCGCACAGGTGAATGTTGGCGAAAAGCGGAACGCCGAACTCCACCATGTCGGAGCGGAGCACCTTACTCTTTCGGGCGCATTCCAGCGCCACGGCCAGGGTAGCGGCAGAGGACATGGTGCCCACGGCAGTCAGGTAAGCAGGGCCGTAGTGCTTTACCACCTCAATGGCATTGCGGCCGGAGTAGAGCCCGGCAAAGCCGTACAGCACAGCCATCCAGATGTAGTGGCCGATCATCACGATAACGATAGCCAGCAGGAAGGCAGGGAACTGCTTGGTGATGGTACCGTCATAGCTGAGGCTGCAGAAGGTCAGGGCAATGAAGACAGGCAGCACGGGGATGATGACCTTCTCTACCACCTTCAGCACGATGTTCTGGAATTCCTGCAGCACAGTCACGGTGGTCTTGGCCTTGGTCCACACGGCGGCCAAGCCGATCAGCACGGAGAACACCAGCGCGCTCATCACCGGCATGATCTGGGGAATATCCAGCTGGAAGGCCACGTCCGGCAGCTCCTTCAGCCCCTCCACGGAGCTGGCAATGGGCAGGTGAGGCACCAGCACATAGCCGGCCGCCATGCTCATGACCGTTGCCAGCACGGTGCTGATGTAGGCGGCAATGATGGCAATGACGAGCATCCGGGTAGCGTTGGAGCCCATCTTGGTGATGGACGGGGCAATGAAGCCGATGACGATGAGGGGCACGCAGAACAGGATGAGCTGATTCAGCACATACTTCAGGGTAACGACAACGGTCATCACATTTTCCGGCAGGAATAAGCCGGCAACGATGCCCACGGCGATGCCGATGAGCAGCTGAACGGGCAAGCTAAGCCCCTTCTTCTTGGTTTTGGTAGTCATCAGTGGATCCTCCTGATTCTTCAAGTCGAATAGCAGATGGCTTACAGGAACAGGGAGATGAATGATGCGACATTAATGACTGCCGCTGCAGGGCATCAACAAAGTGGCGAAGCCACTTTGTCGAGTTTTGCACTCACTCACTGGTCGAACGGCTATGCCGTTCTCCCGGCCGTTCGTTCGTGTAAGGAAGCAATCCTTCGGATTGCTGCGGGAATCGCCGTACACGCCGCCGATTCCCGATCTAGAGTTGAAGGGCTTGCGAGTCCTCCAACGCCACCCTAGGCTTGCTGATGATTTGGATAGCGTTAGTGACTGCGGCTGCAAGAATTTTACTCGACGGCAGGCTGGCCGGTCATGATGCGGAGGATCTCCCGATCCGTTTCCCGCATACCCAGGCGCCCCAGGCGTCCCACGTTGTTGATGGTGTTCTCCACACCTTTGGTGACGATGCCTTCGCCATCGTAGAATTGCTGACCGTTCAGGATCATTTGCCAGCCCATAATGCCGGCATCCACAGAGGCGGCAATCTTCGCCGCACAGGATGCCTTGGCACCATCGCACACCATGCCGGACACAATGGCCAGGGCATTCACCAGCGTATGAGAAATGATGCGCAGGTCGCCTCCGTTCAGCCAGGCGATGGCCGCACCGGCGGCGCATCCGGCACACACGGCGCCGCAGTAGGCACTGAGGCGGCCAATGCCGGTCTTCATGTGAATGGCCAGCAGATCGCTGAGGGTCACGGCGCGAATCAGCGTGTCGTGAGACACATTCAGTTCCTTGGCGTACTCAATCACGGGCACAGAGGCGGTCATGCCTTGATTGCCGCTGCCGGAGACAATGATCACCGGCATTTCGCACCCGTTCATCCGGGCATCCGAGCCAGCGGCAGCCATGTACCGGGCACGGAACTTCACGTCATCCCCGTAGTGATGCTTCAGCACCTTGCCCACATTGGCACCGTAGTCGTGGATCATGCCTTCCTGAGCGATGGCGTAGTTGTAGGTAATCTGCCGCTCCACCATTGCCCGCACATCTTCCACATCCATGGTTTCGATGAAGTCCAGAATACCGGCAACCGTCAGGCAGCCGTGGTCGGTGAGTCCGGCAGCGGCGCCTGCCTCCGTGGTGCGCTTGCCGGTAAGCAGCACTTCATCATTCTTCCGGATCAGCACAATGTGAGTGTGATAGTCGCAGATGCGCAGCGTCACCGTGTCCTCTCCTGCCGTCATGGTCAGGATGATGTCAAACACCACGTCCCCTTCCGCAGGCTTCACCTTGATTTCGTGAGTCTTCAGGTACGCACGGATGGCTTCCTTTTCCTCCGGCGAAACCTCAGCAATGACCTCCAGAATTTTCTCCGGCTTGCCGGCCACAATACCGGCAGCGGCCGCCGCCTCAATGCCCTTCAGCCCATCGGTGTTGGGCACCACAACGCTCTTCACGTTCTTGATGATGTTGCCGCTGGCCTCCACCAGCACCGTTTCCGGCTCCTTGCCCAGCACTTCCCTTGCCTTGGCTGCGCCGTAGGCAAGAGAGATCGGCTCCGTACAGCCCATGGCGGAAATCAGCTCTTCCCGCAGAATCTGCACAAAGCTTTGGTACCGGGAATCTGTCTTCTCCATATGCGTCTCCCTTCTTTCCGTGAGATAATGGGAACAAGATTATCAGGCGACTTGCAAAAGCATCAATCCTCCCGTCTTGTATGTATTTCCAGTATTCATGAACAAAGTTCACTTTACCCTGCAAGTAAACCCGACTGGCTGCAACAGTCGCCGGGTAAAGGTCAATAAAGGGTTCTGCGAATCATTTCCAGAATGGCGGTGGGATCATAGTCATGCCGGAGCATGGCGGACAGCATCAGGGAAAACAAAATGCTGGCAAACATGTCCACGGTAAACGCTTCGTTAAAGGCATCAGGACGGACGTGCTCATCCCTTTTCAGCACATTGCAGATGCCATCCAGAATGTGCTGCCGGGTTTCCTGCATGCGCGCCTTGGCTTCCGACTGATCCCCGGCAACAAAGCCCAGGGAGTGAAGGGTGAAGAAATCCGGATACCGCTTGCTGCCGACTGCCATGCGGTCGTACACCCACAGGGTGTAGGTGTGAATATCCTGAAAAGGGGGCCGATTCTTGGGTCGATGGAAAATTTCCTGCCAGATGCTTTCCACCGTGGCGGTTACCAGCGCAGCCTTATCATCGAAGTAATTGTAGATGGCACCTATGGAAACACCGCACGCTTTCGCCACTGAGCGGATGTTCACCGCAGACCAACCCTGACTCCGAACCAGTCCCTTGCTGACTTCCAGCAGTTCCTCTTTTGACGTTACCTTGTTATTCATTTTCAGCCACCTCATTATGAACTATGTTCATTATATGGGAAAAGCATCAGCATGTCAAGCATAGAAAATGTTTGACGAAAAAACGAAAAAAGCCTGCCGTCTGTATAGCACAGGCGGCAGGCACATTCATACTTTGATGCGACATGGAGCATCATCTTTCGAAGATGCTCATGTCTTTTTACTCTTCCGTGCGGCGACGACGACGGCGGGCATAGCTGTCTGCCGTGGCAGGAGCGTCAGCGGCAGGCGCATCACCGGCAGGTTCGTCTGCATCGGCAGGAGCTTCCTCGCTTTCCTCTTCGGGCAGAGGCTCTTCCTCCGGCTGCTCTTCCTGATCCTCTTCGATGGTCACATCCGCATCGGCGGCCTTCTTCCGGTTGGGATAGAGCCGAGCCAGGGTTTCAGCCATAATGTCCCCTTCCTCGGCCACAGGCGCTTCCTGCTCATCGTCCTCTTCGTCTTCAGCAGCAGGGGCTTCAGCGTCTTCCCCGATGGGACGGGTCACAGGATCGTCCGCCTTGCTGACAGGCTTCTTTTCCTCATCCGCAGGCTGGCTGTAATCCCGATAGGCACCCAGCTCCAGGTGATCCATGGCCTGATCAGATTCCCGCTTCAGCTGCTTCCGGCGGACAAAGGCGACAGCGATCAGGGCTGCTCCGGCAGCGGCCAGCACAATGCAGATCCACTTGATCACGACCAGCGTGCTCTGGATGCCGTCCACATAGGAAGGCAGGCCGTCCGTGGTGGGGATCTCCTCATGCACAGGTTCCGGCGGCGTTACAATGGGGGCTTCCGTAGGCACGGCCGTGGGGGTCTCGTAGGTGATGGGCACCACATTGCTGGTGAAGGTAACAGTTTCGTCCAGCTGATCCCGGCAGCGTGCGTTAAAGGCGAACTGACCGGCCATGGAGATGTTCACATCCCGGACGAAGCTGCGGGTCTCCCCTGCCAGAATGCTGGGGAAGGAATACAGCTGAGTATCCACGGCGTACACCGTTACGTTGGATACATCGATCTGGCTGTTGTTGGTCACGCTGACGGTGAAGCGCACTGTGCCGGGCATGGTATACACCACGCTGCGGTCCGCCACAGCTTCCACGGTCAGGTCAATCACCTTGGCAGGGTCGGCAGCCGTGACCGTGACACGGCCGGACACAGTTTCCGCATCCGTACCGTCGGAGGTCTGTCCCTTGATGGTGAATTGGTAGTCTGTCGTCTGGTCAATGGTGATTTCTTTTTCCAGGGTCAGGGTCTTTCCGGCAGCCACGGTCTGGCCGCTGAAAACCTCGCCCAGGGTGGCGTCGGTGACGGTCACATTCTGATAATCCACCTTGCCGGTGTTCTTAATCTTCAAGGTCAGCTTCACCGTATCCCCGGGCACGCCGCCTTTTTTATCGGCGGTCAGTCCGGCGGTCATGTTCACCTGGCCGTACTTAATGGTAGCGGCGTCCTTCTTCACCGTCTGGGTCTTGCCGTCCGCCTTATAGGTAATGGTGGGCTGGCTGGTCAGGTTCTTCGTGCCCATCTTCACGGTGAAGGTGTAGCTCTCCTTCGTGCCGGCGGCTACCTTGTCGATCTTGCCGGACTTGGAGGAAATGCTGCTGTTTTCCTTAATGGTCACGTCCGTTACATCCACGTTGCCGGAGTTGACAATATCATAGGTAATGGTGACTTCCTGCCCCTTCTGAGCCGTGGTGGGGGCAATGGTCCGGTTGATTTCCAGGCTGGCGGCAGCCCCTTCATAGATGATCTTCTTGGAGAAGCTGTAGCTCTTGTTAACCAATTCCCCGGCATCGTTGTACATGGGGTACTTCAGCTTGAAGGTGATCTTCCCCGCATCCAGCTGAGCCTGGGTCACCTTCCAGGTGCCGCTCCAGGTCTTGGAGGTACCTACAGACAGCACAGGAGCGCCGAACTCCTCCACCTGCTTGCCGTTGGGATAATAAAGGGTGCAGGCGCCGGGCATATCGCCCTCACCAGTGTTGGACACCTGAATGGATACGGTGATGGTCTTAGGCTCTGTGAAGGTGTTGGAGCTCAGCTCCATGCTGACCTTCAGGGGGCTTGTCTCTGCCGAGGCAAAGGCACACAGGCACACCAGTGCCGCCGCCACAAGCAGCATCGTCAATAGCCGTCGTTTCATCTTACACATCGGGCAGCACAGGGCTGTCCTTCCTCCTTCCGTTACCGGCAGGTATTCCGATCACACAGCGGTGATGTGGATTCTATACGGAGCCGATTCTATTTTACTCGGGATACGGCCTGTCTGTCAAGCGGAAGGAAGGGGCGTGGGTTTTCCCATAAAGAAAAGCACCCCCGAGGCATTTCACATCCCCGAGCGTGCTTCTGTATGCCACAGTCTCAGCCGTGGAGGCCTTGCTCCTGGCGCTCCATGTTTTCCACAACCACGTCATAGATTTCCCCCAGGGAAGCGCAGTACTCCAGCACCTTCCAGGGCTCGTTGGTGTGGTAATGAATCTTAATCAGTTCATCGTCCCCCACGGCCAGCAGGCAGTCGCCCTTGAAATTGGTGGTAAAGTAATCATTGATCACGTCCTCATCCAGGTCGTGACCTTCGATGAGCAGCTGCGTGTCAAACTTAAATTCCAGCATGTGCTTTCCTCCTTTTCAATTTCATGATACCATGAACACATTTCGCCATGGGCGGAAAAAATCCTGCTTCGTCGGGGCATTCTTGTACGGTAAGGGGATGGTAACATGGCTCCGCAAAGTCTTCAAAAAATGTTAAGGTACAATACATAGGTAACACAAAGGTAAAGAAAAGAGAACC
>JAUMVT010000005.1 GCA_030529995.1 Clostridia bacterium
CCTTGACTTCTCTCCGCTGCCCTATGTGTAACCTATGCTTGACACTCCTACAAAATTTCTTCCCTGATTTGACGATTGTCTGTTGACGTGTTTCTTTTATTGTGATAGAATTAACGTAGGTTGCTTGCTATGTGTAGGATGAAGCAAGCTATTGCAAAACATGAGGAGGAACATATGGTATGGACATGAATACGAGTCGCCGTGACTTTCTGCGCACAACCGGCAAGGGTTTGCTGGGCGTTGCCGTCGCTACTGCGCTGCCTGTCGGCCTGAGCACCGGTGTTGCTGAAGAAGAGATCTCGGCACCTGAATGGCCCTGGAAGTGGGAGAAGCTGGATCCCCAGGAAGTGATGGAAGCCGGCTACAAGGCTTTCTATACCCATGGCGGATGCTGCGCCGGTGTGTTTGCTGGCATCATGGAAACGCTGGCTGCCAAGTACGGCTATCCGTACAATCAGTTCAACGCCCGTATGTTTGCCAACGGTGCCGGCGGCTACGGTCAGCAGTCCCTATGCGGTTCTCTGGGCGGCTGCTGTGCAGTCTTTGGTCTGTTCTGCGAAGCCACCGAGGCCGGTCAGCTGCGCAATGAGCTGTATGCATGGTATAAGGAAAAGCCCTTCCCTGAATATCAGCCTGAGTTCAAGGCACCTACCACGACCGTGGCAGGCTCTGTGGAATGCCGTGATTCCGTGAACAAGTACATGGACGCCACCGGCTTCACCATGGCGGATGACGGCCGTAAGGCTCGCTGCGCTGCCGTGACCGGCGAAACCGCTGCCAAGGCCGTTGAAATTCTGAATGTGCACTTCGGCTACAGTGTAGCTGCTACTGCCGAGCCCGCAGCTGAGGAAGAGACCTTGGCCGACAATGAGTACATCGGTGAAGCGACCAGCGAAATCGGTGGTCCCATCAAGGTAAAGGTCACCATGGATGGGGACAAGATTGCCAAGATCGAAGTGCTGAGCCACAACGAGACGGCAGGCATCTCTGACCCTGCTTTCGCTCTGCTGGACACCATGGTTGCCAACAACTCCACCGCTGTTGACACCGTGACCGGCGCAACCAAGACCAGCGAAGCGCTGATTGCCGCCGTCAATGATGCTCTGGCCAAGGCCGGCAAGTAATGAACCATCATGGGGAGGGCTGCCTGGACTTTGCCCGTCCGCTCTCCCCTTCTCTTTTGCAGGAAGGCAATGAATCCTGCCGTCGCTGTTGCGGTTACTCGATTGGTTTGTCGGATTGTTCAAACCTTGACAATTTGAGCTGCTCATGCTATGCTAATGAGACTACGCTATGTTCGTGACGTGGCACGAAAATTGAGGTAGATTGTATGCAGACTCGTCGTGATTTCCTGAAGAAGAGTGCTGCCCTGCTGGGCAGTGCAGCCGTTGTGGGCAGTGTGCCCGGCCTGCTGCAGGCAAAGGCAGAAAACGAAGTACCTGAGTATCCTTATCCCTACGTTGAAATTGATCCTGAGTACGTGGAGAAGCTGGCTTACGAAGGTTACTTCGAAAACGGCTGCTGCTATGGTGTGGCAAAGGCCATTCTGGTTGCCTTGCGCGAAAAGGTGGGTTATCCTTACACCGTTATTCCCGAGGAAATGTTCGCCAACGGCAAGGAAGGCTACACCTGCGGCACCCTGTGCGGCGCACTGGGCGGCGCTGTGGCCATGATCGGTCTGGTTTGCGGTGCCGACGATTCCCGTCAGCTGACGAAGGATCTGTTCGCATGGTACTGCAGCACCAATTTGCCCATTTATCAGCCTGAAGCTGCCGCCCCTGTGCAGACGGTTGCGCCCAGCGTGAACTGCATCGACTCCATCACCACCTTCATGACGGCTGCTAACGTGGAGCGGGGCGACATCATCCGCAAGCGCCGCTGCGGCGGCCTGAGCGGCGACGTGGCACGGCATACCATCGAGCTGCTGAACGCTCATTTCGGCTATGCTGAAATGCCTGTAACCGAAGCCGTGGCAACGGAAGAGACCCTGGCTGCCAACGAGTACATCGGCGAGGCCGAAAGCTTCGGCGGCACCGTACGTGTGAAGGTGACCATGGACGGCAACAAGATCTCCAAGATCGACGTGCTGAGCCACAGTGACACCGCCGGCGTATGCAATGCTGCGTATGACACCATTCCCGGCAAGATTCTGGAGTCTCAGTCCACGGCAGTGGATGTTGCCTCCGGTGCAACCGTATCCAGCAAAGCCATCATGGCCGCAGTGGAAGATGCACTGAGCAAGGTTGGCAAGTAATGATCCATTTGGGGGAGGGCCTGCCTGGGCGTTGGCCCATCCGACTCTCCCCTGTCTTTATTCTTCGGGAAGCAATGAAAGAGGAGGAGCGGTAGTCTGTGTTCAATATCGGCTTTACGGAATTGCTGCTGATCCTGCTGGTCGCCTTTGTTGTGGTTGGCCCGAAGGACTTGCCTAAGGTAGCCCGCTGGCTGGCGCGTGCGGTAAAAAAATCGCGCCGTCTTATCAACGATATCAAAAAAGAGTCCGGCTGGGATACCATTGAAAAGGAAGTCAATGAAGTACGCCACGATGTGAAGGACGCCGTCAAGCAGGGCGACATTTCCGAAGAGTTGCGCGAAACAAAAAAATCCGTGGAAAAGACCGCGGATGAGTTCAAACACGACACGGAGTCGAAATAAGGGAGGACACAAACATGCGTCTTGGAACGACTGAAATTTTGCTGATTGTTGTATTGGCATTGGTACTCTTCGGCGGCAACAAGCTGGCCGGCGTAGGCAAGGCCTTGGGCAAGAGCATCAAGGATTTCAAGAGCGAGCTGAAGGACGATAAGTCCGATGACGATGCCGACAAAGACAAAAAGGACGAAGCATGAAGCAGAAAAAAACCATTCCGGCTGAAGAAGAGCAAAA
Organism: Clostridia bacterium; assembly: GCA_030529995.1. GTDB lineage: Bacteria > Bacillota > Clostridia > Christensenellales > Aristaeellaceae > CAKUFA01. Next base: position 2,887 of record JAUMVT010000005.1, read on the forward strand.
GGATGCATCGGACGAGGCGGAAAATTCTGCCGAGCAGGGTAATCCGAAGGAAAAGGGCGAATCCATGCTGAGTCATCTGCTGGCACTGCGAAAGGTGCTGGTGATTTCCCTCGGCGCGGTAGCCGTTGCCTTTCTGCTGGTGTTTTACTTCGCCATTGATCCGTTGATGAACTGGATTCTGGCGCCTATTCAGGCTCGGGGTATTCAGGTGATTTTCACCGCCATGTCGGAAGCCTTGGTCACCAAGTTTAAGGTAGCACTGCTGGCCGGCATGATCGTGGCGAGTCCCATTGTCATTTGGCAGGTATGGAGCTTTATTAAGCCTGCCCTTTATCCCAACGAAAAGCATGCCTTTCGGTTGCTGTTCGTGCTAGCGCTGCTGCTATTCCTGATTGGCGTTACCTTCTGCTACTTCGCCGTGTATTCCCTGGCGGTGGATTTCTTCCTTGTGGCAGGAGATTCGGTAGCCACGCCCATGCTGTCCATTGACAAGTACGTCAGCTTCCTTTTCGGCTTCCTGGTTCCCTTCGGCATTGCTTTTCAGCTGCCGGTGGTGCTGTACCTGACCACCCGTGTGGGGCTGACCACGCCCGAAATGCTAAGCAGCAAGCGGCGGTATGTGATTCTCGCCATCTTTATCATTGCTGCCATTCTTACGCCCCCGGACGTTGTGTCCCAGATTGCATTGGGACTGCCCATGTGCGCGCTCTATGAAATCGGCATTCTGGTCAGCCGCTGCACCAAGGTTCGCAATCGGGAGTAATATTGCTTTCCCTTTGGAGCCGCATCAAAGCCGAAGATTATCATTTGCTTGCACCTTGCCTGCTATGGGAAGGTGCTCTCTTTTACATCATTAGCAAAAGCACAACGACTTTATTCCTGTCGCTGTGCTTTTACGTTGGGGCGGAATGTTCACTTGCCGGAGGAGGCACTTTCCATGGCCTTCAGGCTTTCTTCCTTCAAGCCGCTCATAAGCAGGATAGCACCGGCGGCGCCTTCATCCATGGGCAGGCCGAAATACCGGGCGAAGATCAGGGTCAGCCGCTCTTTCCGGGCTTCCAGCATCTTAGCGGTTTCCTGCCCCAGTTCGGTTAACTCCACCGTGCCATAGGGCTCCTTAGAAATCATCCCCTCGGTGGACAGTGCCTCCAGCAGGCGATGGACGGAGGGACGGCTGATGCCAATAAGCCGTGCAATGTCCTTGGAGGCCACCTTTTCACTGAGTTGATTGAGGGCACGGAGCGCCAGCAGGCAACGGATTTGCGCAGCAGTCATCAACGAGATCCACTCCTTTGTACATCCATATGGTACAGAAAAGGGGGCGGACGCACCATGCATCCGCCCCCGCAAGGCTTCCGTCAATGGCAGCCGGAGCATCCGCCGCAATTGCCGCCGCATTCACCGCAGCCGCCCTTGCCGCTCTTCTTGTCCTTGATCATTTTCCAAATCACCAGACCAACGATGACGACGACCACGCCGCCAACAATCCAAGTTGCCATAGCTGAAAACCTCCTTTTGCTTTCCTAATTAGGCAGCGCCCTTAACCTTCTGGGTCAGGTGGTTGTCGTCATAGGGGTTCTTACGGAAGAGCATGTACACCAGGAAGGCCAGCAGCAGGATGGCAACCACGGTACCAACACCGAAGCCGCCGCCTACAAACAGCAGACCAAGCTGATACACAATCAGGGCAATGGCATAAGCGAACAGGCACTGATAAGCGATAGCACCCAGGGTCCACTTAGCATTGTTCATTTCGCGCTTGATAGCACCCATAGCAGCGAAGCAAGGTGCGCACAGCAGGTTGAAGATCATGAAGGCGTATGCAGCCAGCCGTCCGTGTCCGTTGGAGGACTCGTTGAAGGCATTGGCCAGGGGGCTCAGTGCTTCAGCCTTTTCTTCATCCGTCATGTCTTCGTCGTCTACAACATCGGCAGCGTCATCTGCGCCGTACAGCACACCCATAACGCCTACGACTTCTTCCTTAGCAACCAAGCCCATGACCGTTGCAACGGTGGAAGGCATGTTGCCGAAGCCCAGGGGCTTGAAGATGGTGGACACAGGAGTGCCGATCTTGCCCAAGATGGAGTAGTCCATGTCAGCAACAGCGCCCCAGGAACCGGGCTCACGGTCTTCTGCCATTTCGGCAGCCAGTTCGGGCTCTTCGGGTTCTTCCTCGTCCTCTTCCAAGGTGCCGGCTTCGGAACGAGCATTGTAGTCAGCCAGGGTCTCTTCATACTCAGCCACGGTGGAAGCATACTCGTCACGAGCAGCAGCCTGCACGTCAGCGGCAGGAGCCCAGCCATAGCTCTTGGTGAACCAGATGATAATGGAGGACAGCAGAATCACGGTGCCGGCGCGCTTTACGAAGCTGGAACCACGCTCCCACACACTGTGGAGCACGTTCTTTGCGCTGGGGGCATGATAAGCAGGCAGCTCCATAACGAAGGGAGCAGGGTCGCCGGCGAAGATCTTGGTCTTCTTCAGGATGATACCGGAAACGATGATAGCAGCCACGCCGATGAAGTAGGCGGAGGTTGCAACCCAGGCACTGCCACCGAACACGGCAGCGGCGATCATGCCAATGATAGGCATCTTAGCGCCGCAGGGGATGAAGGTGGTGGTCATGATGGTCATCTTGCGGTCACGGTCATTTTCGATGGTACGGGAGGCCATAACACCGGGAACGCCGCAGCCGGAACCAATCAGCATGGGGATGAAGCTCTTGCCGGACAGGCCGAACTTACGGAAGATACGGTCCATGATGAAGGCGATACGAGCCATGTAGCCAACGTCTTCCAGAATAGCCAGCAGGAAGAACAGCACCAGCATCTGAGGCACGAAGCCCAGCACGGCGCCAACGCCGCCCACAATACCGTCAACGATCAGGCCGGTCAGCCAGGAAGCAGTACCGATGCTCTCCAACCAGTTCTGGATGTTGCCCTGCAGGAACTCGCCTACGAACACATCGTTGGTCCAGTCGGTCACAATGGTGCCGATGGTGGTCACGGAGATGTAATACACCAGCCACATCACCACAGCGAAGATGGGCAGTGCAGCCCAGCGGTTGGTCACCACACGGTCAATCTTATCGGAGGTGGTCAAGGATCCCTTGGGCTTGCCCTTCTTCACGCAGGAGGAAACCAGCTTGTTGATGTAAGCATAGCGCTGGTTGGTGATGATGGACTCAGCATCATCGTCCATTTCCTTCTCGCAGTCAGCGATAACCTTTTCGATATCGCTCTTCACATTGGCAGGCAGGGACAGCTCCTCAGCCACCTTCTCATCACGCTCGAAGAGCTTGATGGCGAACCAGCGCTGCAGGTGCTTCTCAATCTTCACGTCCTTGAGCAGATCCTCAATGTGAGCAATGGCATGCTCAACGCTGCCCTGGAACACGTGGGGAGGCTCACGATGACCGCCCTTGGCAGCCAGTGCGGCAGCAGCTTCAGCAGCCTTCACACTGCCTTCGCCCTTCAGTGCAGAGGTTTCAACCACTTCGCACTGCAGTGCTTCGCCCAGCTTCTTCATGTCGATCTTGTCGCCGTTCTTACGGGTGATATCGATCATGTTCAGCGCCATGACCATGGGGATGCCCAGCTCAGCCAGCTGAGTGGTCAGGTACAGGTTACGCTCGATGTTGGTAGCGTCAACAATGTTCAGGATGGCGTCCGGCTTTTCGTTGACCAGATAGCCACGAGCCACCACTTCTTCCAGCGTGTAAGGAGAAAGGCTGTAAATGCCGGGCAAGTCCTGAATGACTACGTCTGCGTTGCCCTTGAGCTTGCCTTCCTTCTTTTCTACAGTAACGCCGGGCCAGTTACCAACGTACTGATTCGAACCCGTCAGGGCATTGAACATGGTAGTTTTACCACAGTTCGGGTTGCCTGCCAGGGCAATTTTAATCGCCATGTGGAATCCTCCCTTAATTTGTCCAAATTATTGGGGCACGGGATTGTGCCTCTGAAAAAGCAGCGAAGGGAACCTTCCCCGCTTATTCAACCTCGATCATTTCAGCATCGCCCTTGCGCACGCTCAGCTCATAGCCGCGCACGGTGAGCTCCATGGGGTCACCCAGCGGTGCAACCTTGCGCACGTAAACTTCCGTGCCCTTGGTCAGCCCCATGTCCATGATCCGACGCTTCAGTGCACCTTCACCGTGGAGCTTTACGATCGTTGCAGTTTCACCGACCTTAACGTCTCTGAGATTCTTCATGCAACTTGCCTCCCTTTTCTGTATTTCCCGACGATTCAGGGTTCCTAAGTTCCATTAGCTGTCTGCCCGTGATCAACACGGAAAGCGGCCGACAACAGCCGGCAGGCAGCGAAGGACGCAGCACAGTCCCCGCTTCCGCTCAGACCATGATGCGCATGGCCATGGTCTTATCCAGAGCAATGCGGCTGTCCTTGACGGACAGGATCATGTTGCCGCCCATCTCGCTGACGACCTGTACCGTTTCGCCAACAACGAAACCCAGCTCAGCCAGATGCTGACGTACCTCATCACGACCGGTGATCTTCTGGATGGTACCTGCATCACCCACATTTGCCATTCCCAACGGCATCATTGGCGTCCTCCTCTCTCGATTAGCACGTGCTAACCTTTGACCCGAGAAAATGGTTAGATTTTTCTAACCGTCGGAGAGTTTAGCATCTCTAACCTTATTTGTCAACCCTAATTCCAGAAAAAGTTTTGCCCCGCAAAAAGATGGTTAGAATTGTCTAATTAGCAAGGGCTCACTCTCGTGCAAACTGCCTGAAAGTGAGCCCTGCAATCTGTTAGGCGTTCTTCAATGCCTCGCCCAGGGCACGGCACTGATTCAGCACGTCATCATCGGGATCATCCTGGCAGATTACGCTCTCTGAGGCCAGCTCAATACCGGCTGCACGGCAGTCGTCTTCCCAGGTGCGCATCCATTCACCGTCGCCCCAGCCGAAGGAGCCGAACAGCACAGCCTTCTTGCCCTTCAGCGCATCCTTGCAGGTGTCGAACATAGGCTGGAACTCGCTTTCCTCCAGCACCTCGCTGCCCATGGCCGGGCAACCCATGGCCACCTTGTCCACCTCAGCCGCCTTGGCAGGGGTAAATTCATCTGCGGTGTACAGCGTCGCGCCTGCACCCTCGGCAACAGCCTTTGCCATAGCTTCCGTGTGACCCGTGCCGCTCCAATATACAACAGCCAATTCCATGTTTCATCGCTCCTTAAATTTCATTCTCTATTCAGCAAACATCCGTTGAGCGGATGCTGCCATAACAGCTTACGCTGCTACGGTCAATCGTTCCACGCTCCAGCCATTCCGGTACAGGCGTGTGTACACCCTGCGGCAATGGTCGAATTTGTCGAAGGTTTTCTGTGCCTGGCAGGCGTTGTGGTAAACCTTCCAGCAGCCGCACAGAACACAATTCTGTCCGCCCTGATCAATAAAGGAAGTGACATCCTCCAAGGGATAACCAAGGAAAATACCGATTTCATGAGGGAAGCCGGCGGACTGATTCAGCCGCACGCGCAGCGTCCCCACGGCAGTGCCCAGAGACGTGCATGCATATCCTTCCTTCATCAGAAAGGACTGAATCAGCGGACAGGACAACAGCTTCTTCAACGCCTGAGGGCGGTACAGATAAATCAGCGCATGACCATCCTTCTTTTGCAGCACGGTAATGGATACACCCTTTGCCGCAAGTTTCTTTGCCAGAAGGATTCTTTCCTCTTCAAAGGCAGTTTCGTCAGGGACAGCCGTCTGAATCAGATTGCCCACCTTCAGGCTGGCCAAAGTCGGGGCACCGTGCTCAATCAGCAGCTGTTCCAGCATGGAAAACACTCCTTTGGTTAAGCATGACTAACTATCACGGGCAGAAAAGCGCACGGGCCGCGCAACCCGTGCGCTTCCGGCTGCGTGGGGAGGTAGGAACCCACGCCTGCCCGGAGGAACATCATGGTACGTTAGTTTCAACTAACGCATGAATAAGATAGCATAGATCATCCTATGTGTCAAGCATCTTTTCTCAACAAATTGAAAAAAGATGCAGACGTTATGCCAATCAAACCTCGGCTGCCGAAAAAAACTTTGCAATACCAGATTTTTTCATGCTTTGTTCATCTTCGATTCATTGAAAGGGCGCATGATTTGTGATAGTATAAGGAACAGAGGCGGTGGTATCACCGAGCATGTCCCCTGTACAAGGTCGATGATAACATCCCCTTTGGGAAAAAGGAGAGGTGAAACACATGAATGAAGTGAAGCCCCCAAAGAAGCCAATCATATTCTACTACCTGATTGTCATTGCGGTCATTCTGCTGTTCAATATGCTGATCATGCCCACGATTTCCAATCAGCGGGTCACGGAAGTATCTTATGATGTATTCATCAAGATGTCCGAAGGGAAGCAGATCGGGCAGGTACAGGTGGAGGACAACCAAATCCTCTTCACCAACAAGGACAATTCCCAGATTTTCAAAACCGGGCGGATGGATGATCCCAACCTAACCGAGCGATTGTATGACTGCGGTGCCACCTTCGGCACAGTGATTACCGAGCAGGCATCCCCCATTGTGACCATTCTGCTCAGTTACGTGATCCCCATTGCGCTGTTCGCACTCTTGGGCAACTGGCTGACCAAGAAGATGATGAACAAGATGGGCGGCGGCTCCAGTTCCATGATGTTCGGCATGGGCAAGAGCAACGCCAAGGTTTACGTAAAGTCTTCCGACGGCATCAAGTTTACCGATGTGGCCGGCGAGGACGAAGCAAAGGAAAACCTGAAGGAGATTGTGGACTACCTGCACAATCCGAACAAGTACAAGGACATTGGTGCGTCCATGCCTAAGGGCGTGCTGCTTGTAGGCCCTCCCGGCACAGGCAAAACCATGCTGGCCAAGGCTGTGGCAGGCGAGGCCAACGTTCCCTTCTTCTCCATGAGCGGTTCCGAATTCGTTGAAATGTTCGTGGGCATGGGTGCCAGCAAGGTTCGTGACCTGTTCAAGCAGGCCAAGGAAAAGGCACCCTGCATCGTGTTCATTGATGAAATCGATGCCATCGGCAAGAAGCGTGAAGGCGGCAACCTGGGCGGCAACGATGAACGGGAGCAGACCCTGAATCAGCTGCTGACGGAAATGGACGGCTTCGAAGGCAACAACGGCGTCATCATTCTAGCAGCAACCAACCGTCCCGAATCCCTGGATCCGGCACTGACCCGTCCCGGCCGTTTCGACCGCCGGGTACCTGTGGAGTTGCCTGACCTGAAGGGTCGTGAAGAGATTCTCCGGGTGCATGCCAAGAAGATCAAGCTTGCCAGCAATGTGGACTTCAATCGCATTGCCCGCATGGCTTCCGGCGCTTCCGGCGCAGAGCTTGCCAATATCATCAACGAGGCTGCCCTCCGTGCCGTACGTGACGGCCGCAGCGAAGCCAATCAAGCCGACCTGGAAGAATCCATTGAAGTGGTCATTGCCGGCTACCAGAAGAAGAACGCCATCCTGACGGACAAGGAAAAGCTGATCGTCAGCTATCACGAAATCGGTCATGCCCTGGTGGCGGCACTGCAGAACCATTCCGCCCCTGTGCAGAAGATCACCATCATCCCCCGCACCTCCGGCGCTTTGGGTTATACCATGCAGGTGGACGAAGGCAACCATTACCTGATGTCCAAGGATGAAATCGTCAACAAGATTGCCACCCTGACCGGCGGCCGTGCGGCAGAAGAGCTGGTCTTCAACTCCATAACCACCGGCGCATCCAACGACATTGAGCAGGCCACCAAGCTGGCACGTGCCATGATCACACGCTACGGCATGACGGATGACTTCGACATGGTTGCCTTGGAGACGGTTACGAACCAGTACCTGGGCGGCGACGCCTCCCTTGCCTGCTCCATGGAGACCCAGACCATGATCGACAAGCAGGTGGTCACCGTTGTGAAGGAGCAGCATCAAAAGGCACTGGAAATGCTCCGCGCCAACCGTCCCCTGCTGGACGCACTGGCCAAGCACCTGTACGAGAAGGAAACCATCACCGGCGATGAGTTCATGGAGATCATGAACCATCCCGAAAAGATCATGCCTCAGACGCAGGCTGTCACGACAGAAGCGGCAAACTAACAGCAAAAGCAGGGCGGGGCGAAAGCTTCGCCCTGTCTTTTATCCCAAGCTTTCAATTAGCATTGACTTTTTGTCCAAATAAATGTACAATTAAGACAAGAAGGAGGTGCTGATATGACCAATATCGTTCTAACAGGAGAGCATGCCGGAAAGCTTGTGCTGGAAATTGCCGAAGCACTGTCGATGCCTGTCGCCGGCTATGAACTGCGCCCCTTCGCCATCAACGGACGAATCAAGGGGAAAATGATTCACCTGTTTCAGACGCCTGCCGGGGAGATGGCCAACGATATTCCCTGCCTGCTCTTTCTCAGCGATGAAAAGCAGGTGCAGGTGCAGGAAGTCATTGAAGAGCTGGCAGTGAAAGCCCTGCGCCAGGGCGTCAGTCAGCAGGCGCTGATCCTTGCCGATGGATTGACGGGTGATTTGCTGACACTTCCTGCTTTCCGCCAAGGAGTGCAAGCCTGCCTGCAAAGCCCTTGCGGCATTGTGCTGTGCGCCGAGGAGGATGCCTTGCCTGCGCTCAGGGATCTCTCCGGCGGATGTGATCTGCAGGTCTTCTCTGCGGAGGATCCGAACGTGTCCATGCAGCTGCAAAATGAGCTGTGCAGCCTTGCAAGAAAATCCCGAACTCAAACGTTTTATTGGTAGAGCCTGCTGATTTCGGCAGCTGCCGGAGCAGACTCCATGTGACTGAAACGGAGGAGCATGAACATGAATGAACTGTTGAATCTCGTGAAAGATGTTGTTTACGGTGCCGTAGGTGCTGTGGCTACGGTTGTTGAAAAGAGCGGGGATATTGCCCAGGCCTGTGTGGAAAAGGGCAAGGAAACCGTGGAGCAGGGACGTGCCACGGCAGAGGAACTGAAGCGCAAGTGGCAGGAGTCCTGCGAAGCCTCCGCACAGGAGGAAGAAATTGACGTGTCTGCCATGACGCCGGAAGAGCGCGAGGAACTGCGCCGGAAGCTGGATGAAGCGGATGAAGCAGATCAAACCTGCCCCTGCTGCTGCCATGAAGCGGATGAAGAGCACCAGCCTGATGAAGTGCAGACGCTGGAGGACGAAGCAGCCGCTCAGGAAGAAGAAAACGGCTAACCCCTTTGCATGGTAACAAAAAGTGCACATTGTGCAATTACCATGCAGGAAAATCCAGCCTTTTGTCGAAATAGTACAATACAAAGTAAGAAAGGATGATGATGCCCATGGCCCAGGAAGCAACAAGCGAACAGTCTCATGGGCGAAGAAACGCCCAAATAATCTGAAGGAGCTTATGTTTTATGAAGATGACGATCAATGCTCGGAATATGACCATTTCCCCCAAGGTGACGGAACGTGTTGAAAAGAAAGCTGCCAAGATGAGCCGCTATCTTTTGCCGGATACGGAAATGCAGGTGCGCATGCGCAAGGAGAAGGATGGTCTTCGTGTGGTGGAGATCACGGTGCCCATGGGCAATGGGGTCATCCTCCGTTCGGAAGCCAGTGCGCCGGATAACCTGTTCCTGGCCATCGACCAGGCGCTGGCCAAGATGGAGCGTCAGATCCATCGGCACCGCACCAAGCTGAGCAGACACCTCCGTGAGGATGCCTTCCGTGAAGAGCCTGAGTACATTGAGGAAGATGGCGACGAAGAAGAGGAACGCAAGGTCGTTCGGTTTAAGACCTTCCCCGTCCGTCCTATGTCTGTTGAAGATGCAGCCGTAGAGATGGAAATGCTGGAGCATAATTTCTTCGTCTTTGTGAATGTGGATACCGACCGTACCAATGTGCTTTACCTGCGCAAGGACGGCAACCTGGGTCTGCTGGAGCCTGAAGCCTGAGCATTGGCATAGGAATTACCCTATCAGTTTTATGTCGTTTATGGCGGCCGTTCCCTTTTTGACAGTGGAACGGCCTTTTCTTTCGTCGCACTTCCCTATTCCATGTGGGAAATCAGCAAAAAACCGACCAAATCGCAGAAATGAACAGAATTGTTCGTCATACGCCTTAGTTTTTTTATAAAAGCCCTTCTCAAACCATGAAAATTGCGTTATAATCAAGAACGGAAAATCCAAGCGGAAGAGGTTGATGGCGTGACTGATTTTGTGAGCACTTGGAATTCTGACTCTTTTTTGACCTACCCGGTGGGACCCTTGGGACTGATTGCCATGCAGGGCACGGAAGAAATTGGTGCAAAGGTGAACCAATGGCTGCTCAAGTGGCGTTCCCACACGGAAGAATCCATGCCCGACATGGCAACTGCACCGGGCTTGGAACGGCAAGACTTTCTCATTAAAACAGTGTGCCCCCGTTTCAGCAACGGTGAAGGCAAGGGCATGATCAAAGAAAGCGTCCGCGGCCTGGATCTCTATATCCTGTGCGATGTGGGCGCTTATAACTGCACGTACAATATGTACGGTAAGGAAGTGCCCATGAGCCCTGACGAGCACTTCATGGATCTGAAGCGTCTGATTGCTGCCATCGGCGGCAAGGCCAAGCGCATTACCGTTATCATGCCCATGCTTTATGAAGGACGGCAGCATCGCCGTGCTTCCCGTGAAAGCTTGGACTGTGCCATGGCTTTGCAGGATCTGGAGCACATGGGTGTGAGCAACATCATCACCTTTGACGCTCATGATCCTCGCGTACAGAACGCCATCCCTACTACCTGCGGTTTTGAATCCGTGATGCCTTCCTACCAGATCTTCAAGGCATTGCTCCGCCACGATCACGATCTGCACATCGAGAAGGATCACATGATGGTGGTCAGCCCGGACGAAGGCGCAATTGACCGGAACATCTTCTATGCCTCCGTGCTGGGGCTGGACATGGGTCTGTTCTACAAGCGTCGCGACTACACCCGCATTGTGAACGGCCGCAACCCCATTGTTGCCCATGAATATCTGGGTGCTTCCGTGGAAGGCAAGGATATTCTAGTGGCAGACGATATCATTGCCTCCGGCGAATCGGTCATTGACCTGGCTCGTGAACTGAAGAAGCGCAAGGCAAACCGTATCTTTGCGGCAGCCACCTTCGCCCTGTTCACCAACGGCATCGATGCCTATAACAAGGCCTACGAGGACGGCATTATTGACCGGGTCATTTCCACCAACCTGACCTATCGCCGCCCTGAATTGAAGGCTGCCCCTTGGTTCGTGGAAGCAGACATGAGCAAGTACATTTCCTACATCATTGCTACCCTGAACCACGACCGTTCCCTGAGCAACCTGCTCAATCCTTACGACCGGCTGCATAAGCTGATGAACAAGTACACCGCAGAGCAGGCAGCCAACGGCGTACGTTTGGTGTAAAAATCGTGGAAACAATCATTCGGCCTGCTGCGGCAGAGGATCGAGATGCACTGGCTGCCATCAAGGCAGTCTATGTGCAGACCATGTTCCGGGGTGTTGTTCCCCAGCAGGAGCTGCGCCAAGTGGAGCCAAAGGCCTACGAAGGCATGATTGCCGGGGCCATTGAGGCTCCCGGGCGGCAGGTGCTGGTCATGGAACAGCAGGGCAACCTCGTTGCCTACGTGATTTTCGGCGCTGATCCGGAAGAAGCAGGGTATGGCATGGTCTTTGATACAGCCTTTGCCCTGGAGTGTGACCAGCAAAGCCGCAACCAGCTGATGACTTCTGTTCTTGCTCAGCTGCGTGAAAGTGGCATGGAGCAGGTGCACTTCTGGCTGCTGCGGGAAAATTTCTACGTCCGCTACCAGCTGGAAAGCTTCGGCTTCAAAGAGGAAAACCTGCTGCGCACAGTGGAAATCGGGAACAGACAGGCTCAGCTGGTACGCTACCTGTATACGGACAAGAAGTAAGGGGAGAATGCCATGGCACAACCTGTGATGCTGGCCTTCAATTTTGGCGGTGATCGGCTGCAATGCCTGCGCAGGGTGTGCATGAGCAAGCACATCCGGTTAATGGAAAGGTCGGCAGAAGAAGCATCCAAGCCTCTTGCGGTTTTCTTCGGCATGGCACCTGATTGCGAATCAGCAGATGACGGTGCTTCCTTTCCGGATGAAGTGCTGGTGATGCATGGTTTTACCCCCGGCGGAATGAACGCCTTCCTGCACGCTTGGCGGCAGGCCGGGCAGACGCCCGTTCGATTAAAGGCAGCGCTGACGCCTACCAATCTGACCTGGACCGTCACGCAGCTCCATGAAGAGCTTGTGAAGGAAGACAACGCCATGCAGCTGCATGAAGGTTCTGTCCATCAAAATACGAAAGCATAACATGAAACCCGGTGAGGAAGTTTCTCTCCCCACCGGGTTTTGTTATGCCTGCTTGATTCGCTTCTTTTCCAAGTGCTTGTTCAGCCCTTTTCGCAGCAGCACCATCACCAAGGCAGAGAGCACCTGCACTGTCACCAGCACCATCCATGCCCGTGGTGTAAGGGCAAAAACATCAATGAGGAAGGTTTTCCCCGCAAGGAGCACAGCGGCCGCAAAGCCAAGCACCATCACCCCCAGCAGGGTTCCCCGCATCAATGTAAATGGCAGGCATACCGAGGTAAGCACCATCAATCCTACCGTGCCGGCTGCAATGGTGGCCATGGTAGAAATGACCGTTGCGTTGTACCCGAAGTGTGCCATGACCATAGCCGCAATGGCGCACAGCGTTACGCCTGCTGCACCCGGGACAGCATTGCGCATCACGGTTTCAAGAAATTTGCCCTGTACCCTTTCCCGGTTAGGCTCCAGTGCCAGGAAAAAGGTAGGAATGCCGATGGTCACGGAGGAAATCAGCGTCAGCTGAATGGGCTGGAATGGATAGTTTAGCGGGAACAGCAGCGTAATCATGCTGAGGGCAAAGGAATACAGCGTCTTCACCAGGAACAGGGAAGCGGCACGGGTAATATTGTTGATGACCCGGCGGCCTTCGTCCACCACTAAGGGCAGGGACGCAAAGTCCGCATTCAGCAGTGTCAGCTGTGCCGCATGCTTGGCCGCATCCGCACCGCCAGCCATGGCAATGGAGCAATCCGCCGTCTTCAAGGCGGGAATATCGTTAACGCCGTCGCCGGTCATGGCCACGCTGTGACCATTGCTCTTCAAGGCCTCAACCAGCTGTTTTTTCTGCATGGGGGTTACACGGCCGAAAACCGTATACTTCTCAGCCGCTTTCCTGAGCTGACTTTCGGTGGTCAAGGTGGTGGCATCCACCCACCGATCCCAGCCTTCCAGCTGCACACGTTTTGCAATGGAGGATACGGTGCGAGGGTCATCGCCGCTGATCACCTTGATGGTCACACCCTGCTGACGGAAATAAGCCAAGGTGTCCGCCGCATTTTCCCGCAGTGCATCGCTCAGACAGATCAGCCCCAGCACCTGAGTCACAGGCGGTGCATCCGTGTCCGTAACGCAGCCTTCTCCCCGTGCCAGCGCCAGCACCCGAAAACCTTCGGCCGTATAGGTGTCAATGGTTTGCCGCAAGTCATCAGGGAAATGCTCTTCCAGCACAAAGCTGGGCGCACCCAGGATCAAGGTATCCCCTTCCGGAAAGGACACAGCCGATTTCTTCCGCTTGGATGAAAAGGGCAGGGTCGCAATGGGATGAACATCGGCAGGCTTCACCGCATCCGTCATGGCCTTTAGGGTACCGTTGCTGGTTTCAAATGCCCCCAGGAATCTGGCAAGAGACGAGCGAAGGGTATCTTCATCCACATCCACGGGAATCATCTTCTCCAGCTGCATTTCGCCCTTGGTGATGGTACCTGTTTTATCCAGGCAAAGCACATCCACCCGTGCTAGGGTCTCTATGCCGTACAGTTCCTGCACCAGGGTTTGATGCCGTCCCAGCTTCACCACACCGACTGCCAGTGCTACGCTGGTCAGCAGGATTAATCCTTCAGGGATCATGCCGATCATGGCCGCCACGGTGGACGGAATGGCAGCTGTCAGCGCCGCATGGTTCAGGAAATACTGCTTGCAAAACAGCAGCAGCCCCAGCGGCACCAGAATCACGCTGATTCGGCGAACCAGCCTGTTCAGTTCCGTCATCAGCACCGAATTCGGCCGCTTAATAGCCTTGGCCTCACGGGTCAATTCGGCGGCATAGCTGGCTGAGCCCACGTGCACCAGCTGAGCTACAAATCGGCCTTCGGTGATGTAGCTGCCGGACATGAGCCAGTCGCCGGCATGCTTCCCGATGGCATCACTCTCGCCGGTCAGAAGGGATTCGTTGGCTGCACCGCCCCCGGAGCGGACAATGGCATCCGCCAGCACCTGATCCCCTGCACGGAGCACCACCAAATCATCCTGTACCAGCTCATCCGGCGTGCAGGTGATTTCCTCCCCGTTGCGAATCGCATGCGCCTGGGGTGCGTTCAGCAGCTGCAGCTTTTCAATGGTGTGCTTGGCTCGCAGCTCCTGAATGGTGCCGATGAGGGTATTGGAAAACACCACCCCAAGGAACAGCATATTTCTGTAGGAGCCCACCAGCCGCAGGCAAGCCGCCAGGGCAAAGTTCAGCAAATTAAACAAGGTGAAGAAATTGCTCATCAGGATTTGCCAAACAGATTTGCCTGAGTCTGCCTTCACCTTGTTGGAAAGCCCGTCTCGCTGACGGGTCACCACCTCTTCCGAGGTAAGTCCTTCATCCGCTGTAGGAACAAAATTTTCCGGCGTGCCGGAAGGAATGTGAAGTGTTTCTGCCATGCAGACCTCCATGCCTATACGAACTGATTAAGAGGAGTATAGCACCTTTGACCGGGATTATCCAGCCGGGAATTGTAAAACATATGCACCCTGTTTGAAAACATTTGCGTTTGAAAACATTTCGTCTTTCCGCAGCAAAAGGAGCTGCTCCAGAAAACAGCCCCTTCCTGCCTGAGTGATTTCTTACAGAGTATTCACCAAATCATACAAATCCCGGCGGAACTCCCGCTTCGCTTGCAGTGCCTTTTCAATCGGCATATAGAATACCTTGCCCTGATGGACGCCGATCACCTGATTGCTGATGCCATCCCGAAGCAGACGCACTGCCAGATTGCCTGCCTCGAAGGCAAATGCGCTGTCCTTGGCCACGGGTTCAGCGCCTCGCTGGGTATAGCCGATGACCGTTGCCCGCACTTCCGCCATGCCGCACATGCGCTTGAGAATGGACGCAAACCGAGGCGCACTGATAGGCTCACCCTCAAAGCATTGCTTGCCGCGGCTGGTCAGGAAGGTATACATATCGAAGGGCGCCATGGATTCCCAGCAGCCTTCCGCCACCACAATGCTGGCTCTGGTATTCCCCTTTGCAATCTGCTTATTCAGCCTTGCGGCAACCTCTTCCACCGACCAAGGCACTTCCGGCACCACAACGATTTCCGCCCCTGTGGCACAGGCCGTTTTCAGGGCAATGTCGCCGCAGTGCCGTCCCATAACCTCAATGACCGCAGGACGATCATGACTGCGTGAAGTCGCCCGAATGGAACGCACTGCTTCCGTGCAGACCTGCACCGCCGTTTCAAAGCCCAGGGTCATTTCCGTATAAGCCAAGTCGTTATCAATGGTGCCCGGAATGCCGATGCAGGGAATGCCAAGCTCGCACAGCCGCATGGCGCCTTGGAAGCTTCCGTCACCGCCGATCACCACCAAGCCGTCAATTTCCAAATCGTGCAGGGTCTTAACCGCCACTGCCTGCCATACGGGATCCAGGAATTCACGACACCGGGCCGTCCGCAGATAGGTGCCGGGCTGGTCGGCAATGTCCAATACCGTATCCAGCACCATTTCCATCACGTCATCCCGCAGGTTGGTGCTTTTGCGCAGCAAGCCGTTATACCCCCGTTTAATACCCACCAGCGGCATACCGTACAGGGATGCGCTTCTGGCAATGGACATAATAGCAGCATTCATGCCCGGGCTGTCGCCGCCGCTGGTCAGCACGCCAATTTTTCGCATGAGCAATCCTCCTTGTCAAAATACACAAGGGGTCTGCCTCACAGCATGGGGCAGACCCGAAGAAAGGTTGATTAACCCTTAATACCCGTAGAAGCAATGCCTTCCACCAGAGACTTCTGGAAGATAAGGAAGATCACCGTCGCCGGCACAATGGACAAGGTAGACATGGCCAAGGTAGAGCCGATATCCGAGCCGGAGGACGGATCGTTGAACAGCTGCAATGCCAGGGATACCGGGCGCATGCTGGCACGGTTGACGTACAGCAGAGCGGACAGGTAGTCGTCCCAGCGCCAGATGAAGGAGAAGATGGCGGAGGTCACAAGGGCGGGCACGATCAGCGGCAGGATAATACGGAAGAAGATTCCGTAATAGGAGCAGCCGTCAATCTTTGCAGCCTCATCCAGGGACGCAGGAATACCGCCGATGAAGTTCATGATCAGGTACACGAAGAATCCCTGAATGGCGAAGAAATAGGGAAGAATCATGGGGTAGTAGGTACCCACCCAGTTCAGATGCCGATACCACATGAACTGAGGAATCATCAGGATCTGAGCCGGCAGCATCATGGTGGACAGCACCAGAATGAACAGCACGCCCCGCAGCTTGAACCGAAGCCGCTTCAGTGCGTAGGCCACAAAGGCGGAAGACATCAGGGTACCGAAGGTAGACGTAAGTGCAATAAAGAAGGAGTTTGCAAAGAAGGTGCCAAAGGTGTAGCCCATGAAGCCCTTCCAGCCCTGAACGTAGTTATCCAGCGTCCAAGTAGACGGAATGAGGCTGGAGGCCGTGGGCAGCACCTGATCCGTCGGCTTAAAGGAGGACAGCACCATCCACAGCAGCGGATAAATCATGATAATGGCACCGATGGTGACTAGCACGTGATAAATGACTTCTTTCCAGCGACTTTTACCAACCATGACGAATGGCCTCCTTTCTTAATCTTCATACACCCATTTGCTGCGGCTCCAGAAGAGGATGGCCGTAACCACCGTAATGATGACCAGCATGATCCAAGCCAAGGCGGAAGCATAGCCCATCTGGCTCTTGCCCACTGCCGGGAAGGCTTTGTTATACTGGTACACGGTGTAGAACAGGGTGGACTTTCGAGGGTCGCCGTTGGTAATCAGTTTGCACTGGGTGAATGCCAGGAAAGAGTTGATGGTCTGCTGCACCAGGTTGAAGAAGATGGTGGGCGTCAGCAGGGGCAGGGTAACATGCCAGAACTGCTGATGGCCGGTAGCGCCATCCACACGAGATGCTTCATACAGCTCCCGGGGAATCTGCTTCAGTGCAGACAGGAAGATCAGCATGGAAGAGCCAAACTGCCACACGGTCAGGATGATCAGCACCCAGATGGCAGGACCTTCGCTAAACCAGTTATAACCGTCCAAGAAGGGAAGGATACCGCCGAAAATAGCGTTAATGGTACCGTTGGACTCAAACAGCCGCCGCCACAGAATAGCCACAGCCACAGAGCCGCCGATGATGGACGGCAAATAGTATGTTGCCCGATAAATCGGAACAGCCTTGCTTTCGTGATTCAGAATCAGTGCTACGATCAACGCGAAGATCACCTTCAAGGGAGTACCGATCAGCGCATAGTAGCAAGTGACGGTCAATGCTTTGGTAAAGGTAGAATCGTTGGTGAAAATCTTGATGTAGTTATCCAGTCCAATCCATGTGGGTGCGCTTTGAATATCATACTTGCAGAAGGAATAATAGAGAGACAGACCCATGGGGATGGCCATGAACATCAGGAAGCCGAAAATAAACGGCAGACTGAAGACATAACCTGCGGTACTTTCTTTACCAATCCATGCGGCGAAGCCCTTCTTTTTTGCCCGGGGCGCAACAGTCATGGCATTCATACCTCCTTGTGTTCAAATCATATGGGAGGAAAGAGAAAGAGGAGGGCGAGTGTCGCCCCCCTCTCCTTGCGTCTTTTCAAATGGCACTGTCAGGGACGCGCAGTGCGAAGCCTTACACTCAATAGTCAGCAGCGATTTCAGCCGTCTGCTCAACCAGCATCTGTGCAGCTTCTGCAGCGGTCATGGAGGTGCCCTTGGTCAGGCATTCTTCGCTCAGGGTCTGCAGCACTTCGGTCTGCACCGTGCCAACGAAGCTGGGCAGTGCGGAGAAGATGGGGCTGGAGTTGGCCGTTACATATTCCAGATATTCAACGGTCATGCTGTAGGTGGGGTTCACGCTGTCCATGCTGTCAGCGATGGCGGAAGCCACGGCGCTGCTGGCAGGAATGCCGCGCTCGGCCTGCAGGATCTTGTTGCCTTCCACGTCGTTGATCAGGTAGTTCAGGATGGCCACGGCCAAGTCAGGATTCTCAGCATCGGTGGTCACGGAGAAGAACTGGCTGGGCTTTACGTAGTTGGAAGCTACGGGATCGGAGGATGCCCAGTTGGTCAGGCCAAGCTCGATGCCGTCAGCCGTTGCAGCGGTCTGGAAAGCGGAGATTTGGTTGGAGAATGCGAATGCGCACCAGGAACGAACGTCGTTGGAAGTGCCATATACCAGAGGATGCTGTGCCAGGTCGGTCACGTTCACGCCGGCGATCTTGTCGGTGTCGAACATCCAGCCTTCAGCCACGCCATCGATCAGGCGCTGATAGTAGCCGGCCATTTCCTCAGCGGTGGGAGCCAGGCCTTCAGCCGTCCACAGGGAGGTGTAGCCCAGGCTGCGAGCGTAGAAGGTAGGCATGTTCTCGGAGTTGCCTTCGCCGTAAACAGCGCCGATGCCTTCAGCTTCGTAAATCTTGCGGGAGATTTCCACGAACTGATCCCAAGTCAGGTTCTTGGGCACTTCGATGCCCAGCTTGTCGGTCAGGGTCTTGTTGTACAGCAGGGAGGGAGCATTCACGCCGGCGCACACGGCATAGATGCCGTCGCCAACCTTACCGGTGTCAATAATGTTCTGAGGAACGTTGCTCAGATCCAGCGCGCCGCTTTCCACATAGGGAGTCAGGTCCAGCAGGCTGCCGTTGTTGGCCCACAGTTCCAGGTAAGCGTAGTCCTGCTGCATCAGATCAGGCAGGTCATGGTTTGCGGAATAAGTGGTCATCAGAGCCCAGTAGTTATTCCACACGTTAGTGTTCAGGTTAAAGGTGATGTTGGGATAATTCTCCGTAAAGAAGTCGGTAGCAGCCTTGGTTACTTCGTCACGAACCTGGTTGCCCCACCAAGCAAAGCCAACTTCGGTGGCGCCGGCAGATGCAGGATCATAGGTACCAACCGTCAGCCCGTCGGCCAGAGCCGGCAGTGCCAAGGTCACCAGCAACACGATAGAAAGAACCAGTGAGCATACCTTTTTCATGGAAAAGCCTCCTTTGAGTTTGTTGGAAACGGTTTAATGTTAGCCATATTATACAGCCACAAAATGAACTTGTCAATATATTTTGTCATTTTCGTTCATTTTCCGTCCATAAATGACAAACGCAAGTGAAGTGATAGGCGCGGCTTTCTGCACAAAAATGACGACCGCATTTCGCAGTCGTCCTTACAGGTGATTCTATCAAATTTCTGTTGTTCAACCGACCTTGCTGCCGCAGTTGGAGCAGAACTTTGCTCCGTCCGGCAGCCGAGTGCCGCATTCCGTGCAGAACTTGCCGCCCTGCTGCGCCGCAGGTGCTGCAGCAGGCTGAGCGGCAGCCGTCTGCTGCTGACCCATGGCCTGTGCAAACATCTGACCCATGGCCATGCCAGCACCCATGCCAACGCCTGCCCCTGCAGTGCCGCCGGGGTTGTTGGCCGCTTCCCGCATGGCTTCCGCAGCCTGGTACTGGGTATAGCGGTTCAAATCCCCTACCACGCCCATGGAAGTGCGGCGATCCATGGCCTTTTCCACTTCCTCCGGCAGGGAAATGTTCTCGATGACAAAGCTTACCAGCTGAAGGCCAAGGCCTGCCAGCTTGGGATTGATGGCCTGCATGGCATAGCTGCCCAGCTCGTCATAGTTAGCGGCCAGATCCAGTGCGGGAATCTTGCTTTCCGCAATGGCATCGCTGAGTCCGCTGACCAGCGTCCGCTTAATCTGTCCTTCCACCCCGTCCGTAGAATACAGGGAGGCCGTGCCGAAGACTTCCTTCAGGAAGGTAGCGGGATCCGTCACCCGGAAGGAATAAATGCCGAAAGCACGCAGGCGAATCATGCCAAACTCCGTGTCACGCATCATGACAGGATTGGCCGTACCCCACTTACGATCCAGGAACTGGGTCATGTTCACGAAGTACACATCCGCCTTGAAGGGGGAATTGAAGCCGAACTTCCAAGACTGCAGCGCCGTCATAATCGGCATGTTGGAAGTCTGCAGCTCATACCGGCCGGGCTGGAACACGTCTGCCAGCTGTCCTTCATTGACGAAGATGGCCGTCTGCCCCTCACGCACGGTCAGCTGTGCACCCATCATGATTTCCTTGCCGTGCATGTCATACTTGTATACCATGGTATCCCGATCGCTGTTCGTCCATTCAATAACGTCAATCAGCTGCCCGCGAATCATGTTGAAGATGCCCATTGCGTCCCCTCCTTAGTGTTCCTTTGCCAACGCTGTCAGCGTGGGAAGAATCTGAATATTCGTAATCCTGAGATCCAGGCCCAGATACTCTTTGACATTTTCCATAGCATCCTGCGCATGCTGGGCTACCGTTGCCGTAATGGAATTCCCTGCCACCTCGGAACCGATCATGGGGCAGCAGAGCATCTTAATCCGCTCATCCGGCAGGACGGAAATCAGCATCCGCATGCCGTCCAGCTCTGCGCCGAAGAAATTGCGAAGGGCAATCTCCAGCCGCTCGGAACCATAATGCCACCGGCCGGAAAGGAAGTCATCTCCCTCCGGCAGGGAAAGATCCACCACCACGCAGGCCTTGTTGGGATCCATCCGGCTGCGCAGCAGCAGCAGCTGACTCTTGACCCGATCAGTACCTACCACCTGGCCGTCCAGCAGCTTGCGGAAGAATTCATGCCGGCAGAGCTGAAGCATATCTTTTTCACCGAAGTCATCATTGGAAAAGTCCATATGGGTGCGATTCAATAAGCGTCGAAGCTCCTCCACAGCGCTGACCACTTCCCCCTGATCCTTTCCGGCGGAAAAGATGGGCAGAATAGGAAAATCAGTGGAGAGATACGCCATCAGCAGCTTCTCGTCATTTTCCGGAAGCGCCATGGCAATGCCGTCGGCGTGATGTGCCTTGAGGGAATCCACAGCCGCCTTGGCGGAGGAAACAATCCTCGGCTGGCGGAAGCCCATGTCCTCCCAGGATGAAACTGCACCGAAGGCCGCCTGAACATCCGGGCGATCGGTCGCCAGCAAAACTTTGTACATCCATAAACCTCCCGTTGGTCTTCGGCAAGTCGTTCTTGCCATGCCGATCCTTTCGGCACGGTTCTATTATAGCCTATTTTCGCCCAAAATACAAATGTATCTTACACCGGCTTTGCCCGAAGTGACCGGAGTGTGTAAAAAAATTCCCCGCTGTACAGAGCAGCAGGGAATCTTCTTCATCGCCTATAAGCGTTATGATCCAGCCCGAAGGCCTTTCATCAATAACGGTTGTTTGCGCGCTGAGCCTCGAAGCAGGCACGGCAGTACACGGGGCGATCTCCACGGGGCTGGAAGGGCACCTGGGTGGTGCAGCCGCAGCCATCGCAGATCACTTCGTACATCTGACGGGGAGCATTGTTGCCGCCGTTCTGAGCGCGACGAGCAGCACGGCAAGCGGGGCAGCGGCTGGGCTCATTCTGGAAGCCCTTCTCTGCGAAGAAAGCCTGCTCGGAAGCGGAGAACACGAATTCGTTGCCGCAGTCACGGCAGGTCAGGGTCTTGTCCTGGTACATAGTGGGAAAACCTCCTTTATTCTGCACCCATACCATGTTGCCATTCAGTTGCTTCTATTGGGGGTCCCGACAAAGGATATGCGTGACAACCAAAGGAGGAATGATGCCTGGTTGGGTTACAAGGCACATTATAGCATGGGAAAACCAAATTGTACAGTCCTTTTCCCCGTTATTTTTTTAACTCGAACGGCAGAATGTGTCTGAAATTCAACGTTTCCCGAAACAGACAGCAGAACCGTTTCCCGCCTTACAGGAAATACTGGCAGCACACCAGGGTGTAGCTCATCCAGCCCAGCACCATCAGATTCAGGATGCTGAAGGCCAGCGTCCAGCCCTGACGGTTCATCCTGTTCTTAATACCTTCCGGGGACAGGAGCATCAGCAGCAGAGGCATTACCGGCAGGAAATACCGTGCCTGTACGCCGCCGAAATCGTTAACGCCCACAGGCGAGAAGGCCACATACAGGGTGGTGAACACCATGCCGATGCTCATGCCTGCAAAGATCAGCATAGCCAACCGTTTTTTCCAGTCCAGCTGCTGATTCAGGCTTTCCTCGTTATCCGTGAAGGCCGTGAAGGCTGCCAAACCCAAGTGCAGCCAGCTGAGGAATCCAGTGCACTCCCCTGCGTAGCCCCACAGGGTACGCACAGTGTCGATGAAGTAGAACTGGAAATTCCCGAAAACCGTAGTGAAGAAATATTCCAGGTACGTCAACGGATGTCCGAAGATGAAGGCGAACTGTCCGGCTGTATCGGCCACGTCGCTCTTTGTATCCTGCAAGGCCACGCTGCCCCCCGCAACGCTGATGGCCATGGCGCCCACCACAGCCACGGTCAGCACCACCATCATGACCTTGAAGCCGACCTTCTGTGCCTTGGTGTCAAACTTGCTTGCAGGCAGTAACAGTGTCAGCAGTAGCATGGGGATGTAAACAATCTTCGTCAGGCTGCCCAGCACAAAACACAAAGCAATTCCCAATGCCCGCTGCCAAGTCAGTCGGGTTTTCCTGTCCATGATGGCATCCATGACCAAGGCCAGCCCCAGGAAGCACAGTGCCGTTCCCGTAGAGTCGTACGACAGGACGCAGGCCTGATACATGGCGCCCGGATAGAGAGCCACACAGGCCATGGTCATCTTAAACCGTTGAAGCTTCTTCACGGCAGCATAGCTGACCAGCACATAGAAAAGCATGTTGAACACCCGTGCCAGAATCAGCTGCACCGGGAAGGGCAAACCCAGCATCCGCCCCAGCTTTGCGCCCAAGGCAGGTGCCAGATAGCCTACATCGGAGAAACTCCAATGCACCTCCGTGGGTACATCCTCAATATCTTCCGATTTTGTGCTCATCGCCCGGAACAGAGCCGCTTCATCCCGCTGGGTATCCAGCCGGTGCAGGGCTGTGCTTTCCACATTCAGGCTCCAGCTCAGGCTGTCCAGCAAATAGGCATCCCCGGTGGTAACCGTATTCGGCCAGGTGCTCAGCAGGAAAATCCGGCTGGAATGGGTCTGATCGTCAAAGGTCAGGCTGGTATTGGTAGGCAGGCCGATGCTCAGGAACAGCCCCATGCACAGAGCCACCGTCAGGAATGCCAGCTCCTGCTTTTTCCCGAAAGCCTTGCGGAAGACAATCAGCAGATACAGGCAAGCTGCAGACAGGCCTGTCAGCAGCATTCTGTTCCAGTTCAGGCAGAAGCCGTTGTGAATCGTGGCACCGGTCAGGGTCACGTCCCACATGCTGAATTCCACCACCAGACCGATCACCTGCCGATCCAGAATGATGGAATCTTCGTTCAACGATTCCAGATAGGCAGAGCGCACCGTATAGGTGCTGCCATCCTCCATGACACAGGTTACGTTGTAATACTGTCCGCTGGAGGTGGTGCCATACAGGGTCAGTTCATGAACATATCCGGTGTAAGGAATGGTCAGCAGATCTCCCTCGCCGGAAAGAGTAATGGCGGTATCATCCTCCGATTCTTCTTCGGCATCGTCCTCGTAGGATTCTTCCTCTTCCTCCGCTGCCGTTTCATGCTGGAAGGTGCTCATATCCAGCACAATGTCCCCCTTCTCTTCCGCCTTGAGCCGAAGCAGGGGCAGCTGGCAGCAGACCTCCACGCCAAACATCACGGCTGCCATGACCAAGGGCAGCACAATCCACTTGATGATCGATGACTTACGCACGGTAGGACTCCTTTCTGCCGCCGAAGGGCAGAGCACAGGCAAAGCACAGTGCGATCAGCAGACAAGTAAAGGCTGGCATCCGGCCGGCCACCGTTTCCCGGTAGGTCAGGCGCAGATTCATGGCATTCGCTGTATCCGTGGTGCCGTCGGGCAGGGTCAGTACGGCTGCTGCATCCTCGGCGGTCTTTTCCCCCATACGCACGGTAACGCCCTTGCCTTCCGTGCAGGTGGACGTAATGCTTAAGGTGTACACCTTACCCTTGCTGTCCGCCTGGGGAGATGCCAAGGTCAGGGAAACGAAGGCGTTATTCCGCATATCGGCTGCTTCCTGGGTGTCCTCCCCCACAACCGCGCCGTTCTCATCCGCCAGGGTCAGGGTCAGGGTGCCGGTTTTCACCTTCTTGGCGTAGTTGGAAAACATGACGCTGACAACGCTCAGGTTGTTTTCCGTTGCGGTAAAGGTTTGGCTGGCGGCGGTGTCCGTAATCTGCCCCACGCCGGAGGTGTGCTTCTCAATCAGGGAAGCCGAAGTTTCGCTGGTCTGTCGGTCGCAGCAGTAACCCACTACGCCCAGTGCCAGAAAAACAGCCGTCATGCACAGCAGAAAAATCCGTGCCGGGGTGATCCATTTGTGTTCCATGAAATACTCCTTTGATTGCATTCCCTTTGAGTGGAAAATGCATTTTCCCACGAAAGACCGACCGGGTGCATACACTCGATCGGTCTTTCATTCAAATCACTCTGGAGAAGAGCATGTACAAGCCGTAGCAGACTGCCGCACCGATGGCGATGGCAGCAGCCACCCGTGCCGGGCTGACCGGGGCTTCTCCGCTGCACTTGCCGGTCTGCCCGTTTACCAGCACATGATACACCTTATCCTTGTAGGTAAAGCTGCTCAGGTACATGGGCAGCAGGGTCAGCTTATACTTGGTATCGGTATGCTTGGTGCGGATGCTTGATACCCGGGCTTCATCCGCATGGGAAAGGATATCCTGCCTAGCCTTCTCCCGCATTTGGTTCTCAATCCGGTTCTTGGCATCCTGCCAGCCATCCTCCATGGTCACGGCCGGCTTTTCCGCCGCAAAGCCGCTGAGGTATTCCGCCCGGTAGCGGCACAGCCCCTTCAGGTCATAGGGCTGCACCCGTTCCAGAAGGTGCTGTTCCAGCCGTTTGCTGCCGGGAATCAGCAGGTCGTCAAAGAACTCGTCCACCCTGCCTGCCGCCGGTTCCCACCGGGTGCGCTGCTCCCGCTGCATTTCCGTGACCTGTTTGCCGTCCCGGGTCACCGTACGGGGAACCTCCACATAGTAGTGGTACCCGGCTTCGCCCACGTAGGTGCTGTCCGCCTGATCGTCATAGGCCCAGTGAGGCAGGTACACGCCTGCGATCTGCCCCAGCTGCGCCATTTTCTTGGCCTTGCTCGGGGCAAAAAGCTTGTGCTTCAGCCAGGAGCGGAAGGAGGTCACAGCCGTCTTCTGCGCCACAGCAAAGGGCAGCACGCTTTCCGGGCAGATGCCGGCCTCGCTCTGGTCTTCCAGTACGTGAGGACTGCCGCAGAAGGGGCAGAAAGTGGCGCTTTCATTTGCACCAAGCACGGTTTGCGCACCGCAGCCTTCGCAGCGGATGACCCGCTTCTTATCGCCCCAGTCCCGTGCCGCTGCCGTGGGTGCGTCCCCAAGGGCATACTCCGTAGGCGGCGTATGATCCTTCTCCACCTGAGTGACGGAGCCGCAGAATGGGCACTTCATATTCCCGCTTTCAGGATCCCACACAGGTCTTCCGCCGCAGCCTTTGCAGGAGAAAGTTTCTGTTGCTTGCTGCTGAACATCAGTCATGGTGCTATCCCTCCGTTCATGTTGATGCCAGAATGCATAGACAGTATACCATAGGTTGGAAAAAGGTGCAATCCACAGGCTGTTTTCCTCAGTGTCCGGACAGGCGCACCGTTTTGATTTCGAAGGGTCGGAAGGTCAAGGCCACCCTGCCGTTTACATCCGGCAGCTCTTCCAAAGGCTCCTCCAGCATATTGCACAGGGTGATTCTTTCCGCCGGGAGATTCAAGGCCAGCACCGCATCGCAAGAGGCATGCTTGCTTTCGTACAGGCGGATGATCACGTCCCCGGAGCCGTCCTCCGCAGCTTTCACGGTTTCAATGATGACACTGCTGCTTCCCTCCACGTGCATCATGGAACCCGTCTCCTTGGTGCCCTGCGCCTTGGTCACCGGCACATTCAGTTCATAGCCCTGTCGCACCACGTCGCTTTCCCCGAAGGGACCATCCCACACATAATAGCTGTAGGTAAAGTGATGCTCTCCCCGATCCGCCGTCAGATCCGGGCAGGTAGAGGCGCGGAGCAGGGTCAGGGCAATTTCGTCCCCCAGCATGCTGACGCCATACTTGCAGTCGTTCAGCACGGCCGCACCCCGGTTTTCATCACACAGGGCGGTATAACGGTGGTTGCACACCTCGAAGCGATCCGCATCATAGGGGCGGCTCCGATGGGTGGGACGTTTCACGTAGCCGAACTGAATTTCATTGATGCCTTCCTCGGTGCAGATGCCCGTAGCAAAGCTTACCTTCAGCAGGCGATGGCATTCCTGCCAGTCCACCTTGGTATCGAAGTCCACCCGGGCACTGCCTGCCTCCAGGGAAATCTGCTGCACCCACAGGGAACGATCTAGAATGCGGGTAACCTCCACCACGGCCTTCCACGGCGTATCCTCAAGGATTTGCATAGTGGCTTCCGCAGGGATGGGTACGCCTTGCCGGTCATACATGCTGTCAATATCCCAGGCGTCGAACAGCCGGGGCACATCCTTGTACATCTTCAGCACATTGCCCTTGCCGCTGATGCGCTGATGCCCCGCCTGATCCCGGCAGTCGATGATTTCGCCCAGATGATTCAGCTTCACGCAGAGGACGCCGTTATCCAGGGTTACTCCTTCTTCATCCTGCTGCACCGTTACCGGGAAGGCAGGCAGATCCTCATCCACCTCCGACGTCCAACCGCAGGCAGGAATATGGGCAATGCCGTAGCCTTTCTCCGTCTTCACCAACGCATTCCGATCCCAGGAAAGGCTGTTAAAATAAGTGGTGCCCTCCCCTTCCGTCAATGCGGCACAGGAGGCATTGACCACATTTCGCCCGTTGGCCAGAATCTCCACATACAGCGTCCGTGCCTCGTCATATACCCGGGCGATGGAACTGCCGGGGAGGATGTCGTGGAACTGATTCAGCAGCACATGCTTCCAGCACTGATCCAGCACCGCCATGGGATAGGGATGCTTGTCCATGGCAGCCACCGCCCACATTTCCGCTTCCCGGAGCATGATTTCGCTCTTTCGGTTGCCCCGCTTGATGGCTGCCTGACCGGTATACGTGCCCCGGTGGCACTGGAAGTACAGCTCTCCCACATACCGATGCTTGGGCGCGCCTTCCTCCGCCAGATAGTCGCTGAAGAATTTTTCCGGTGCCTCCATGGCTGCCCTCGGCACGCCCTCCAAGTCTTCTTCCCGGCGAAGGTACTCAATATCATCCCGGGTAGGGCCGCCGCCCCCGTCCCCGTAGCCGAAAGGCAGCAGGAATCGATCCAAGTCCCGCTTCTGCACCCGGTTCTTCCACCGATCCGACAGGGTGGCCGGGTCTGTACGGGAGGTATAGTCCATGTGCAGGAAGGATGTGATTTCACTGCCGTCCATGCCCTGCCAGGTAAAGTAATGATAAGGGAACCGATCCGAACCGTTGTAGGTCCAGAAAATCTTCTGGGTGGTCAGGTATTTGACGCCGCATCCCTTCAGCAGCTGGGGCAGCACGGCACTGTAGCCGAAGGTATCCGGCAGCCACAGGGTTTGGCAGTCCATGCCGAACTCTTCCTGATAGAACCGCTTGCCGTGGATCAGCTGACGGATCAGGCTTTCCCCGGAGGTCATGTTGGTATCCGGCTCCACCCACATGCTGCCGTCGGCAATCCACTGCCCGGCACGAATCTTTTCCTTGATTTTCTCATACAGCTTGGGATACAGGGTTTTGCAGATTTGATAGGTTTCCGGGGTGCTCTGCAAGAACTTGTATTCCGGGTACATATCCATGAGGCGAAGCTGCTGGGCAAAGGTGCGAGCCACCTTCCGTTCCGTTTCCCGATAAGGCCACAGCCAGCACACATCCAAGTGGGCATTACCGATGGCAGAGAACCGAGGCATGGTGGAACCGTTATGAGCAGACAGGGCAGGCTTCAGCAGTTCCCTGACACGGGCATAGTTTTTCAGACGCTGCTGCCGGGGCTGCTCGAAATCCGTCTCCAGCATGAAGGTTTCCAGCGCCTCCTCCAGCCGGCACAGCCGCAGGGAAGCAGGATCCACGGCAGACCTTGCAAGGTTCAGGGTCATGACGTCCATCCACAGCTGGTAGGCTTCCTCATGCCAAATACCCCAGGTGCTGTGCCCTACGGTTTGCCGAAGCTCTTGCTCATCCCGGGGGGCATAGTCGCCTTCATCCGGGCGAATGGGTCCGGTGGAGCAGCTGAGCCCTGTTTCGCTTTGGGGATAATCATGGCCGGCATAGGCCTCCATCAGCAGATGAAAGGTCTGCCCCGGTTGAAAATCATTGGTCAGTACCTGATCGCAAATGTAGTGATGAGGCTCTTTCACCCATTCCGCCCGGCGGGTGCCGAAGGCTTCCCCGTTGACAAACAGGGTTGCCTCGCCCCCGGCGTTCAGGCTCATGACCAGCCGCTTGCCCTGCAGCTCCGCCCCGGGGGCAATATCTCCCCGGAGCCAGGCATATGCCCAGGTGCAGCCCCAAGCCGTGCCTTCCGGCATGGGCACAAAAGTCTCCTGCTCCGCTTCCTCCGGCGAAAGCAAATCGTACGTGTTGAATCCTTCCAAGGCAATGGTGCCCATGGGCTGATAAAATTCCTTCTTCAGGGTGTTCAGCCAGTGCTTCAGCCTGTCTTCCCATTCCGGTTTCATATCATTTCCCCCTTCGAGTGGGTTCTCATTGTTTTGCCAACAGTATACACGCTTTTTCCGGCAAAGGAAAGAGGGACAGACAAACAAAAATCCCCTGCCGAAGCAGGGGGGCAAGGCATCGACAAAGTGGCAGAGCCACTTTGTCGAGTTTTGCACTCACTCACTGGTCGAACGGTTTCACCGTTCTCCCGGCCGTTCGTTCGCGTAAGGAAGCTTCTCTTCGAGAATCTTCGGCTTTCACCGCACATGTCGCTGAAAGCCGATTTAGAGTTGGAGGGCTTGCGAGCCCTCCAACACCACCTTAGGATAGCTGTTCATCAATGAGCATCAGTATATACGTTCGACATCCATGGCCTATTTCCTTTTTCTGCAATCAAGAACCTTGTTTTTTGTGGTTTGTGGAATCAAACTGACCATTTCACGCCAAAAGTAACCATTTTCATTTGTAACAGCTTCGTCAGATTGCTTGCGTTTTAACGACTTTTGTGATATTCTATAGCCACAGAGATGGTTACACCACCTCTGAATAGAAAGGTGGAATTTAGTATGAAGAAGTTCAGGATCATGGCCCTTGTGATGGCAGCAGTCCTGCTGCTGGCAGCTGTTCCTATGGCAGCCTTGGCAGACACTCCTACCATTAAGTACGTGAAGACCGGCACCGGCGGAAGTGTGAACATGCGTTACGGCGCAGGCACCAACTATGCCATCATCACCACCGTTCCCTATGGCACCGGCGTGACCGTGTACAGCACCGTGAACGGCTGGAGCCAGGTTGGCTACTCCGGCTACTCCGGAACCGGCTGGATCATGAGCCGCTATTTGGTGAGCAGCAAGCCCTCTAAGGGATCCACCAAGGGCAGCACCGCTGACACCCTGACCAACAGCATCTTCAACAACTTCAAGGACGTTAACGCTTACACCACCGTGAAGCCCTCCACCCCCGGCAATTTTGTCAACATGCGGTGGGCTCCCAGCAAGGCATCCTCCGTGCAGGCCAAGTATTATGAAGGCAAGCAGCTGCTGGTGCTGAAGGAGAACAAGACCTGGTGCCAGGTGTATGACGCCGAAAACAACCGCTGCGGCTTCATCATGAAGATCCTGCTGGACCGCTAAGCTGATCATCCACAATAAGGAGGAAATGCAC
Organism: Clostridia bacterium; assembly: GCA_030529995.1. Classification (GTDB taxonomy): domain Bacteria; phylum Bacillota; class Clostridia; order Christensenellales; family Aristaeellaceae; genus CAKUFA01. Next base: position 32,984 of record JAUMVT010000005.1, read on the forward strand.
ATATGAAGAAGTTCATTGCCCTGCTGATGGCAGCCATGATGCTGCTGGGCTGCGCATCCGCCCTGGCGGAGGATGCTGCTACCACCCTGATTGGCACCACCGGCCTGCCTTTCAATGTGGAAGTACCCGAAGTTGAAGGCACCACCGTGTCCTATGAAGAGTACGAAGGCACTGTGTACGTTACCTTCGGCCAGTATGATGAAAACGGCATTGTCAATGGTCCCACCTACTTCCTCACCATGTCCGCCAGCGACGAAACCTTGCTGGATGGTGCTAACCTGAGCGACGCCACCGATGAACAGATTGAGGAGCTCTTCCAGGCCATTGCAACCGAAGACGGCGACTACACCTACAAGGTGCGCGACTTGGACGACGGCATCCGCATCCTGTACATCGTTGACAACACTCTGTTTGACGCTGCACAGGTTGTGACCATCAAGGACGGCGTTTTCGTGAACGTGCAGACCTGGAATGTTGACTTCTCCCCCATCACCGACGAAATGGTGGAGAACTGCATCAAGCTGATGGACGCTCTGAAGTTTGTGGAGAAGGAAGCTCCTGCTACCACCGACGCTCCTGCTGCCTAATCAGTTGTAAAGACTAAAAGCAATCCCCGTGCAGGCGATGAACCTGCACGGGGATTTTCTTATCCGTTCATCAATGCATCCAACCACTCACCCAATTGCGCTTCCTGCGCCTTGGCGGCGGCTTCGTCCTGCGCCTTGGTGAAGGTGTAGGCCTTGATCTTCGGCTCTGTGCCGCTGGGGCGAATGATCACCTTGTCCCCGCCTGCCAGGCAGAAGGTGAGCACATCAGCGGCAGGCAGGCCGGTGCCTTGGGACAGATAATCCTTCACATCAGTGACCGCTGCACCGGCGATGGTCTTGGGGGAGTCGGTTCGCAGGGCGGCCATCTTTGCCCCCATGACCGTCATGCCCTTGGCCCCTTCAAAGGTGTAGCTGTGCAGGCTGTTGAAGTGATAGCCGTAGGTCTGGTACAGGCTGTCCATAGCCTCCGGCAGGGTCATGCCCTGCTGTTTGTAGTACCGTGCCATTTCGCAAATCAGCAGGGAAGCGTTCACCGCATCCTTGTCCCGGGCATGGGTGCCGGAAAGGTAACCGTAGCTTTCCTCAAAGCCAAAGAGATACCGGGCTTTCTGCCCTGCCTTTTCCAGCAGACCGATTTGCTCCCCGATGAACTTGAAGCCCGTCAGGGTGCGGCGCAGCTCTATGCCGTAGTGCTCCGCTACCTTGTCCGCCATGGCACTGGATACAATGGTGGTCACCACCACCGGCTTCAGGGGCATGGTGCCTTTTTCTATGCGGGTCTTGGCGATATAGTCCATGAGCAGGATGCCCACCTCGTTGCCGGTCATGAGGCGAACGTCATCGCCCACCGGCACGGCAATGCCCACCCGGTCGCAGTCCGGGTCGGTGGCAAGGAGCAGATCCGGCTGATAAGCCTTGCAATCCCGGATGCCCAGAGCCAAGGCTTCCCGAATTTCCGGATTCGGGTAGGGACAGGTGGGAAAGTGACCGTCCGGATGCTCCTGCTCCGCCACCACGTGCACATCCGTAATGCCGCAATCCCGAAGCATCCGGGTGACACATTCCAGCCCTGTGCCGTTCAGAGGGGTGTACACCACCTTCAGGGGCACCTGGTTCAGCTCCGGGCGAAGCTGTTCCCCTTCCACCGCCTGCAGGAACCGATCCAGCGCATCTTCCGGCAGGTCACGAATCAGCCCCTGGGCTTTGGCGTCCTCGAAGGTCAGCGTGCTTTTCACAAACAGGGGAGCGGCGGCAATGCACTGCTGAATGGCGTTGGCCGCTTCCGTGGTAATCTGGCAGCCGTCCGCCCCGTAAACCTTGTAGCCGTTGTACTTGGCAGGGTTGTGGCTGGCGGTAATGCAGATGCCGGCGCCGCAGCCCTGATCCCGTACGGCAAAGGAAAGGGCAGGGGTGGGCTCTAATCGGGGATACATAAGGGCAGTAATGCCCTGCTCTGCCAGCACCAGCGCAGCCGCCTCGGCAAATTCCTGGCTCATAATGCGGCTGTCGTGGGCAATGGCCACCTTCCGGGGCAGAGGGGTGGACAGCAGGTAATCCGCCAATCCCCGGGTGGCATGCCGGACGGTGTACAGGTTCATCCGGTCATCCCCCATGCCGATCTCCCCCCGGAGACCGCCGGTGCCGAAGGCCAGCTGCCGATAGAAGCAGTCTGCCAGCTGAGTTTCATCCATGTCGATGATGGTGTTCTTGTCCTCGTCCGTCACCACGTCGGAGGTCAGCCACAGAAATTTTCGAGCATTAATGTCTTGCATGGGCATCTCCTTTGCGAAGGCTTGTGTGATGTTCAAGGCCTTCCGAATCCTCCTTATTGTATCACGATGCGGTTACATCGTCCAGCCAATCCGCTGCCGCCCTATCATTTTTGGATGAGATATCAACCGGTTTCGCCATGGAAAGATAAAATTCTCACAATGTTCACGGCTCATGAAACGAAAATGGTGGATAGATAGGCCAAAACAGTGTATAATATGCCTTGAATGTAAGGAAGGGAGGGAACACCGTGCGCCGGAAAAGTCTTTTCTTTTTCGCGCTCCTGCTGGGCTGCGCACTGTGCTTTCCTGTCCTTGCGGAATCTGTGGATCGGGTGCTGCTGGTGGGGTGCGATAACTTCGTGTCCCAGGTTAGCACAGCACCTTCCTCCGCCAATAACGTGACGCAAATGATGAGCGTTCTTTCCGGGGGCGACTTGGATCCTGTGACCATGGTAACCCGCCGAAACGACCTGTACAGCAAGGAAGCCTTGGAACGGCTGATACTGGAAACCTTCGCCGATGCGGACGAGGATGACGTCAGCTTTTTCTACATCAGCACCCATGGCCTGTGGAAGCAGGGGCAAGCCAACGGCAGCATGACCCTGCTCCTTTCCGACGGCGTGCGGGAGGACGGCATTACCGCCTCCGAGCTGAAGGAAACCTTTGACCAAATCAAGGGCACGAAAGTGCTGATTGTCGACGCATGCCACTCCGGCGCCATGCTGGGGAAGGGCGTCCATCCCCCCTTTGACAACGTGTTTGTGGGCAAGGATTACAAGGTGATCTGCTCTTCCGGCGGCGCAGAGGAAAGCTGGTTCTGGGCCGGCAACGAGGACGCCAGCGAATCCGCCGGGGCTGGCTATTTCTCCTCTGCTCTGGTGCGTGGTTTAAGCTACCTTGGTGCCTACGGGGCAGATGCCGACCGGGATGGGCACATCACCATGACTGAGCTGAAGAATTATCTGCTGGAGAATCACGGCGCATCCACCACCCGGATGTACCCGGAAGAGGACGATTTCGTGATCCTGTCCTATAACACGGAAGTGCTGAAGGATCAGGATCGAACCTCCATTGTTAGCAGCCTGACCTTTTCCGGAGAAACCCTGACGGACACTATCCCCACGGCGAATTTCTCCTTCACTATGCTGACCTCTGCCCGAATCGCCTATCAAACGGTGATGCACCGGGAGGGCAAGTGGGACTTTGAACACAGTAACCTTGTGTGGGACAACAGCGAGCAGTACGGGGAATTCGGCGACGCCCAGGGCTTCCTGTCCCCCGGCTACAAGGAACGCACCTTCACCTTCTCCCGGGATGACACAGGTTCCTACGGCTATGTGCTGATGCAGATGCTGGCCATCCGCAACAACAGCGTGTCCATGATTTCCAGCCGGGTGCTGACCATTCCGCCTCTGAAGGGGGATCCGCTGCTGGAAGTGTATACCGGAGATCACTTCAGCCCGCAAAACTATGAAGAGATGAATATTCTGGTGCACCACCAGTTTCCCTGTGAAATCTCCGTCACCATTGAGGATGAAGCAGGCAACACGGTGCGCCGCATCTGCACCCGTCAGGGAAGCCGGCCGGAGCAGATGAAGCCCCTGGGTTCCACCTTCTGCTGGAACGGCAAAACCTCCTCCGGGGAGTACGCCCCTGCCGGCACCTACAAAGCCCATATTTCCGCCTGGATCGCCGGGGTCAAGTACGAGATGGTGTCTGACCCCTTTGAGCTGGTGGGCAACGCGGGATAAGATAAGAACACCGATGGAATCGGCATTGCTGCTTCCATCGGTGTTCTGCTTTATTTATGGAAAAACTCCGTTAACCGCCCTTACAGCTCCAGGCTGATAGGCTCCTGGGCGATGCCGTGTCACCATCGGCGAAACAGAAACGACCGAAACCCGCTACGCCATTACCTCACTGAAAAGCATCGAGGCATTTGCAGATGCCATGCGCAGACACTGGAGCATTGAAAATGGGCTTCATGATTGTTTGGACGTATCTTTTCGGGAGGATCATTCACACATTAGGAAAGATCACGCTCCGGAAAACATGGCTGTCATCCGGCATCTGGCACTGTCCGCATTGAAACATCTCCCGGTTCCAAAGAAAACTTCCATGAAGCGGCTGCGGGAAATCTGTGCCTATGACACGGATTTGCTCGACGAGACGATGGACTTCATACTTTTGTAACATGACATTGGAGCCGTGAGCGATTTCCCCCATCCCCTTGCCTTTTATGCAAATATACAGTACAATATCCATGCGTGCGTTCGAGCAAAATCACAGAACGGAAGGACGGGCCTATGAACGGATTTGTAACCAAGCTGTATGATGTGGACAGCATTGCCATACCCGCCGAATATCTGAAGACCCAGATTGATACCCGGCACATTGAGGATGAAATCAAGGCGCTTTCCCTGCGCTGCGCCCAGGAAACCAAGGCAGAGCAGGCGGCGGAAGGAGATCTGGTTCGCTGCAGGGCGGATCAGGAAAGCTACCCGGACAGCAGGACCATCCTCCTGTTCACCGGCGTTCAGCTGCCCGGGGCGGAAGAGGCGGCCAAGGTGGCTGTCGGCAAGCACCCCGGGGATGCATTCACCGTAAGCCTTGCCGGGAAAACGGTGCGTTTGACGGTGGAAGAGGTGATCCACCGGGTGCCTGTGCCCGTGGATGACGCGGCCGTGGCAGCCCTTGGCATGGAAGGCATCACCACCGTGGAGGCTTACCGTGCCTACCTGACCGACAAGGCGGAAAAGGAACAGAAGCAGGAGCAGGGCAAGCAGATCCTGCGCCATTTCATGGATGAAATGGTGAACGGCAGCCAGTACAGCTATGACGAAAGCGAACTGGCAGCCTATGTCACTAACTATGTCACTAAGATGAAGGAAGAGCTCCTGAAGCAGAATCCTGCCGCAGCGGAAATGGGAGATGAACGAATCGCCCAGTCCATCGTGTACCAGTGCAAGCAGCAGTGGTGCGCGGAAGCTATCTGCAAGGCACAGGGCATGATGCCCACGCCGGAGGAAATTGAGCAGGGCGCCGACCAAATGGCGGAAATGTTCCAGCTGGTGGGCGAACCGGTGCCCGGCCGGGAAGAGCTGCTGGAAATATCCCGGAGCGAATTGTGCATGACGCCCATGTTTGAGTACCTGAATCAGCTGATCCAGCAGAAGGTGGGAGGTTAACCATGGTCAAGGAACTGAAGGATCAAGATTGGAAGGCATTTTCCGAGGCCGAGTATGCGGTCATTGACTGCTACGGCGAAAACTGCTTTGCCTGCGTCATGCTGGCGCCCACCTACGATGCCGTGGCAGATGAACTGCCCGGTGTGGCCTTTGGCCGGATCAACGTTTCCTTTAACCCGGACATGGCCAACACCAACAACGTGGACGCTATGCCCACCCTGCTGTATTTCCGCAAGGGCGTGGAAGTGGATCGCACCATTGGCAGCATTGACCGGAACGAACTGCTGACCCACGTGGCCAAGCTGCTGTACGAATAAGGAGAAGCATCATGGGAAAGGTGAGACTGAATGAGGATCCTGCCGTGGTGGCACGGATCCGGGCAGGGCTGAAGGCCTCCGGCGGCTATTGCCCCTGCCGGCGGGAAATCAAGCCCGAGTACAAGTGCATCTGCGAGGAATTCAAGTCCCAGATGCAGGATCCCAATTTCGAAGGCTATTGCCATTGCAAGCTGTATTATAAGGAAAAATAACAGATGGTTACTGCCCGGGTGGCGTTGGAGGGCTCGCAAGCCATCCAACTGCTAATCGGCTTTCAGCGACATGTGCGGTGAAAGCCGCAGCAATCCGAAGGATTGCTACATTACGCGAACGAACGGCCGGGAGAACGGTGAAACCGTTCGACCAGTGAGGGCGTGCAAAACTCGACAAAGTGGCTTTGCCACTTTGTCGATACACTAAAAAGAGGAGCGAACAATCATGAAAAAGGTTCTGTCCGTGGTGCTGCTTCTGACGGTATTGCTGACCCTGACGGGATGCAGCAGCAGCCTGTTCAGCCAGGCGGATGTGGTGAAGCTGGGGGATTATTCCCACAAGGATCCCAGCGGCGTAAGCTATGATACCCGCACCGTGCTGTCCAACACCGGCTTCGGGGCGACCCTGGCCGAGTACGCCAGCAGTGCTGCCTATCCCAATACCATGGTGATGGACGAGAGCGGCAATGTCATCGGCATGTACGACTATGATGCCGCCACCGGCCTGGCCAAGGGCTGGGTGAACATTTCCACCGGCGAGTATGAGGCCTATGAAGCCGGGCAGGAAGTGGATCTGGGTCTGCCGGACGAGTCCAAGCTGGTGACCCTTGCCGGGGACGTGACCCTGTACTTCGTGGTCTATGCCAAGGACAGCACCCCTGTGGAGTCCGACATGTACCTGATGCTCACCAGTGCCGGCGACAAGGATACGGTGCTCAATGCCATGACCGACGTGTTCGGCATGACCTTTACCGCCGAAAGCGACACGGTGCTCAAGAACGTAGTTGACAAGGCTGCCATTGCCTCCGAAATGGAGCTGATGGGGCTGACCACCGATACTGATTATGTGGATTATCTGAAGATGAGCTACAGCGTCCGTGGCGAAGCCGGGGACAATCCTTACAAGCCTTATGCTGACCACAAGGATCCCACCGACATTGCGTATGACCAGAAGGTGGTGCTTACCGCCAGCGGTCAGGCTGCCGTGGGCGAGGATGAAGCGGACTGCATCTCTTCCCTGACCACCTACCTCTACGGCAAGGACGGGGACATTGTGGCTGCCTACACCTATTACGAAAGCCCCACCAAGGAAGGCGCTGACAAGCTGGCTCAATCCACCAGCGGTGCTACCCGTGTGTCTGACACGGTGCTGATGGTGTCCTATACCGGGGCAGAGCTGAGCTCCTCCATTGACCAGTACATTGCGTTCAATCTGCTGAAGGATCACTCCCTGTCCGAGTACACCCGGCTGATTGAAGAAACCTTCATGGCGCAGGTGTACGAATAAGCATTTCGAAAAAATGGCTTTGCCGTTTTTTCGAGGATTCGCACTCGGTCGTTGGTCGAAGGGCTTTGCCCTTCTCCCGGCCACTCCCTCGTGTAAGGAAGCAATCCTTCGGATTGCTGCGTGAATCGCCGCGCATGTCGCCGATTCACGATTTTCTGTCGGAGGGCTTGCGAGCCCTCCAACACCTCCCGGGGTGTTGAGCATGGCGAGCTCTCCAACGCATCTCGGGGTGTTGAGTATGGCGAGACAGACCACACCATGAGTGTTCGTGACCTGAGCAATCCTTTGAATTTTGTGTCTGCGGCGGGTGCCACATGGTATGGCATCCGCCCTTTTTCAAAGCGGGAATGTCCATGATACAACCTTTGCAAATTTGATTGGCTACGAGGCAGCCCTTTGTGGCTTGCCTTGACAGGAGTTCGGTATGGAACAAAAAGAGAAACAGAACAGCGGAACCTGGAAAAGCCTGTTCAGCACCCTGAAGAAGCTTCACCTTTCCTGGGTGTGGGTGATCATTGCCCTGACGCTGAATATGGCCTTCAATACCATGCTGCTGAACCTTCCGGATATGACCGCCAGCCTGCTGGGCGGGGATCTTTCCGCCGGCGCCATCGGGCAGGCGGTGGTGTACTACATTACCCTGGGGCTCATGTCCTTCGTGATGGTGTCCAGCCAGGTGCAGGCTCAGTCTCTCAGTGTGCGGAAGGCGCGGGAAAGCATCTGGCAGAAGATGCTGGGCATGAAGATGGAGCACTTCGACCGGAATGATCCTTCCGACCTGATGAGCACCATCATCAACGATACCAGCTCCGCCGTCAACAGCCTGGTGAATGTGATCATTTACCTGATTCCCGACCTGTACTACGTCATTGCGGCGCTGGTGCGCATCAATCAGTATCACTGGGTGCTGGCACTGTCCTGCTTCGCCCTGATTCCCATCAAGTACCTGTACGCCCTGTTCGTGGGCAAGAAAATGCAGACCGCCACCACCCGGCTCTACGGCCGCATCGGCCAGTTGACCAGCTTTCTGGCGGATCGGATTAACCATCTTCCCCTGATTAAGACCTACACCAACGAGCAGGCGGAGGGGGAAAAGGGTCAGCAGGTGGCCGGGGAGATCCTGAAGGCCAACATGAAGGTGGTTCGGGTGGAAAACACCGCCTCCGGCATTGTGGCGGTCATCGGCATCCTGCAAAAGTTTGTGGTGGTTGTGGTGGCGGTGATTCTGCTCCAGCGGAAGGAAATCGACCTCACCATGTGGCTGGCCTTCTTCCTCTTCACCCAGAACCTGTTCCCCATTATGGACGGCGTGTTCGATCAGTGGGTGAAGATCAAGGGCATCAAGGGCGGCTTTGAACGCACCTCCGGCATCATGAACGGTGAGGACGAGGACGCAGGAGCGGCCGCCTTCCCCGTAGGGGGCGAGATCCGCTTCGAAAACGTCACCTTCACCTACCCCGGCACGGAGGAGCCTGCCCTGAAGAATGTTTCCTTTACCGTGCCGGACGGGGGCAGCGTGGCCATTGTGGGCATGTGCGGCAGCGGCAAAACCACTTCCGTCAGCCTGCTGGAGCGGTTCTACACCCCGGATTCCGGCAGGGTAACGGTAGGCGGTCAGGACATTGGGGAGATTTCTCTGGAAACCTTCCGGCACAAGCTGGCCTACGTGCAGCAGGGAGCAGGCATCTTCAGCGGCACCCTGCGGGAAGCCCTGACCTACGGCATTGACCGGCCGGTGACGGATGAGGAAATTCTGGACGCTGCCCGGCGTACCGGCTTTATGGAATACCTGGAGAGCTGCGAAGAGGGGCTGAATCAGGCCATTGCCCCCGGGGGCGACTCCATGTCCGGCGGACAGAAGCAGCGGCTGGTGCTGACCCGGGAGGTGCTCCGGGGCGGCGATGTGATCCTGATGGACGAGCCCACCAGTGCCCTGGATGTGCGGGTGTCCGCCAAAATACAGGACACCATGGATGAGGTGTTCGCCGGCAAGACTCGCATCCTTGTGACCCATGACCTGGACTATGCCCGCCGGTGCGAGCGGATGATTGTGCTGTGTGACGGCGTTCTGGTAGGAGACGGGGATCACATCCACCTGATGGAAACCTGCCCCACCTACCGGCACATGGTAGAAAACGAAGGAAAGGAGCAGCAGCAATGAAGAAGCTAGCAAAGCAGTTCAGCGTCCTGAAGGGCGTCAAAATGCCTTGGGTGCTGATTCTCCTGTCCTTCCTGTTCTCCGCCTCCACCATGAGTGCGGAGCTGCAAAGTGCTACCCTGACCGCCAGCGTTATCGATACCAGCCAGAAGGCCATTAACGCCAGCGTGCTTTTCAATTACATTACCATTACCGCGGCGGCAGCAGTGCTGTCCATTGCCTCCAACTACTTTACCCGGCGCATGGAGGAGACCATCAACCTGCGGGTTCGGTGCAAGCTGTGGGAAAAGATCATGCACCTGCCCTCTAAGTTCTATGATCAGGACAACGGCAACGAGCTGGTGAGCCGAATCACCTCCGATGCCAGTGCTCCCTCTTCACTGTTCTCCATGGCAGTGTCCTTTGTGGTGTGCGTGGTTACCTCTGTGCAGGCCTTCATTCGCCTGTACAGCTACAACACCATGCTGGCCAACTATTCCCTGCTGATCATTCCCCTGACCCTTATCATCTGCATCATCTACGGCAAGCTGATGTATAAGCTGGGTGTGTACAGCACTGTTACCGTGGCCAGCAGCCTGGGCTATCTGGCGGAGCGTGTGCGGAACTTCCGCCTGATTAAGAGCGCCGCCGCCGAAAAGCTGGAAAGCCAGAAGGCCAACGCCACCTTTAAGCGGATGTACATTGCGGACTTCCTGAACTGGCTGATGGTGGCCGGGTACCAGCTGGTATCCAGCATGTTCTCCATCATGTTCATCTTCATCGTGTTTGTGCTGGGGGGACAGTTCGTGTCCACCGGAGAGCTGACCATCGGCGACCTGACCGCCTTCTACATGATCACCGGCATTGTGGGGCTGCAGCTGATGCAGTTCTTCATGAACGTAGGCTCCGTGTCCGGCATTTTCGGCAACATGAAGAAGATCAACAGCATCTCCGAAGCGGAGCCTGAAAAGGAAGGCGGCGAAGCCGTTCCTGCCCGGTGCTCCGACATTGCATTGGAAAACGTGGGCTTTGCCTATTCCCCGGAGCGGCCTGTGCTGAAGGACGTTTCCGTCACCATCCCCAAGGGGAAGGTCACTGCCATCATCGGCGGCAACGGCGCAGGCAAGAGCACCGTGTTCAAGCTGCTGGTGCGGCTGTATGAGCCTTCTCAGGGCAGAATCCTCTTCGGCGGGGACGATATTGCCGCCTATGATGTGATCCAGTGGCGGGATCGGTTCGCCTACGTGTTCCAGCGGGATCCTCTCATTGGGGGCACAGTGCGGGAGAATATCCTCTACGGTCTGGATCGGGAAGTCAGCGAAGAGGAGCTCGTCGAAACGGCCAAGAAGGCCAACTGCTACGACTTCATTATGGAAAAGCCCCTGGGCTTTGATGAGGATGTGGGACTGGGCGGCTCCAACTTCTCCGGCGGACAGGCGCAGTGCATTGCCATTGCCCGTGCCATGCTGCGGAATGCGGACTTCCTGCTGCTGGACGAAGCCACCAGCAATCTGGACGTGACCAGCGAGGCCATGGTTACCAAGGCACTGGATACGCTGATGGAAGGCCGCACCACCATCATGATTGCCCACAGCTATGCCGCTACCAGAAATGCGGATCACATCATCGTCATGAAGGATGGCCAGCTGGAGGCCTGCGGCACCCCTGAGGAAATGGAAAAGACCAACGCCTATTATCAGCTGTTTGCAAAAACGCTGTAAGGTACTTATTGACGAAAGATAGAAAGGTGTGATACCAATGCCCGAAGCAATGAAGCTTGCGGATGCCCTCCTGGGCGATACGGTTGCCGGCTTTGTGCTGGAAAAGAAGGAATCCGTTCCGGCCAAGAAGGCCACCCTGTATACCCTACGGCACGGCCAGTGCGGCGCAAAGCTGCTGTACTTCGACCGCCCGGATGACAACAAGACCTTTGCCGTATCCTTCAAGACCCTGCCGGAAAACGACACCGGCGTGTTCCACATTCTGGAGCACAGCGTGCTGAACGGCTCCAAGAAGTATCCGGTGAAGGAACCCTTCGTTTCCCTGCTGCAAACCTCCATGCAGACCTTCCTCAACGCCATGACCTACGGGGATAAGACCATGTTCCCCGTTTCCAGCCGGAACGAGCAGGATCTGTTCAATCTCATGAGCGTGTATCTGGACGCTGTGTTCTGCCCCGGCATTTACGAGAAGCCGGAAATCTTCATGCAGGAAGGCTGGCACTACGAGTTCGATGAAGCCACCGGAGAAGTCACCTATAACGGCGTGGTGTTCAACGAAATGAAGGGCGCCTACGCCGATGTGGATGAGATGATGGGGGACGCCGTCAATCGTCTGCTGTACCCGGATACCTGCTACCGCTTCTCCTCCGGCGGTCTGCCGGAGAAAATCACCGACCTGAGCTATGAGCAGTTCCTGAACACTCACCGCCGGTTCTATCACCCCAGCAACGCCTATTTCATCCTGGATGGTCACATGGACGTGGAAAAGGTGTTGGGGTATATCGACCATGAGTATCTTTCCAAGTACGATTTCCGCCAGCCGGACTTTGATTTCACCCTGCAGCAGCCTGTCACCGGCGAAAGCACGGTCTATTTCGAGCCTTCTCAGGGGGAGGAAGACCGGGCGCATCTGTCCCTTTCCAAACTGCTGTGCACCTATCAGGATCGGGAAAAGATCTACGCCGCGAAAGTCCTTGCCAGTTGCCTGACCGGCTCCAACGAGGCACCCCTCAGCCGTGCCTTCCTGGAGAAGGGTCTGGCGGAGGATGTGGCCTTGCAGGTGGACGACGGCATTTATCAGCCCAACTTTACCCTGCTGGCACGGAATACCCGACAGGAGCACTTTGACGCCATTCCTGCCTTCGTGGCAGAGGAAGCCAACCGTTTGGCCAAGGAAGGCCTTGACCGGGCTTCCCTGAGCGCCTGCATCGAGCGCCTTGCCTTCAAGAGCCGGGAAGTGGAGGAGCCCTACGGGGTCAATCTGGCGGATCAGGTGATGAAGAGCTGGCTGTACGGCGGGGATCCCTTGGAGCGGGTGAACACGGCGGACATCTTCGACAGCCTGCGGAAGAAGCTGGATACCGACTACTTCGAGCAGCTCCTGCTGGAGATGCTGGGGGATGCATCGGACAAGTGCCTTGTGCGTGCTCTGCCCTCCCAAACCAAGGTGGCGGACGACGCCCGGAAGGAAAAGGACAAGCTGGCTGCTGTTACCGCCCAGTGGAGCGAGGACAAGCGTGCCCAGGTGCAGCAGGCAACGGAGAAGATGCTTCAGTGGCAGCAGACTCCGGATGATGAGGAAGCCCTTGCCGCCCTGCCCAAGCTCCGGCTTTCCGACGTATCCCGGGATGTGGAGGTGCCGGAAGCCGTGTCCCGTCCTCTGGCCAATCGGCCGGGCATCCATGTGGATGTGAACAGTGACGGCATTGTGTACCTGAGCCTGTACTTCAATGTGTCCGACCTGACCGTGGAGGAGCTGCGGCAGCTGAAGCTGCTGACATCCTGCCTCTGCAAGCTGCCCACCGCTCATCATACGGTGCTGGAGCTGCAGAACAGCGTCAAGGCCACCACAGGCAAGCTGATCAGCTCCGTAACCACCACCGCCCCCAAGGAGGATATTCACGCCTGCTCCACCTACGTGAAGGTGACTGCCAGCGTGCTGCAGGAGAACATCCCTGCCGCCTCCAAGCTGATCGGCGAGATTCTGACCGCCACCGACTGGACGGAAACGGAGAAGATCGGCAAGGTGGTTGCCCAGCTGGATTCCAAGCACAAGCAGACCCTGATCAACAACGGCATGACCTACGCCGTCATCAAGGCCGGCTCCGGCTTCTCGGCGGACAGTGCCATGCAGGAGGCTCTCTCCGGGGAAAGCTACATGCAGTGGTTCTCCCGCCTGGCGGAGGCTTTCCAGACGGAGCAGAAGACCATGGGCGAGGAGCTGGCAGCTCTGGCCAAGCGGGTCTTCGTGTCTGAGCGGCTGTTTGTGGCCGTGGGAGGCGATGGGGACACCACCGCCCTGGAAGACATGATTCGCGGCCTGCCCGCCGGCACCATGGGTGCCCCGAAGGATGCCCCTGCCGGCATCAGCGGCCATCAGGCCGTGGAAATCCCGGCGGATGTGGGCTTCAGCGCTTTGGGCGGCAATCTGGTGGCCTTCGGCAGCCGGTACACAGGCCCTTGGTCCGTGCTTTCCTCCCTGCTGACCTTCAGCTACCTGTGGGGGGCTGTCCGGGTGCAGGGCGGCGCCTACGGCACAGGCATGAATGTGGACAGTGACGGCAATATGTTCTGCTACTCCTACCGGGATCCCAACATGCAGAACACGGCCGAAGTCTTCTCCCATCTGGCGGATGCGCTGGAAGCAATGCTCCAGCAGCCCATGCCTCTGGATGACCTGATCATCGGCGTGATCAACACCACCGATCCCCTGCTGGATCCTTACAATGCCTTCAGCCTCTGCTGCAGCCGTTACCTTAGCGGCAGCACCAAGGAGAATGTGCTCCGCTATCGCCACGAAATGCTGGATACCACCATGGACAGCCTGAAGGCGCTGATCCCCGTGCTGCGCACCTTCACCGAAAAGGGCAGCCTGTGCGTCATCGGCAACCACGACGCCGTGGCCTTCGTGAAGGAAGAAAACTGAAGCACCATAACCGCACGATAGGCTGCACCCCACCCTCCGGAAGACGAAAATTCGCCGGAAGGTGGGGTGCTCTTTTGAATGAATGCAGTTTGATGCAATGGTCAAAGCTGGGGAAGAACCTTGGAAACCCCAAGCAAATAAAACAGGGCTGTCTCTCCTGATCTTTTCGGATCGTTTTGAGACAGCCCTTCACGCTTTTTATGCCAATGCAGGCTTCACCGTGTCCAGAAACTCCTTCAAGTCCCGGGCAGCAGTGTCCTTGTCCAGTCCGGCATAGTGGTCGCACATGCGCTGCACCAGCTCCTCCTCGGTCAGTTCCTCCTCCAGCTGCTTCCACAGCCACACGCCGGTGCTGTTCAGCCGAATCAGCCCGTTGAAGTGCTGGCTTTCCTCGCCCACAGGCACCAGAATGTCCTCTTCGCACACGTTCCGCAGCAGAAAATCTTTCTTGGCCTTCATGATGGGTTCACTCCTTGATGCAAGATTTTTTCATCTTTCGTATACACCGGCCGGGCAGCCTCCGGCAAAACTGCCATCCGTCCTTCAGGGGACGCAGGCGGAAAAGCCGGCGGACATAGGCCTGATACTCCTTGTCTGTCACCGGGATCATGTCCCCGCCGTCCGGGCTGAAGGCGGTCAAGATCCCCAGCAGGGCGGATACAGGCACATGCTCCGTATAGGCACAGTTGTCCCCCCGAATCAGGCACATATCTCCCTTCACCTTGAGAACCCGGTGGAGCACATACCCGACTTCCCCACGGTAGAGCACCACATCCCCGGGCTTGGGAGGCTGGGTCAGCCGATCGATCCGCACCTGGGATCGGCTGTGGTGGAGCATGGGCTCCATGCTGACGCCCACCGTGGCGTGGAGCACCCAGCCTTTTTCCTCCAGCTGCTTTTCAAGGGAGGAATGGGTGGTCATGTTGCGTCCCTTTCTGCCTTCACGCCGTACTTGGCCATGGCTGCGTCTGCCGCCGCCCGAACCCTGGGGGCGTAGTTCATCCGGTAGAACAGGCACTGATCCGGGTCGCTGCCCATCATGTCCCCGGTGGCGCACACGGCAGAGGCACGGCATCCGCCGCCGCACTGGTACTTGTGCTCACAGGCATTGCACTGGGGATTCGCCTGCAGCAGATCCTTCACCTTGGCGGCAGCCATGTCCATGTACAGTCCGGCGGAAAGCAGCTTCTGCAGCCCTTCCTCCTGAATGCGGGGGAAGGCGGATTGCCCATCCCAGCTGGTCATGGGCAGGCAGGGCAGCAGCCGGCCTTCCGGGGTAATGTAGCAGGACGCCCGGACAGCGCCGCACAGGTGATGCTCCAGGCAGGAGGCATCGTTGGTGTGCCGCTCGGGAATCACGGTGTAGTCCCCGTTTCGCTTCAGCATCACCACGCCCCCCAGGAGCACATCCATGGGCATACCGTCCTCATAATAATGGGGAATGTAGTCAATGGCCGCCTCACAGTAGGCTTCCGTGGTCATTTCATTGCCATCGCTGTTTGCGTGCCACAGCTGGGAATCCTGCACTCTGCCCACCTTCAGGGCATGCACCCCGTGGGCAGCCAGCAGCTTCACCGTATCCCGCAGGGTAGATTGGTTGCCCCAGTGGAGGCACATCTCCACATTCACGGCATAGCCCCGACCCTTGCACAGGTCAAAGGCTCGAAGGGCGGCTTCCTCCGCCCCGGGCACCCGGCGCATCCAGTCGTGCCAGCCCACGCCGTCAAAGCTGATGGAGAATTCCGGGTGCTGCCCCCGCTTTGCGAAGGCATCCAGCACCTGCTCCGTCAGCAGCCAACCGTTGGTGTACACCATGCCGATGGCCATGCCGCATTGGGTCATGTGATCCACCAGCTGCCAGAAATCCTTGCGGACAAAGGGTTCGCCGCCAGTCAGATCCACCTGTCGGATGCCGCAGCGGTGCATCTGGTCAATGAAGTCCATGGCTTCCTCATGGGTGACTTCCCCCAGCTGGGCGTCCGGGGCATCCATGTAGCAGTGGCGGCAGTGATAATTGCACCGGCCGGTAATGGACCAGAAGGCACTGCGGACGTACCGATTCCGGTACAGCACATATTGCTGCTCTTTCCGGATGGGGGTAGGCGTGTCGCAGGAGGTGATATAGCCCTTTGCCTTCAAGGCCTCCAGCGTCTGCTTTTCCTCTGCCGACAGCCTGTCCGTAAAGTCCGTGCATCCGTCGCACAGCAGCAGCAGGTGAAACTCCCTGCCTGTGCAGGGGATGACCTGGTTCGTGGGCTGATGAATCAGCACGTTAGTCATGTGCTGCCAGCCACGGAGCAGGTAGGCGTCTGCTAATCGATCATACATGGGCATGCTCCTCACAGGTTAAAAAAAGGCGGCACATACCGAAGCATATGCCGCCTGCCTGAACGCAAACCATCAACCGAAGCTGGAGTCTCCATTATCAGGAGAGAAAAGCCCCATCCTCTGACCACAAAAAATGCCCTGACCCGGGTCAGAATAGCGGCAAATGCCTGAATAATTGTTGAAAAGACAACCTGACCGGGTCGCAATGATGTCGCTGCTGTCGTACATAACAACCTCTGCGCTGGGCTTTACGTACATTTCCTTTTCCATGATGTCCTACCTCCTTTGAGGGTCCGCAGGCGTTGCCTGCATGTATGCTGCAGAGGCGCTGAGCCTCTCGCTGTCTTGTTAGGGTGTCCCTGTTAATGCCTGGGCACTGACCGCCGCCGCATCCGGGGCAAAGTTGTTCACCGCCATGCGGTACATGGGCACGGCCTGGGTCATGTCTGTCATTAGATCCAGAAAGCGGCACTGCAATGCCCTGTCCTCCGGCTGCATCACCGCATGGAAGAGAGCCTCCGCCGGGGCTGCCATGGGGGCAATGCGGTTTGCCTCGCCCCGCTGCAGGAAGCAGATGCCCCTGAGAGGCGCCGCCTTGCAGCACCCCAGGTTCTCTTTCCCCTGCCAGGGAGAGCCGTATACCATCCACTGACCGTTCCGCCTGGCCACAATGGGCTTGTCACCGTTCAGGATCTCTGCCCGGCTGCCGAAGCGCTCCAGCCACAGTCCCACGTGGGTGGACTTGCCTACGCCGCTTCTGCCGGAGAAGACGTACCCCTTGCCATCCAGCATCACAGCACAGCCGTGGAGCAGGAAAGCATCGTACCGGGGGAGCGCCTTGCCCACCTTCCGGTACAGCAGGTTTTCCTCATCCCGCATGCGGATCATGTCCTCGGTCTTTGCCCAATCCGCCGCCAAGGCCGGATCCCTCAGCGCCTCATCCCCGTAGACCCTGCCGGTTCGGCAGTCAATCAGCTGGGTGAAGCGGTGCGCCTGCCATGCCGCCGCCAGCTCCTCATCCGTCACGGAAAAGGAAGTCGCCGGGGAAGCATCCGTCAGGTAGTCGGCATACCCCTCCTTCACGGAAGGGTAGCGGCTCTCCAGTTGGAAGACAGTGTCTGCAATACGAATGGTGAATCGCGTCATGGCACATCTCCTCAGAAAGGCCGGAGTGCTGCCTGAAAGGGCAAACCCAATGGAACAAATTCAGTGTATCACAGACCCGTGGAACTGTCAATAGAAAAAGGGAACGCCTGTGCCGAATTTTCGAAAATTGTTTTTTATAACACAAAAAAATGTGTTATGTAACAGCAAACAGCGAAAATCCGCAGCAAAGGCGCAAAAATCGGTTACATGGGAAACGGAACGTGACCGGGCGGGAGTGGCAGATTGTGACAGATTTGGGGGGCGGGACGATGGAATTTTATAAGCCGGTACGCAGGGAAAAGGGGCAGGTGACAGATCGAAGATTTGTCGTAAATTTTTCTTTCCTTGCTACACAAGGGGTTGGAGCCTCTTGGTCGCCAAATCCACCAGATATGGTATTGACAAGGGCGGCTATCCACCATATAATCCTTCTTGCTTTCCTACGAGAAACTACAGGATGCTGTGGCGTGTCGGGCAAGACACCACAAAATGTAGTGATGCAAGATGCTCGTACGCCACGCAGGACAGCAACGGCAAAGAGGATCAAGGGTGCGGCGTTTCGCCTCCTGAAAAAAGACGCAGCGCAGCCCCCTTTCAATAGTGCGGCCTTTTTCGGCCAAAGGGAAAAGGGAGGAACCAGGCATGACCATCACCAGAATCCGCAAGCGGGACGGTCGGGAAGTCCCCTTCGACGCAGAAAAAATCGAAAACGCTATTTTCCGTGCCTTCCAGGCTTCATCCAGCGCAAAGGGCCGGGAAACGGCACAGGCACTGGCGCAGCAGGTTGTCAGCGAGCTGGAGAACAACGAGAGTGTGTCCTCCATCCCCAGCGTGGAGCAGGTGCAGGACGCTGTGGAACGGGTGCTGATTGAAAAGGGCTTCGTCCGCAGTGCCAAGGCCTACATTCTCTACCGTGCCGAGCGCAGCCGTGTTCGGGAAATGAACACACGGCTCATGAAGACCTTTGAGGACATCACCTTTAAGGATGCCATCGAGTCCGACATCAAGCGGGAAAACGCCAACATCAACGGCGACACCGCCATGGGCAGCATGCTGAAGTTCGGCTCCGAGGGTGCCAAGCAGTTCTATGATATGTACGTGCTGGATCCCCGCTTTGCCAAGGCGCACCGGGAAGGGGATATCCACATCCACGACCTGGACTTCTACACCCTGACCACCACCTGCACCCAGATCGAGCTGAGCAGCCTGTTCAAGGGCGGCTTCTCCACCGGTCACGGCTACCTGCGGGAGCCTCAGGACATCACCAGCTATGCCGCTCTGGCCTGCATCGCCGTACAGGCTAACCAGAACGACCAGCACGGCGGCCAGAGCATTGTGGACTTTGACTACGGCATGGCCCCTGGCGTAAAGAAGACCTTCATCAAGCGGTATCGGATGAATCTGGCCCGTGCGCTGGAGCTGCTGCTGAATGAAGAGGATGCGGAGCAGGATGCCCGTGCCATGCTGGACGGCTTGGCCGAGCAGGGCTTGAAGCCCACCCTGCAGCAGAACATGGAGCATCGTGAAGCCCTGAAGAAGCTGCTGGAAGACCGGGGAGCGGACGAAGCCTTGGCCAACCGCATCCTGGACTTCACCCAGACCCACACGGAAAAGGAAACCGACCGTGCCACTTATCAGGCCATGGAAGCCCTGATTCACAACCTGAACACCATGAACAGCCGTGCCGGCGCACAGGTGCCCTTCTCCTCCATTAACTACGGCATGGACACCTCTCCCGAAGGCCGTCTGGTGATGAAGAACGTGCTCCACGCTACCGAGGCAGGCCTTGGCGGCGGCGAGACCCCCATCTTCCCCATCCAGATTTTCCGGGTGAAGGAAGGCATCAACTTCAACCCCGGTGAGCCCAACTACGACCTGTACCGGCTGGCCATCCGCACCAGCGCAAAGCGGCTGTTCCCCAACTTCAGCTTTGTGGATGCGCCCTTTAACCTGCAGTATTACAAGCCCGGCCACCCCGAAACGGAAATCGCCTACATGGGCTGCCGTACCCGGGTCATGGGCAATGTGTATGACCCCAATCGGGAGATCGCTCCCCGTCGTGGCAACCTGTCCTTCACCTCCATCAACCTGCCCCGCATCGCCATTGAAGCCAACGGGGATGTGCAGTGGTTCTTCGATGAACTGGAACGGAAGATGGAACTGGTGGTGGAGCAGCTGGACGAGCGTCTGGCCATCATCAGCAAGAAGAAGGTCAAGAACTTCCCCTTCCTCATGGGACAGGGTGTGTGGATTGACTCCGAAAATCTGGACTGGAATGACACCGTGGGCGAAGTGCTGAAGCACGGCACCCTGACCATCGGCTTCATCGGTCTGGCGGAAGCCCTGGTAGCGCTGCGGGGCAAGCACCATGGCGAAAGCGAGGAGAGCCAGAACCTGGGTCTGGAAATCATCGGCACCATGCGGAACTTCACGGACAAGATCTCCAAGGAACGTGGGCTGAACTACAGTCTCATCGCCACCCCGGCAGAAGGCCTGTCCGGCCGCTTTGTCCGGCTGGATAAGGAGAAGTTCGGCATCATCCCCGGCGTCACCGACCGGGACTACTATACCAACAGCTTCCATGTGCCGGTGTACTATCCCTGCACCGCCTTCCATAAGCTGAGCGTAGAAGCCCCCTACCATGCCCTGACCAACGGCGGTCACATCAGCTATGTGGAAATGGACGGCGACCCCCTGCAGAATCTGGACGCCTTCGAGAAGGTGGTTCGCTTCATGCATGATCAGGGCATCGGCTACGGCTCCATCAATCACCCGGTGGATCGTGACCCGGTGTGCGGCTATAACGGCATCATCGGCGATGAATGCCCCTGCTGCCACCGGACGGAAAACGGCCGTCCCTTCGAGCGGATTCGCCGCATTACCGGCTATCTGGTAGGCACCCTGGATCGGTTCAACAACGCCAAGCGTGCTGAGGAGCATGACCGGGTGAAGCACGGCGTCAGCGCCGAGGCGGAAAAGGCAGAAGAAGAAAAGGCCTAATGTATACAGACAGCCTTGAGAGGAGGATGGAATATGGACATTCGTATTGCCGGCACGGTGGATGATTCCATTGTGGATGGACCCGGCTGCCGCTATACCATCTTCACCCAAGGCTGTCCCCACCACTGCCCCGGCTGTCACAATCCCCAAAGCCACGACTTCGCCGGGGGCAGGGTGGTGGATACCGACCTGATTCTGAAGCAGGTGTTCGCCAATCCTCTGCTCAGCGGCATTACCCTTTCCGGAGGGGATCCTCTGTGCCAGCCGGAGCCCTGCTTGGTGCTGGCGCAGGCCGCCCACAGCCGTGGGCTGAATGTGTGGTGCTACACCGGCTATACTCTGGAAAAGCTGCTGGAGGAGCACGATCCTGCCCGCATGGCGCTGCTGGAAAACATCGATGTGCTGGTGGACGGACCTTTCCTGCTGGCTCAGAAGAGTCTGGAGCTGAAGTACTGCGGCTCCCGGAATCAGCGGCTTATTGATATGAAGAAAACCCTGTCCTCCGGCAGCGTCGCCCTTTGGCAGGATGACTTGTCCTCCTGGGACGTGCTGTAACCCTCAAACCCATCTTTTTCAACAAAAAGATTGCATCAGGGAAAAAGATGATGTATAATAACCGTATTCTCAGATTAATGGAGGAATGTTCCCATGAAGCATATTGCTACTATTCAGAATCCTTGCCTGAAGCAGTCCCTGGTACACGGCGGCTGCGGCGAGTGCCAGGCTTCCTGCCAGAGCGCCTGCAAGACCAGCTGCACCGTGGCAAACCAGTCCTGCGCCAATAAGGAAAACAATGCTGTGCTGGCCGGTCAGGAAGGCAAGCTGAACCGCTCCTTCGGCAAGTAAGTTTCATTGGCTGTCTATGAAAGGACGGACAGGTTAAGTCCGCCCTTTTTTATGGCGTTCATTCCCTTTTGCAAGCCCCGGGAAACAAAGACTGTTTCCCCTGATACCACGAGGAGGATCCGACTTGATTCATACGTTCAAGGCTGTTGGGCAGCCCATGATGCTGGATGTAGGCAGCGGCGCCGTGCATGCGCTGGATGACATGGCTTACGATGTGCTGAACCTGTGGAACGATCACACCCCTGAGGAGATTGTGGCACAGCTGAAGGAAAAGTACGACGCAGACGAGCTGCAGGAGGTCATTGGGGAGGTGCGCCAGCTGGAAGAGCTGGGCGCCATGAACACCCCCGATGATTATGCGGACGTGAAGCTGAATGAGCCCGGCGTGGTGAAGGCACTGTGCCTCCATGCCGCCCATGACTGCAACCTGCGCTGCAAGTACTGCTTCGCCGCCACCGGCGATTTCTGCATGGGCGAGCGGAAGCTGCTGCCCTATGAGGTGGGCAAGGCAGCCTTGGACTGGCTGGTGGAGAAGAGCGGCAAGCGGGAGCACTTGGAAGTGGACTTCTTCGGCGGCGAACCCCTGATGAATTTCCCTGTGGTGAAGCGGCTGGTGGAATACGGCCGCTCCATCGAAAAGGAAAAGCACAAGAAGTTCAAGTTCACCATCACCACCAACTGTGTGCTGATGAACGATGAAATCATGGATTTCCTGAACAAGGAAATGGGCAACGTGGTTATCTCCATTGACGGCCGTCCGGAAGTCCATGACCGGATGCGCCCCACCGTCAACGGCAAGGGCAGCTATCAGCTCATTGTGGAGAAGGCCAAGAAGTTTGCCGAAAAGCGTGGGGACAAAGAGTACTACGTCCGGGGCACCTTCACCGGCTACAACAAGGACTTCGGCAACGATGTGCTTTATCTGGCGGATGAGGGCTTCGAGCAGCTGTCCATTGAGCCTGTGGTTACGGATCCCAAGGTGGAGTATGCCCTGAAGGAAGAGGATCTGCCTGCCATCAAGGCGGAATATGACCGGCTGGCCCAGATCTATCTGGATCGGCGTGCCAACGGCAAGTGGTTCAACTTCTTCCACTTCATGATTGACCTGGCTGGCGGCCCCTGCCTGCGGAAGCGGCTCACCGGCTGCGGTGCGGGCAACGAGTACGTGGCTGTGACCCCGGACGGCGACATTTATCCCTGCCACCAGTTTGTGGGTCGTGAAGGCTACCGGATGGGCAGCGTGCTGGACGGCACCTTCGACCGGGAGATTCAGAAGAAGTTCGCCAACAACCATGTGCTGAACAAGGAAAAGTGCCGGGACTGCTGGGCACGGTTCTTCTGCTCCGGCGGCTGTGCTGCCAATGCTCAGGCCTTCCACGGGGACATTTCCCAGCCCTACGACATGGAATGCCAGATGGAGCGGAAGCGTCTGGAGTGCGCCATGGCCATCTACGCCAAGGAACATCCCACGGAAATGGAATAAGAAATGAAGGAGTCTGCACGATGGCAGGCTCCTTTTTCATGCAATCGATTTACTTTGCCAGCAGAGTTTTCCCCACAAGGCCGATGCCTGCCAGCATAACGGCGACGGAAACGCCCATCAACAGCCCGGACAGAAAGTCCTGCGCATCCGTTCCGCCGGTAAGGTTTGCCATGGCGCTGCAGGCAATCCCCAGGACAATGAGCACCAGGCCGTAAAGCAGGCTCTTTTGCTTTTCCAGCGTCTGCATACGCCGGAGCATGTCCAGCATTTGTTCCTCATCACAGGCCGAGGAGCCCTCCGAGGGTTCATCCCTGCCGTTCATCAGCTCCGGCAGGGTGATGCGGAGCACCTGACACAGCTTCGGCAGGATGCTGTAATCCGGCATGCTCCTGCCGTTTTCCCACTTGGAAATGGTTTTGTTGGATACGCCCAGGCATTCGGCTAACTGCTCCTGGGTCAAGTTTTGTGCCCTGCGCTTCTGCGCAAGGTAGCCGCCGATGATGACTTGATTCATGTTGCTGCCTCCTATGCTGAAGATGCTTGTATCATAGGGCAGAATCGGCAAAAGGAACATCCCCTGAACGTAGAATACGGGTGGAATCTCCGCATAGGCGGATTATTTCTTCGCTGCGTCCACCGTCACGCCCACACATACGCCAACAGCTAAGCCGATACACATCCACAGCCCTAAATTCTCCGCCCAGCAGCCAATGGCAACGCCCACCATCAAGCCGATGGACAGACCATAGCATAGCCCCGTGTTGGCAGCTTTCTTCTTCTCCGGTTGATGCATCACACTGACCTCCCTTTTCTTTAATCTGTCGTCTTCATCTCCATCAGCATAGAACGTTTTTGTAAAATCTGCAAACCGGGTTTTGTAAAAAGAAAAGAAAAAAGGCCGGGAAGCATCCCGACCTTTCAGGAAAACAAACACTTCAGACTGCTCTTTCTCCGTTTACGTACACCCTGCGCACCCGTGCCTGAATGTCCCGCAGGGGGTTGCCCTCGAAGATCACCACATCGGCATCCTTCCCGACCTCCAGGGAGCCTACCCGGTCTGCAATGCCGGCCACCTGGGCAGGATTCAGGGTAATGGCACGCCAGGCGGACTCCTCCTTCATGCCATCCTTGATGGCAAGGCCTGCGCACAGGGGCAGGTATTGCAGGGGAATCACCTGAGCATCGGTGATGATGCACACCTGTAAACCGGCAGCGTCCAACACGCCGGGGGTGGTGAAGGACTTGTTCTTCAATTCAAACTTGCTCTTGGCGCCCAGGCTGGGTCCTATCAGCACAGGCTTCCCTGCCTTCACCAGCTGAGGAATGATCAATTCACCGTCCGTGCAGTGATCCAGGGTAATGTCCAGACCAAACTCCTCGGCAATGCGGATGGCAGTGAGGATATCATTGGCCTGATGAGCGTGTGCTTTCAGGGGAATCTGATGGCGAACCACCGGCAGCATGGCTTCCAGCTTCGGGTCATAGGGACGCTTCTTGGTGCTGTCCGCCTCTGCTTCATCAATTTCCTCCGCATAGCGGAAGGCCTTCGCCAAGGTGGTGCGCAGCAGGGCAGCAACGCCCATGCGGGTTTGGGGCTCCTTGCCCTTTTGACCGTAGCAGCCCTTGGGGTTTTCGCCGAAGGCAATCTTCATGGCCACCGGGTCACGGAGTACCATCTCATCTACGCTTTCTCCCTTCAGCTTCACGGCGAAGAAAGTACCGCCGATGACGTTGGCAGAGCCGGGGCCGGTTACCGCCGTGGTAATGCCCCCGGCCAGGGCATTGCGCACGCCCTCGTCCTGGGGGTTAAAGCCGTCCAAGCCCCGCATTTCGGGGGTAATGGGATCAATGGCCTCGTTCACTTCGGAGCCTTCCCAGCGAACGGTTTCTCCGTCCAGACCCACATGGCAGTGGGCTTCCACCAGTCCGGGGGTTACCAGACAACCGGTGGCATCCACCACCTCCGTGCCTTCTGGCACGGGCAGGTTCTGACCGATGGCTACAATCTTGCCGCCGTCCATGAGCACCTCTCCGTTTTCAATATCCGGGGAAGCAATAGGTTTGACCAGACCGCCTTTGATGAGGATCATAATATCAGCTCCTTTATGCCAGTGTAAACATGCCGTCCATCCGGAAGCGAATGGTGGTTTCATAGAATTTCCGGAGAGCATCGGTCATGTAAGTCAGATCCTTCGCTCCTGCCGTTTCGTAAGAAGAGTGCATGGCCAGCTGCGCCAGACCGATATCCACCGTGTTGATGGACACGTGGGTGTTGGCAATGTTTCCCAACGTGGATCCTCCTGCCAGGTTGGACAGGTTGGAGAAGTGCTGCACCGGCACCCCGGCCTTTTCGCAGATGCATGTAAAGACCGCATCGGACACAGCATCAGTGGTGTAGGCCTGATTGGCGTTGTGCTTGATGACCACGCCTTCGTTCATCCAGGTGCGGTTGTCCGCATCATACTTTTCGGGATGATTGGGATGTACCGCATGGGCGTTATCGGCGGAAACCATGAAGCTGGCGGCGATCATCTGCCGGGTTTCGGCATCGTCTGCCCCCAAAGCCCCGCAGAGCCGGAAGAGCACATCCGTCAGGAAGCTGCTGTCCGCCCCCTGCTTGGTGCGGCTGCCAACTTCCTCATTGTCAAAGAGGGCGTAAACGGCGGTGTTGCCGTGCTTCTCGGCACGGATGAACGCCATAAGGGAGGTAAAGGCGCACTCCAGGTCATCGATGCGGGGGCAGGAGATGAATTCGCCTTCAGCGCCCCACCGGGTGCCGGGCATCCGGTTGTACAGGAACAGATCCGAGGCCACCACGTCTTCCTTTTCCACGCCGCACTGCCGGGCGATTTCTGCCTCCAGACCGCCGGCGGACGCAGCATCCCCGTACAGGGGCAGCAGATCCACCTGAGGGTCAAACTTAAAGCCGTCGTTCATATCCCGGTTAAAGTGGATGGGCATGTTGGGAATCAGCACCGCATCCCGTGCCAAATCCACCATCATGGTCTGCACGTGCCCGTCCATCTTCACCAGCACTCTGCCGGCAATGGACAGGGGACGATCCAGCCAGGTGGACATGATCATGCCGCCGTACTTTTCCACGTTCAGCCGAACGTAATGATCCAGCCGGGATTCCTCCACCTTGGGCTTCAGCTTGAAGACGGGAGAATCGCTGTGGGAAGCGACGATCTGGAAGGGGGCAAGCCCCGTCTCAGGCACCCGAAAGGCAATCACCGAGGAAGCGTTCCGGGTCACATAATATTTTCCGCCGGGCTTGACCGTCCATGCTTCAAACTCGTTCAGGGGCGTATAGCCGGCCGCGGCAAGCTGACGGCAGGCCTCCCTGCAGGCATGAAACGCGCTGGGCGAGGCAGCCACAAAATCAAAAAAAGATTGTACGTCCATAGGAAAAACTCCTCCTTACACCCCTTGAGTATACCGCACAAAGGAGCAGGATGCAAGGAAGAAAAGGGGGGCGGCAGCAATGAACAGTGTTACGTTTTTCCTTCCAGGACAGGGATTTTGAATACTGCTTTTTTTACCTGTTCATGTCTGAAATAGAGTAGAGGTTTGTGTGCATCCTCTGGATAAAATACGGCAAATGTCCCGGGCAGCAAGGATAGGCTTAGAGTGCGATCTGATTCAGCATCAAAGAAACCGATATCATCCTCGACTGAAAAAGAAAAATTTGAGTGGTTGTCCTCTAGAGGCAGCCAATCAATCCTTTCACTGCCTGCAAGAACGATCTGTACATCCGCGTACTTCCGATGCACTTCGTATGAACCGGCTGTTTTCGTCTTTGAGTCACTGATTGTGCACCATATGCCATGGGGTAATGTGTAACGGCCGGCTTTCATCTCGTCCAGGGAATGATTCTGAACAAAACTCAAAATTTCTTCCATTCCTGGAAGGTTTCGATATTTCTGCAAATTGGAAAGAGTATCAAAAATCATTGTGCCCTCCATGATTCAAGTGGTTACCGTGCAGGTTTTCAAATTTGAAGCATATTACTTTTCGCTTTCACGAAGATGACCAAGCGCTCCACCCGGGTGCCACTTAATGTACTGTTTTGGGTCAAGCCCCCGATTTACCTGAAGAATGACGCTCAGCCCCTGCAGAACTGCTGTTTCAGCAAGAATTGATGTACGTGGCGCACGATTTAAGGGACCGCCTTCCTGACTTACACCGGCGTACAAATGCGCTTCGGCATGCGCAGCCAGCCAACTATCGGGATTGCCGGTCACGGCAATAATTCTGCATCCGTTGTTCAGGATAGCGGTCGCAGTTGCTTTTAGTTCGGCTGTTTCACCACTGTTAGAAATGCAGATGACCACATCTCCCGGTACCAGCTGACCGCAGGAGCCGTGAGTAGCTTCTGTACCGTGCAAGAAAACAGTAGGGGTGCCCGTTGAACTAAGCAAAGAAGCTATGTAATTCGCTACATGACTTGGCTTGCCGATACCGGTAATATGCACACGATTTCCTTTTGCCTGTGCTTCTGAAATCATCTGTGCTGCCGGCTCGAATTGTTCATAATTCAAAGCGGACATGAAATTTACAAATTCCTCAATTGAGATTTTTTTAAACGCATCAAAAGCGTTTTTGCATGCCTCGTTGTTCATACGAACCTCCATTCAGTCGATGAGAGAGTAGAGCAAATCCATGGGGAAATCCTTTTCTCTGTGGAGACGCAAACTGGTTATAACATCCACTAGGTTTGGCAGGCTAGGCTGTGCACCGCATTTTGAAACAGTGAGTGCTGCTGTATTGCGTGCAAAATCCATCGCTTGACAGGCGCTTAACCCAATGCAAACACCCACACAGAATGCTGCAACAAAACTGTCACCCGCAGCTGTCGGATCTGCAACGGTTACGTCCGGGACACTTGCAATGTAGTGCATCCCATCCTTATCCAGCAATGCTGCACCGTTTTCGCCAAGCGTTGTCAATACATTTCCCACGCCCTTTGCCTGCAATTTAAGGGATGCGTTCTTGACGTCTTGAAGATTTAGACCATGTTCGGTATGAATTGCTATGCCTGTAAGTGCGGCAGCTTCATGCTCATTAGGTGACAAGTAAGTTGTACATGCTAAGAGAGCATCGGGAATTGCCGCAGCCGGAGCCGGATTCACCATGACGGGCACGCCTTTTTCTCTAGCCCATTGCGCAACGGCAATATTTACCGCTATCGGAATTTCAAATTGCAGCATAACAAGATCATACTTTGCAATTTCCTCTTTTAGAAAAGCAAGCTCCTCTACTGCGGTTGTCATGTTGGCACCGGAGACAACAATAATTCGGTTGCGCCTGTTCCCTTGCCCATCTACTTCCAATACGATATTGCCGATTGCAGAAGAAACGCCATTTTCGTCGTGCAGAACCTTGTCCGTATGAACACCAGCACCTGCGACAGAACTGAGCATCTGCTCACCAAAGGCATCTTTGCCTACTTTTCCGATCATGGTAACATCAGCACCGAGCCGAGCAGCCTGCACTGCCTGATTTGCTCCTTTTCCACCGGAAGCGGTGCTGAATCCTTCTCCTAGTACCGTCTCGCCGGAACTTGGAAAAACTTTTGTTGTTGTGATCATATCCATGACGAAACTGCCAACAACAAGAATATGCGGTTTACGCATTTTTACCTTCCTCCTTCAGCAACATGCCAGCTCAATGACTGAACTTCTAACTTGCTTTCCACCGTGGGATCCTCACAATGTGCAAGAATCTGCTCCTTGGTGCCGTACTTTCCGTTGGTGTCCAATGTTGAAATTGATGGTATTTTCTCTTTAGTCATCAGTCGGAAACGACGAAGCTTGGCAACCGCAGCACTAAAACCGAAAGATTTTTCGGTACTGCCGATTCGAATAGAGTAGCGCCTTGTAAAGCAATCGAAAACGACGGTGACATTCATTTTCTCATGCCGCTCATATTGGATCCATGGCTCTAATCGCCCGTCACCTAGAACCCAAACCCAACTATCTGGTTTGAAAATAATGCGGATTGGAGTTCGACCTATATCATCCTGGACTTCAAAAGATGCTCCACACGGTGCTGCAAGCTGCTGAATTGTTATGCACATGGAGATTTCCCCGCTTAGTGCGGGACACATATTAATTTCCACGCAAGCCTGATCATAGGGATCAGAATCTTTCATGGATAATAGGCCTTCTTTTACTTCTACAGGACACCATTGCGGTGAGTAGACTGACAAGATGGCGGGTAAACCTTCCCCAAATTCCAAGACGCCGCTTGCGGAACCATCATGAGTAATCGGTACCGGAATGCGTGAAATCCAAATATCTTCCTTATTGTTGCTGTATGTCAGATAAACATCACCATCTGGACTTTGCGTATTACACTCTGCAATCCCTCGCATGTACTGAGGACCTAGATTCTTGTCTAAGCCGCCATAACGCTGTGGAGACATATCGCCAGTAATGGCGGCTATGTGAGCAAAATGGTGTCCATCATCACCGATGACAGCCGCAATGGGCCACCTGTGCTGTCCATCTGTTGTAGGATTATACATCAGCGTATAGTATCCGTCGGATGTTTTCTGTCCCCATACCTTACCTGTTGCAGTACAGATATCTGCTTGTCGAATCGGATCGCTCCATGTTTTCCCTTGGTCACGTGAAACAGATACCAGTCCCTTCTTGTAAACGCCGATCATTTCTTTGCAATTTACTGTATAGAAAGACAGCGCTTCAGCTCCTTTGTTTGGGAATAGCTTTTCATCAAATCGTTGCTCTTCATACATCTGACGCATAGCAGCGCCATTTTGAAGCAATTCATCACATGCATAAACAAAGGCACGGTCATCACTTGTGCGATAGGAAGAAAAAGCAGATACATTTTCTTCCGTAAAGCCTGCGGGCACATTGTATATGAGAAACCATGTGCCATCTGCCACTGTACCATCTTCCTTAATGCGCCGTACAGCTCGCCCGACTCCCCATCCATCACAAGGAGCGCTGACATGGCGATCGTGCACAATGCCATAAAAGGAAAGCACGAGCAACACACCGTTAGAAGCATGATAAAAACCCATGCGCTGATGAGGAACCGTAAGCATCTTGGTTTTTAATGCTGCGCTTTTTGGACCTTTGTAAGGCGCGGTATCAACTTCGATAGGCGGAAAAATCACTTCAGGTTTTGACCAATGGATGCCGTCTGCACTCGTTGTTAGCAACGTGTGACCGGGCACTTCATGTTCATCAACTGGGTTCGACAGATATTCAAGAAAGAACTTTCCATATGCCCATGCTAGCATGGGGGCATGGTTGTACGTCCAGCCATAACCGTCTGCTAATTCAGGATGCTTACGATTTGCACGCAGCACTTGATAGCTTTTTACGCCGCTTACATGTGGAAGGGCACCGTCCTGAAAACGATGATCTGCACAACATGGATTTTCTACACGAATGATATCTTCTGCCTTTGCCATATACTCCCTAATTCCTCCTGCTTATAGCTGATAGTCTTGCTCCATAAATGGAATATTCTGCACGTTCATCAAGTCGTACAACTGCTCAGGATTACTAACCCCTGCCAATGCTGTGGTAGGGAAGGGCTGCGTCAAAAGAAACCCTAATTCCACTTGGCTTAATGACGCATGATACTTTGCTTGCAATGCAGCTAAGCGATCTGCAACCTTTAAGTTTTGCTCCGTTAAATAACGTTTTTCTCGTACGGCATCTACTCCGTGTGCGGAGAGTTTATGAAAGAAACCACCGCATAGGGAACAATAAGCCATGAGCGCAAACTGACTTTTTTCATGAAAAGACAGCATCTCTTCATCGGCTGCCACCATGGTGTCGTCTTTCGCCGGCTTCATATATCGCACGCCAACGTTATATTCACATTGATTCGCTGCAAATCCACGTAAGTCATGTTCCTGCGCATATTGCCATGCCTCTTTTAACCTCGATGTTCGCCAGTTTGAACAGCCATACCAGCGAATTTTTCCTTCTCTGCGGAACTGCTCCATGCACTCCAACAACTTGCCTACGCTCTGATGCTCATCATCTCGATGGTACAGATATAAGTCAATGGTTTCCGTGCATAGTGCTCGAAGACTTTGCTCAAGATCACGGCGCATTGCTGCCGGATCCATGCGGCTTGTGTGCATGTGCTGAACATCGGGATGCCCGCCTTTGGTCACCAACACGACTTGGTTTCGCTTATGGCTGGAACGAAGCCATTGACCGATGCGCTCCTCACTGACACCTATGGAAGGAGGCGTATAAACCCTGGCTGTGTCAATGATATTACCTCCATGCTCTAGATAAGTATTAAAAATCGTATCTGCCTCGTGCTGCATCCAAGTGGCTGCTTTTACCGTTCCGAGCGCTACGGGGCTTACTTGCAAATCGGTTCCGGGAATCGCAATGTCATGTTGCATCGTTTGTTCCTTTCAGCAAAGAAATTTCCCCGGTTATTCCTTGTGCGTCAATATAGTTATAGAAAGAAAGAGCATCATGATAGCGATACACAAGAGGAAGTACAAATTGCACTTCAAGAAAATGCTTCCCGGGAGAGACGGGGAGAATATATGGTGCGGTCCAAGCACTGCAAACATTTTCTTCATCCACAAAAAAGCGAGCGGCCCCTGCAATATCAAGCTTTAATGCAGAGCAGTTTGAAGGCACGTTCACTTCAGCAGAGCATACGACCATTCCTGCGAACCGTTTATCATGTCTATCGAGCCTTAGCGGTGCATATGTTGTAAAAGAATATCCATCTTCATAGGTAACCGTCCATGCAGCAGGAATGGTGCCAACACATTCGTAGAAGTGTTTGGGTTTTGCATCGGGCCATAACGCACGCTGATCGCTGAGAAGCAGTAACTGTCCGGGCATCATGGTAATAGAAACATCCTTTGTATCAGGAAGCACTTCATACTGATTGCGCTCCGGATCAAAACATTCAAGATGATCAAACTGCTGTGCAGAGAAGCGGAAGTCTACAGACGACTGACTATCATCATTGAAGAGGACGAATATAGAGTGTCCATCTTTTTGATAGGGCATGCATGTAACAAGCGGATAATATCCTATCGGTTCAACAGACTGTGCGCTTCTTTCCTGAACAACTTTTGCAGTTTCAGAAAGCGGAACGTTTTCAAAACCGGTTAGCAAAGGAAGAACTGCTTCACCGCTATCGCTCAATGCATGTGGATAATCATCGATGAAAACAATGGAACTGCCATTTGCCTGCATGGCATGAAGAACAGTAAACAGTTTTCTTGGCCAACGCTCTCCGTAAGGAATTAGCACCACTTTGTATTGCTTCCGACCTAAATCATCAATAGGTACGATTTCACATGGAATTTGATGCTGAAATAATTCCTTCACTACGCATTGAGTCTGCATAGTATTTTTCCCGCATGCCCATTCGGCCTCTGCATGGTAAACCACGGCAACATTGCAGGGGGATTCGCCATCGGAAAGAATGGTGCAGCATTTTTCCATGTACTTGAACACTTCTGTGATAAAGGGCATCAAAGGATTGAAGTGACCGAAATGGGGGGGAGAATCCGGATCTGGACAAGGCTTCAAAGAGAAAGCGTGGGGGACGAAATAGTTAATGCCGCGGCTGAGCAGCAGATTTACTAAGTAACGCATTTCTTTGATATTTTCTTGCCAGCCATAAGCACCAAATATTTCACATAGGGCACGTCCCTTTTTCTTTGGATCAATTCTTGCCGCAGAAGCAGTCATCTGCGGGAGCATATAGCGAAAGAAGTCATCATCGGCTTCGAAATCCTGACTCTTCCATGCATGTGTTGTTCCCTGAAAATCCATCTTCAGCTCATGCAATACGTAATCCATGCCCGACATGTCTTGCCCGCTGACCGCCCGGAAATAATGTCCGGCACCCTGTCCTAGCCGACTGTGAGCACCGTTTTGCTCAATGATATGTCCGATATAGACAACGCCATGCTTGCGGCACCAATCTCCTATGCGCATGGAATAGTTTTCTCCATAAAGACGACTCACTGTGTCCATCAAGGCATAGCGAATGATGCTGGTATCTTCTCCAATGTCATACCACAGCCCAGGGAGCAGCTTTCTTGCGTCTTTACCTATTTGCTTTGTCAGTAATTTCGGCAAGTCCATGCGCCATGGAATGGGAAGACGAGGGTATTCTCCCAGAACGGCTTTACAGCCCCGGCCGGCGCGAAGAGCAGGTTCATCGGAGAAAAAGCCTAGAAATGTCTTTCCGAATTCTTGCGAAAAGTGCTGATAGTGTGGTTCATACACTGTGTCGATCATTAGCTGTCCGCCTTCAGGAAGCAATGGATTGGCAAAAAACTGAGGCGGATTTCTTTCGGAAACATAAGTAGCAGAAAGTACAAAAATGCGCCATGTTCCGTTCGGAACATTCCATTGAACAAGCCCATCCTGCACGGTGTCTGTTAAATCAATCAGATGCTCTACTGCCCAGCCTCCGATGTCAACAAATTCTTCTCTTAAATGATTCTCGGCTTTTTGTGCTGCAATAACAGCAACGAGCATGGATGAATCGTGATCTGCTTTGACAAGAATATATCCATCTTGTTTCGGGCCAACAACATCCATATGCTCTTCTGTCATCATCATGCGGCACCATGGCGTTCCCTCTGCGGCACCATTGGCATATCCGGACGGAAAGTGCGTATCATCCAGCACATAGAAGGTCATGCTTCTTTTTTTACATTCATCGCAGACGATGTCAAGATCATGCCACCACGCCGCGCCTAGAAAATCAGGATGTGTACGAGATTCAATACACACAGATGAGCAACCTGAGGCAGCTACATCTTCAATGCCTTTGCGAATTTCGCTTTCTGTTTGCCCGCTAAGCCACAGGAAAGGGAAAAGGTGTCCGAAATTTTTCATTGTTTGTCCACCTCATTGCTCTTGACTGATGATTGCAAAGGGGTCCCCGCAGCCCAGCGTGCGGGGACCCTGAGGAACCTGAAATCAGTTACCCAAAGCAGCGTTCCAGGCGTCGTTGTAGATCTGTTCCATTTCTTCGGCACCGGCAGCACGAGCAGCTTCGATTACCTTGTCGTAGTTTTCGATAGGCTCCTCGCCGGTGATGTACTTGTCAATTTCCTGGTACACCATATCTTCTACCTTGGTTTTCAGTTCCTTGTACCGTTCAGTCTGTTCTGCAGACAGGGAAGGCTCCAGCGGTGCAACACGCAGACCGGCATCGCTATTGATCATTTCTTTCGAGGCCTCGTAATTTGCACGGGTTTCCTCATCCATCATGTACATTTCCATCTGCGTCTGAGCACCGGTATCATTATAGGGCGAAATGTCCAACAGGCCGAGACCGTACTTTGCTTGCAGATCATAGAAAGCGGTAGAGGAACCGGTGGCGGCAATTTCGGCAAGAATTTCTTCCTTGATGTAGGGCTTGCCATTCTCGTCATATTCGAAAGTTACGCCTTCCTTGCCATAGCCGTTTACATCGGCACCCTGATCCGTGTAGCACCAATCCAGATAAGCGAGGCAAGCATCCAGATTCTCTGTGGAAGACGCAATGACCCACTCCTGAGACGTGTGGTCCAAGTCGTAACGATAGTTACGGGTTTGCCCAAGCGTATTGGTCAGCGTAGGAATAACGGACAACTTAGCATCGGGATCCTCGGTATTGAGGGCAGCCTGGAACTGGGAGGCAAAACCGCTGTTGTCAAAGTACATCAGTGCTTTGCCGGAAGACATTTTTTCCTTCCACTGGTCGACTGTGTTGCTGGCGTAGTCAGGATCCAGCAAACCTTCGCTATACAGCTTGTTCAGGTAAGTCAGCACGGCCTTGAAGTTTTCATTGGCGGGACCGTATACCCATTTGCCGCCTAAATCTTCATCATAATACATGGTAGAGCCGGATCCTAAAGAATAGGCCATCGTGTCCAGCAACTTTCGGGTGGAGGTGGTAGAACCGCCTTTCCGGTTGGTCAGCGGGATGCAGTCGGGATAGAGCTCCTTGAGAGCCTTCAGCGTTTCATACAGTTCGTCAAACGTTGTAGGCACAGCAAGATTGTTCTTCTCCAGCAGATCCATACGGATAACAGGGAACTGGCCGCTCAATGCACCATCGTGGGGAGAAGCACGGAACAGCGTCGGAGCAGAATAGTAGCTGCCGTCAACCGTCAGCATAGCGTAGCTGGGATTGCTGTCCAACAAGGCAAACAGATGAGGAAGCTTGTCACGATAATCACTCAGGTTGATGAACATATCGTCACGAGCGTAGTTGCGCACATCACTTGTATCCAGCAGCATGATATCAGGCATATCATCTGTTCGGATCAACACAGCTTTCTTATCAGCATAGCTGTCCTTCGGGGGCGTTTGAACATCCAGTTGAATGTTCAGAATTTCCTTGACAGTCTGTACCTTCAGGGAATTGGGATCGATGGTCTGGGAAGGGTTTTCATCACGCATGACGCTGATAGTAACCGTTTCCTCACTGAACCAAGTATCCGGATGACTGCTTTCTTCCGCCATGGAAGAAGCAGTGCCCATCAGCATGGTTGCTGCGGTGAGCAGTGCCAACAAACGAGTCTTTTTCATGGTAGGTCTCCTTTCTATCTTGCAGGCGATCCACGCCGTGCATCCTTCTTTGCATCAGCCCTTCACTGAGCCGATCATAACACCCTTCACAAAATAACGCTGCACAAAGGGATATACCACCAGAATAGGGAGCGTTGTGACAATAATGGCTGCCGCACGGAGGGTTGCATCCGTTACCGTGAATGTAGCGACACTGCCGGAAAGGCCGGATTCTTCAGAGAATAGCCCGGCAATCAGCATATTGCGGAGCATGATTTGCAGCGGATACTTTGTTTTGGTGTTGATATACAGCATGGCATTGAAGTAGTCATTCCAATGCGCAACTGCATAATACAGCAGCATGGTTGCCAGAACGGCTTTCGACAAGGGAAGTACAATCTTCCACAGAACAATGACATCATTGGCACCATCCAGCTGAGCAGATTCGATTAAAGATTCAGGAATTGCCTGAAAGGAAGTTCGAATGATAATCATGTTATAGGTGCTGATGGCAGTAGGCAATACCAATGCCCAGATTGTGTCCAAAAGCTTCAGTTCTTTCACTACCAAATAGAGAGGAACCATACCGCCGGAGAAGAACATGGTGAATGTTACTAAGATGGTGAAAAACTTTCGGCCGGAAAAGCTTTTCCGCGTTAGAGGATAGGCACATAAGCAGCTCATGAACAAATTGATGGCAGTGCCGACAACCGTGTAGACAATGGAATTTTTCATATACATAAACAGATCACCTTTCAGGAACTGTTTATATGTATCCAATGTCATCTTCTGAGGCAGAAAAGTAACGTTGCCTTTCATGACCTCCAAGCCGTTGCTGATGGAAACAATAAACTGGTAGTACAGGGGATAGAGCGTGATCAGCATGATAATGCCGAGCAGCAGAAAGTTAAACACATTGAATATGCGCCGGGATGGCTTGCGATCATCAATCATTTGAATCCCCTCCTTACCACAGGGACGTTTCTGTTACACGCCGAGAGATAGCATTTGTAGCTACCACGAATATCAATGACACAACCGAGCGGAAAAGGTCAACGCCTGTTGCATACTCAAAGTCACCATTGATAATGCCACGCCGGTACACATAGGTGGAAATAACGTCTGATACGGATTGATTGCTGCCGGTCATCATCAGCAAAATTTTCTGATAGGAGACGTTCATAATTTTGCCCATTTCCAAGATGAGCATGATAATGATCGTCGGCAGAATACCGGGGATGGTAATATGCAACGTCTGCTGCCACCGCCCTGCTCCGTCAATACGAGCCGCTTCGTACAGCTCCATATCCAAGCCGGACAAAGCGGCTAGGTAAATGATTGAGCCCCAGCCGATGGTAGACCATACATTTGAGCCAATGTACATAGGGCGGAAATAGTTTGCTGAAACCATGAAAGCTTTTGTTGGTTGATTGTAAAATGAAGTTGGACACTTAAAAAGAAAAAACCATAGTGATGTACCCACATGATAAAATGGAGTTGCCTAACAACACTGATCAAGGAGGTTAATCACTATGGACTGCCAACATTATATCACAGAGTTGCCGGAACGCAAGCGCGGGCAACATCTTCAGCGAGAAGAGAGAGGCGCTATCC
>JAUMVT010000059.1 GCA_030529995.1 Clostridia bacterium
GCCGAACAGATTTTATTCATGCGGGGTGTCCAATTTGCACTTGCAATTTGCGAAAGAACTTTTCTTTAAACCTAGTGATGAAAGGGTGGTGCGCGTAGTTCCAGTTATCCGTAGGTTCAAAAACGATCTTCGTCTGAATCTCTAATTTGGGACGTACCATTTCTGGACGATAGTGGTTCGTAATCGTCATACATGCACCTCCTCAACATATCTATAGCGTTCAGCAATTATGAACGCTGTTCGATGATATAATTCTAACATGAAGTAGAAGGAATGTCAATACATCGAGAAACATTTTTTCTTTTATGCATGCTGCACATTTTCTCTTATATGCATTTGCCTTATTGACAAACGAGATTGACTTTGCTATAATGTTAACGTTCACTAATAATGAACGATGTACAATGTTGAGGATGTGGGAGTATGAAAAAACAGAGCTACGGCGGACTGTGGCCGGTCATGATTACGCCGTTTACCGATAAAGGCGAAATTGATTATGAGTCACTTGATCGTCTGATCGTATGGTACGAACAAGGCGGAGCAACTGGCCTTTTTGCTGCTTGTCAGTCCAGCGAAATATTTTATCTGAGCCTGCAGGAACGGACAAAGCTTGTCCGCTTTGTCAAAGATCATGCACATGTCCCAGTCATTGCTTCAGGTCATACTTCTTATGGTCTGAACGACCAGACTTGTGATCTACAGGCTATGTGCGATGCAGGCGCAGATGCGCTGATTTTCATTACCAACCGGCTGTGTGATCCTGTACGTCAGGGTGGATCAATTTTGCCTTCTGTTCAGGCACTGATGAAGAAGTTACCCAATGATATGCCTTTGGGATTCTATGAGTGCCCATATCCTTTCAAACGCTTGATTTCTGACGATGAGCTGAAGTGGTGTGCTGATTCGGGACGCTTTGCTTTCATGAAGGACACATGCTGCGATATTGATGCCATTCGACGCAGGCTGGAAATCATCAAGGGAACACCCCTGCAGCTTTTTAATGCAAATACTACAACACTTTTGGAATCTCTTCGTGCTGGTGCAGCAGGATTTTCGGGTGTTATGATGAATTTTCATATTGACCTGTATAGTTGGCTCATCCAGCATTGGAAGGATTGCCCTGAAAAAGCAGAGCTTTTGCAAAGCTGCTTAACCGTTTTTTCATTGATCGAGCGGCAATACTATCCTGTCAATGCAAAGTATCACTTGAAGGATATTGAGCATGTGCTGAACAGTACCTATGCCAGAACATTGAGCGATACAGGATTAACTGAAACTTTCCGCAAGGAAGTTCAGCAGATGAATAAAGCAGCCGACTTCGTACGCGAAACCGTTTGCACGGAATAAGTATCTCCGGATAAAGTGCCGCTGTCGCGCTGCTTCGAAAGGAAGTTTGCTTATGCCTGTAGAAAACGGAAACGTCAAGTCCTTGGTACGTGCATTGCAGGTACTGGAGTGCTTCTCGGTGGAGCAACCTGAGTTGGGTCCTTCTGAAATAGCACGTATGCTGAACATGCAGAAAAGTACGGTATACAATATTCTTTCAACTTATCAAAGCTGCGGATATCTGCAAAAGAATCAGCAAACCGGTAAGTATTCACTGGGACTGAAAGTGCTCCATCTGGGCTATATTGTTAACAGTCATCAGGGACTGCGAGATATTTTCCTTCCGTATTTGAATCGTATTGCGCAAGAGACGCATGAGATATGCTACTTTGGCATTCTCAATGATGATGAGGTTCTTTACATAGAGGCAGCGTATCCATCGGGACAGCAGGCAACACGCAACATTTTGGGAGAACGTGCTCCGCTTTACTGCACAGGTCTTGGCAAAGCAATGCTTGCTTTTATGGATGAAGCAGACCGAGAAAGGGTTCTTGCACAGCCTATGCACAATTTTACAGGCTGTACTTTAAGTGATCCTGTTTTGCTGCGTAATAATCTGGAAGAAGTGCGCAGCAACGGGTATGCGGTTGACAATATGGAACATGAGTTTGGTGTCCGTTGCGTTGCTGTTCCGATTTTTAACTCTACCGGGAAAATTTTTGCGAGCGTCAGTGTCTCAGGACCTTCACCACGGTTTGACCCCGAGACGCTGATTCGTGATGCTCGAATTATCAATACAACCTTAAAGCCTGTACAGCGGTGTATCTGATTTCACAAGGAGGACTTTATTATGTTAAAAAGTGGCTGTATTCATCCTGGCGTGATGTCTGTTTTATCCAAGCTTGGTCATGGCGATAAAATTTTGATTGCCGA
The DNA here is from genome assembly GCA_030529995.1 of Clostridia bacterium. GTDB lineage: Bacteria > Bacillota > Clostridia > Christensenellales > Aristaeellaceae > CAKUFA01. Next base: position 2,260 of record JAUMVT010000059.1, read on the forward strand.
CGGCAATTACCCATTGATGCAAAGGACTGGCGATGCTGAAAAAGTATATCTGGGATTAACAGCCGGAACACCGACCGTTACGGAGGTTCTCAATACATTGCTCCATGAAATCAATGTGGAGGCCGCCTGCGTAATGGATCCATGCGAAGAGGATGAACCTGAAATTTTCGAAGAATTTCGACAGATGCTGCCTGGTATCTGCTTGAGTAAACTCAGCCGCTACGAATTTTATGATGCAGCAAGCGAGTCGGCCGTTGGTTTGGCGATCTCCACAGGTGAGACGCGTGTGTTTGCCAATATTTTGATTACCGTTGGTGTAGCATGATTTCCGATGAGTCGTGGACAATGCCTTCAGGACAACTTTCAGCTGATAAGAAGCCGATAAAAATGGCAGTGAGTCTATTGAGAAAGGGTGGATGTTAACGCCATAGAGCTATTTGTCTCAAGAAAGCCTTTATGATCATCGGAATGTTTCTGCGATATGGCGGGGTGGTTGTGGAACCATCCGCCATTTTTTATGCCAGTGATCAAAGAATATCTAAACCATAAAGATTCTCTCATTGCAAAATTTGTGCTATACTATCCCCAAGAACAATCCCGCCAAATCCATCCGCTGCATAATCCGCAGCTCTCCCTTTGACCCAACGGAGGCACCCTATGGACTACATCATCCTGCTTTTCCTCAGCCCTGCTTTCATGGCCTTCGGCATATGGCTGCAATGGCTGCCCGGGTTTCCGGAAGATCTGTCCAGCCTGGTATTGTGGGCAGGCAGCCTGCTTGATCTGCTGATTCTTCCGGCAGCTGTGAAGAAAGTCCGAGGACATACCGATGTTATCTTTGCCGCCAAGGCCAATGGGCTCAATCTTCGGCAGACCTTCTGCTGCGTCTTCCCTCCTGCGCCGCTGGTCATCCATTTCGTTCTGAATGCGGCATTGATCGGCTTTCAGTGGTTCCGTCACAAGGCCGGTGCGGAGTGCCTGGCAGTCCTTTCGCCGCTGCTGTGGCACGGTATCTGCTGCATGATGATTGCCCATAAACGCAGCGATTCCCTCAGCAAACTGTATATTCATGATGGATACTGGAGCAGGGTGGACATGCTTTACCCGCTGCTGTTCCGGTTCGCTGTGCTGGTGATTGCCTTCTCCCTCACGTATAACACGTACAGCTTCTTTCGCCAGTTGATGGAAACCATTCCCGTGGGTTCCGCATGGACATCCGTAGAAAATGATTACGGCGTTGTCCCTAGGCTGGATGTGGGGGATGATGGGGAAAAACTGGATGCGCAAATCAATCAGCTTGATATCGCTGTCAATGGTGAGCTTTATCCATGGCTCAATCAACGAGGAGCCGTTTATTGTTATTGGAGAGAAGAGTCTGAACACGGCATTGACTCATTGTGGGTGAATCCTAATTATATGAAGCTGTATCCCATTCTGGATATCAATGGGGATCCTGTCGTTATCGATGAAACGGAAACCGCGGAGATCCTGCTGATTCCCTCTGACAATGCTCGGCAGGATGAAGTCATCGACTTTTTTCATAAACGAAGACAGGGAATGCTGGAGCTGGAGGAGATATACCATGTGGAGCATCTCACCAGTGACAACAGCATCCGGGTGATTGCTATTCAGCCGAATCAGCGGCTGTTTACGCTGCTGCCCAACCGGCCTTACGTGACCAATGCCGTGATCCGTGTTGTGACGGAAAACAATTGCCTCATTACGGAGCGAGAATGCTTCCTGGGAGGCGGCATCCTTGATCCGCTGAAAATATGCCTGAAGGAGGATTTCCGTGCCGACCTGCTGCCCCTTCTGCAGCGGCTTGAATTGGCGGATAATATTCGCTCCATCTGGTCCATCAAAACGTACAGGGAAGAGGCAATCGCCCAGTGCCGGGACGTTCTGCTGTCCCTCGTTCTGCTGACGCTGCTGAGTGTGGCCGTTTCCTTCAGCCTGGATTTGGCGGCCTTGTACAGCTATGCGAAGAAACGCTTCTGCGAGGTGAACCTGAAGTATTGCCTGGGCTGGCCTTTTCATAAGCGATACGCCTGGTTTTCCATGTTGCAGCTGCTGTATCTGCTGATGACCATTCTGCTGGCTGTGTACGGCGGCATGTCGGCGGACTTTACTGCCGTGGTCATTGCACTGGAAGCGATGGAAATGCTGCTGGCCATCCTGTTCATTGCCCGCAGGGAGAGACGGAAGCGTGCCCTGTACCTGAAAGGAGAGTGAGAGCCGTGGAGGCAATCTTGAGTTTGCAAGGCATCTGCAAGGCTTATCATCAGCGTCCCATTCTGCAGGACTTTTCGCTGGAGATCCATCCCGGGGATTTTGTTGTGCTCACAGGGGAAAGCGGCATCGGCAAAACGACTTTGCTGAACATCATGGCAGGCTTCGAACAGCCGGATGCAGGCTCCGTGATCTTCGACCATACCGAGCTGACGAAAGCCAGCCAGCGGGTGAAAATGCAGCTGTATCGGAAGCGGATGTCCTTTGTTTTTCAGCATGGGAATCTGGTGAAGGATCGCAGCGTGAAGTGGAATCTGGAGCTGCCCCTGATTCCACTGGGCGTAGGCAAGGCGGAGAAGGAGCAGCGAATTGCCGCGGCACTGGAAGAAGTGAACCTGTCATGCCTACTGACGGAAAAGGTGGTTTGCCTATCCGGCGGGGAGATGCGGCGGCTGGCGGTGGCCAGAGCCCTCATCAAGCCCTTTGATCTGCTTTTCCTGGATGAACCCACGGCCAGCCTGGATCATGAAAGCGCTGAAACGATTGTCCGGGTGCTGGCGAAGTACAAGCAGCAGGGGCGCACCATTGTCACGGCTACCCATGATACGGAACGGTTCACGCTACTAGCCACGAAGATCGTTCAGGTGCAGGCACCTTCCGCATCCCATCCGCAAAATTGAGCATAGAAAAATCCCTGCGGCATACTCCACATGGAAATGCCGCAGGGATGATTTTTTGTTTCAACCGAATTACTTGCCAAGCTTGGCGGCAATGACTTCAGCAGCCTTCTTGCCCCATACCAGGCAGTTGCCGTGGCCCATGCCGCCGATGGAGTTGTGTCCGCCAACGTTGGCCATGCCCACGATTTCACCGGCAATGTACACGCCTTCAATGACCAGACCATCGCTGTTCAGCACTTCGCAGTCCTTGGTCATCATGGGGCCGCCGGAGGTGATCATCACGTAAGGAACCGTCTTCACAGCGTAGAAGGGACCATTCTCCATGGCCACCAGCTGGGTGGTGCGGCCGAAGGGATCGTTGCCGCTTGCACAGCCGTCGTTGTAGGCCTTGATGGTTGCCGTGAAGGTATCCACCGGCAGACCCATCTGCTGTGCCAGGTCTTCCACGGAGTCAGCCTTCCATGCCAGACCCTTTTCCAGCAGGGTTGCCATGTAGGTGTCGAAGTCTTCACGCACGCTGCCCCATGCGCCGGTGGAGAACACCTTGGCATCGGGAATCAGCATATCGGTGGTGAACACGGTGTACACGATGTTGTGGGGAGCGTTTGCCCAGGTTTCGCTCTTCACATGGGAGTCGGCGCCGGTTTCGTCTGCCATGCGCTCACCCTCGGTATTGATCCACAGGGCACCGTTGGTGGCATTGAAGTAGCCGAAGGAACGGAAGTCATCGCTGGTGGGAATGCCGCCGGCATAAGAGGTGCAGAAGTCCATGTTGGTCAGGGGTGCGCCCAGTGCTTCCAGCCAGGCATAGCCGTCGCCGGTTACGCAGGTGGGGGATGTGGACAGCACGTTTTCGAAGTTGTACTTCTTCAGCAGCTCTTCGCTTCCGCCATAGCCGCCGGTGCACACCACTGTGGCAGGAGCCAGGAAGGTGGTTTCCGTGCCGTCACTCAGGGTAGCCTTGCAGCCGATGACAGCACCGTTGTCATCCGTCACCAGACCGGTTACGTAGGTGTTCAGCATCATGTAAGCATTGGTGCCGAAGTATTTTTCCAGCTCGGCATACAGGGCGTCAACGAAAGCCCGGGCGCCGCCGTTGCCGGAGTAGTTGCGAGCCACGTTCAGGGGCTGATACACGCCGTAGTAGGGAACACGGTCGCCGAAGTCAGTGCCCAGGTCGTCCAGCCAGTCCACGGCAGCGCCGCTGATCTGGGAGAACTCACGGGCGATTTCCTCGTTGAAGTTGCCTGCGCCGCCCAGACGGACGAAGTCGGCAAAGCACAGGTCAGGATCATCTTCGATGCCTGCTTCCGCCTGCATCCGGGTGCCTGCGCCCAGCAGGGTGCCGCCTGCCACATTGGCAGAGCCGCCATAGGTAGCCGCCTGATCCACAATCAGCACATTCAGACCCAGTTCGGCAGCACGGGCAGCCGTGGTCAGGCCGGCCATGCCTGCGCCGATGACCAGAATGTCAGCCTGCTCAAAGGGCATGGTCTGCTCCGCCGCTGCATCGGGATTCAGGGCGTTCTTCACGGCTTCCATAATGCCCTTGGACGTGTAGGTTGCGCCGGAGGCAACGTCCACATCAGCGGAATTGGCCGCCACAATGGCTGCCGGAACCTGCTCAAGGGCAGGATCGGAAATGCCGGCGGTTTCGGAATGCTCCAGCACCGTTACATCGGTGATCACGCCGCCGCTGACCGTTACGGAAACCTTGATGTTGCCGTTCAGTCCGGCACCGGTGCCCTCATAGACGCCGTCTGCCGTTTCTGCCAGTGCAGGAACGCAGCATACGACCATCATCAGGGCGAGGAGCAGAGATAGGAATTTACGCATGCAATCACCCTCCATACTTTTGCGGTGAACGATTTGCCTTCTTGTCCGCACTGCATCAGGAAACATGCGCATTCCGCCGCTTCAGGTCAGCACGCTGCCACCAGGGATCGTTTTTGCCGCTTTTCATAATGAGAGTATAACCGTTGCAGCCATGCTTGTCAAGAGAATAACAAAGATGCGGCGCAGCTTTTCCTCATGCCGCACCTCATCTTTCATACGACTCACAAACGATGGTTACTTCGCCAGCACCACCAGCACCCAGTCGTTGTCCTGAGTCAGCCGGGGGACAGGCTTTACCTCTGCCTGTTCCTGACCGGTCAGGTCGGCGAAGTAGCTCCGCACGCCGCTGACAGGATCCATCCAGTAGGCGTCAAGCTTCTTGCCCAGGTAGGGCTTCAGGTCAATGGTAAAGGCCTTGCCCAGGTAATCGTAGGCAAAGAGGAAATCCTCACCGGCGTACACGCTGACCCGCTCATACTGGGGCTTCTGCCCGGAAAGCAGCAGCTCGTTGGCGGCGTGACCCTTCTGCCAATCCACGGATTCCATCAGCCGCCGCAGGATGCCCATTTCCCCGGAGCCTACGTGGTGCATGGCGTCCTTCCACACCTGCCGCACGCCGAAGGAACCGGGCTTCAGGGAATTGCAGTACATCTGCTGCACGCTGTTGTCTCCGTAGGTGTGCCCCATAGCCCCCTGGAAGACGGACCAGTAGGCATAGCGCCGCACATCCCATTCCCGCCAATAGGGCTGGGACAGGTCGTGAAGCCCCTGCAGAATCAGCTCATAGGAGGGCTCCCCGTCTACCGTAGGCTTGGGGGGATTCATGGCAAGATCCCGATCCACGTACCGCCAGTTGTCCTCGCCGAAGTAGGTTTCCACATCCAGCCGGTTGTCGTCCCATGCGCCCAGGGTGTACTGGTCATACCGCCGGTGGCCGGACTGGAACATGTTGAAGTCCAGCCAGGGCTCTTCATGGAACCACAGGGAGGAAGAGGTGCGTCCGAAGGGATGATAGCCGATCAGCTTGTCCGGGGTCAGCTCCTTCAGCAGCCGGCCTTCCTTGCAGTACAGGTCGTGATACTTGTCTCCCCGAATGTCGCCTCCCAGCAGCCAAATCACGTTGGGGTATTTGCCGAACCGCTTGGCCAGGAAGCTGACATATTCACCGATATTTTCTTCGGTGATCAGGTCGCTGTTGACCACGCTGCCCCAGCAGGGCAGCAGCGCCATGTACAGGCCGCATGCCTCCGCCGCCTGCACAATCTTCTCCACGTGCTCCCAGTAGGAGGGTTCACGGGCGTCCACTTCGTTGGCGGCTAGGCTGGACTGCTTCATGTTGGGCAGCATGTGAATCAGCACGGACTGGATCACGGTGAATCCCTTCTCCGCCCGGTTCTTCAGGAAAACCCGCGCTTCCTCCTCCGTTGCCTGCTGGCACAGCAGCCATGCCGTGTCTGCCAGCCAGAAAAATGGCTTGTCTCCGTTGACCAAATGGCGATGATCCTCGGCAACCTTCAGGGTGCCGTATGCCCAAGGTTTCTGCATGATTCTTTCTCCTTATACACGGTCGGTCAGTTGATAGGCAGCTAGCGTGTCGCTGACTTTTTCCGCATTGCCGGTTTCCAGGCTGCGGCTCAGGGTTTCCATTACCGCAATGGTGCGAATACCTTCCTTCAAGTCCGGCAGGGGCTTTTCTCCTGCAAGGATGCACCGGGCAAAGTATTCCAGATAGTTCTGATATTCCCCGGCGTGGTGGGTGTCCCCCTCGAAGCGGTAGTAGTAGGGGCGGCGCTCGTTGTAATTCTCGTACACCGTGTTGTTGTACAGCCCCGGCTCGGAGAAGTGATGCACATAGTCAAAGGGGCAGTCCGCCGTGCTGACGCCGCTGGTGCCCCGCAGGGTGCAGGAGATGAAGTGCTCCGCCGGCTTGCTCAGGGCAGGGGTGGCATAGTTGCCGATGACGCTGGCGCTGACTCCGTTTTTGTCCGTCAGCAGCACCTTCAGGGAGTCCGGTGCCGGAATGCCCCGGGAGGAGCTGTTGGAGGAGCACTTGCCCACACCGTACACCGTTTCGGTTTCCGGCAGGTACCACAGAGCCAGATCCATGGCATGAATCAGGAAATTGTACATCCAGGAGAAGCCCTTTTGATGGCTCCAGTCCCGCTCCAGAAACCAGCGGGAATCACTGATGTAGTGGGTTTCCACCGTCACAAGTTCCCCATGGCGGCCTTTTTCATAGTCATGCCGCTGATGCATGGTCGCCTCGAAGTACCGGGAGCTTTGCCCGATCAGCACCCGCTTGCCCGTTTTCTCCTGGGCATCCAGCAGGGCATTGGCCATGGTCAGATCCACCATCAGGGGCTTGGTGCACACCACATGCTTGCCGGCTTCCAGTGCCATCATAATGTGCTGGGCGTGGAGCTGGTCGGGGGTATAAATGCCGATGACGTCAATGGTGGGATCCTTCAGCATGTCTTCATAATCGGTGGTGTACTTGTCCAGGTGAAATTCCGCTGCCCGCTCCTTGCACAGCTGCTCGTTCAGATCGCAAATGTTGCCCAGCTTCCAGTACTTGCTGTTCTGCACGGCGGAAATAACACTGCGGCCTTCACCAAGACCCAGTACGCCCATAGTTAACTGCTCGCTCATTGGACTTCCTCCCAGTTTTCAATATCGGTTTCGGTTTGTGTCACCTGCACGGTTTTGTACACGTTCTGCCACCGGAGCTTCACCGTGCAGGGAGCATCTGCCTTCAGGGTTACCCGGGTGGGCTTGCCGTCCTGCCACCGTGCCGTAACGGTAATGCCTCCATGGGCACGGAAGCGGTGGAAGCTGCCGTGATCCCAGGCTTTGGGCAAGGCAGGCAGCAGATGAATGGTTCCGTCATGGCACTGCATCAGCATTTCCGAAATGGCCATGGCAACCCCCGTGTTGCCGTCCAGCTCCCACACCGGGGCAAAGGAGGACGCACCCCGGGTGGAGGGATGCATCACCAGCAGGGAAGGCCGCATCAGGTTCTTCTCCAGCTCCTGCAGGTGGAAGTAGGCCTGCTCCCCGTCCCGCAGCCGGGCGGCATAGAGGATGAGCATATTCCGTGCCCAGCCGGTGTCCTCCCAGTTGTCGTAGGGATTCAGGCGGCGGCGGATGGTCTCCTTGGCAGCCTCCGCCAGGTCAGGGGTTTTCTCCGGGTCAATGAGCCGCAGGGGATACAGGCCGATCAGGTGGCTCATGTGCCGGTGCTGGGGATCCTTTCGCGGATGATCATGGGACCACTCGGCAATCACCCCGTCCGTGATGCGGATGTCAGGCAGGTGAGCTAGCACCTCCTGCACCTGTGCCCGCCGGTGGGGATGCTCGTTTGATAATGCGTCGTCAGCTTCCAGCCAGTCCTGCAACACGCCCCGAATCAGGCTGATTTCATACGTGGGGCTCAGGGAAGCATACTGCTTGCCTTCCTCCGTCATAAAGGCATTCTCCGGGGAGATAGAAGGCCCGCTTTGGTAGACGCCCTTCTCGTCCTTGAAGACGTAGGCCAGAATGAAGTCCACCGCCTCATCCAGCATGGGGAAGCCGTGATCCTTCAGGAAAGCCTGATCTCGGGTTGTCCGGTAGTGCTCCATGATGTGCAGCGTCAGCCAGAAGCCGCAGGCAGGGCAGGGGGCAAGGGCACGGTTCCAGTAAGGCTCCGCATAGCCCCAGGCATTGGCCACCAATTCGCCTACCCAGCCGGGCATGCCGTAGTGCTGCCGGGCGGCGATTCTGCCCATGGGAATCAGCCGCTCTTCCATCCACCGGAAGAGGGGCTCCTGACAGACGGACAGATTCCCGGCTTCCGTGATCCAGTAATTCATCTGGGTGTTAATGTCCAGATGCATGTCGCAGGTCCAGCCGATGCGGCAGGCCACGTTGTCGTTCCACACACCCTGCAGGTTCATAGGAAGCGGAGCGTCCGGCTGACTGCCGCTGACCGCCAGATACCGGCCGAAGAGATACAGCTTTTCGCTGGTGCGGTCGTCACCCAGCTGCACATAGGTTTCCTGGAAAAGTTCCGTGTGACGGAAAAGCTGCTCAAAGAAGGAATATGCTATGTTGTGCCGGGGCAGTCTGGGTGCCTTGAGGGGCTTGCCGAAATCCGTATCCATGGTCAGGCGAAGTTCCCAGTAATGGACACCAACCAACTCCAGCGTGTCCCCGTTTGCAATGCATTGGCCGTCCCTAAGGGTGAGCTGCAATACGCCTTGCAGGGTTACGCCGCAGGTGCCGTCGCTGTGGAGGCTCTCCAACGCCTGGGCTTGGAAGAAAATCTTATGCTTCCGTGCCGTGGATGTCATGTGATCCCCTGTTACCCGGATGGTCACATGCATAGGCGCCTCATCGTCTTCCATCATGGTGAATAGATTGTCCCGGCTGGAGACGAACATGCCCCGGCAATGCTTCTGCCCATTATGATTGAATGTGCAGCGCATGTTGCTGTTATTCATGTTCAGCTCCCGGTTGTAGTCCGTGATTTCCTCATCATCGAAGTGATGGTCAATCTCCAGCGTGCCCACCGGCAGGTTGGTACCGTAGTTGCCCCGCTTGCCCATGAAGTGCTCGATGTTTGCGGACATGTCGCTCCATCGGCCTTCCTGCGCGGCGGTGCGTGCAGCCTGGAAAGCCTGCGGGACGTCTGCTTCTGCCGGAGGCATCTTGCCGTCCCCGGAGAAAAACGTCCCATGGCTCAGCAGGATCTTCTCCTTGTTGGGCTGACCCATAACGGCCTGCCCCATTTTTCCTGTGCCCAGCAGGAAGCAGTCCGGAAAACTGTCCGCAGGCGTATCCAGCCGATGGAAGTAAATATCATCCGGCGGGTATTCCCGTTCCCGGATCTTCTTCTGGATCTCCGCCAGCTCCTCAGGCGAAGGCTTTTTTGTAGCTTTGCTCATCATTTCCTCCATGAAGAAGGGGAGCACGGTACAGCGTGACCGGCTCCCCATAGAGTCTGTAGCGAATTGGTCAGCCCTTCACGCTGCCGGCGGTTACGCCGTCCATCAGGTATCTGTTGAAGAACAGGAACAGCAGGAACACGGGAATCAGCGATAGGGTGGACATGGCGAACATGGGACCAAAGTTGGTGCCCTGTACATCGGCGAAGCCCTTGATGGCCAGAGACACGGTCTTCAGTTCAGGCTTGGTGAGGTAAAGCAGGGGACCCATGTAATCGTCCCAAATCCAGTAGAAGGAAATCACCACGGTGGTAATGATGGAGGGTCCCATCAGGGGCACGATAATCCGGGTGAAAATGGTGTACTTGTTGCAGCCGTCAATCATGGCAGCCTCGTCCAGCTCCTTGGGCAAGCCCCGGACAAACTGCATCATCATGTAGATGAAGAAGGGCCAGCCCAGGAAGCGGGGCAGCAGCAGGGGGATGAAGGTACCCACAGCGCCCAGGCTGTTCCAGATGATGTACTGGGGAATCATCAGCACCTGACCGGGCAGCAGCATGGTCATGATCATGGCGGTGAACCAGAACTTCCGTCCCTTAAAGTTCACACGACCCAGTGCATAAGCCACCATGGCGGAGGAGATCACCGTGCCGATCATGCCGAACACGGACACGATGGCAGAGTTCTTGAAGTAGGTGCCGAAGGTCAGGTTGCCGGAGCCGTACCAGCCGTCCGGGTAGTTGCTCAGAATCCACTGCTTCGGCCAGAAGGTGGCGTTTGCGCCCAGAATCTCACTCTTCACCTTAAAGGAGGAGAGGATCATCCACACCACGGGGTAGATCATGATAAGACCAAAGGCGATGACGAAAATGTGATAAATCACGTTGGTGACAATTCTCTTTGTTTTCATTTTCTCATCCCTCCTTAGTTCTCATAATAGGTCCAATGGGAGGACGTCTTGAAGATAATGCCCGTAACAGCCGCCATAATCAGCAGCATGACCCAGCTCTGTGCGCATGCATAACCCATGCGGGAGTAGCTGAAGCCTTCGGTGAAGATGTTCAGGGCAATGTAGTTGGTGGCGTAGTTGGGGCCGCCGTTGGTGATAACTTGTGCCTGAGTGAAGGTCATGAAGCCGGAAATCAGCTGCATGATCAGGTTGAACAGGATGATAGGGCTCAGGCAGGGCAGGGTAATGGAGAAGAAGCGCTTCATCACGCCTGCGCCGTCAATTTCCGCAGCCTCGTAGTAATCCTTGGGGATCTGCTTCAGGCCGGAGGCGAAGATCAGCATGGACGAGCCGAATTGCCAGGCATTGCACAGCACCAGAGGAACGAAGGCCCAGCTGGTGTCGCCGAAGAAGGAGAAGGATGCGGGGGCACCCATGGCCTTCAGGGCGGTGATGATGGGACCACGGCTGCCGAAGAGCTGCTTCCACACCAGTGCCACGGCCACGGAACCGCCGATCAGGGAAGGAATGTAGTACACAGCCCGGTAGAAGCCCTGCAGCTTGGTGTCCTTGGTGAGCAGCACGGCAATCAGCAGTGCGAAGATCAGTTTCAGCGGCACACCCACGATAACATACTGGCAGGTGCGCAGCAGGGAGTTGATAAAGGTAGCGTCATTGGTAAATAGATTGATATAGTTCTGAAGGCCCAGCCACTCAGGGGTGGAGCCGATTTTATACGAGCAGAAAGAGTAGTACAGGCTCAGTGCCATGGGTACCAGCGTAAGGAAGCAAAAGCTCAGAATGAAAGGAGCGGCGAAAATGTATCCCACCGTGTTGTCACGGTACAGGAACTTCTCCTTATGTTTCTTGTGGAAGGAAGCGGTCTTTTGCACAACGATCATCTCCTTGTTGGGAATAACGAAAGGGGTGGGATACGACGTGAGACGATGATGGGGGATGCCTGCCCTGCAGGCGATGTGCTCTGCAGAGCAGGGCTTTTGAAAAATGCGCCCTGAAGTGTACCCTCAGGGCGCAGGTTCACCGACCGTTGATTAGTTGGCTTCGTACTTGGCCCAGATCTGCTGTGCTTCTGCCCAGAAGGCATCGGCGGCTTCCTGAGCGGAAGCATACTTGCCGTAGAACAGACCCTGGATGTAGGTCTGCTTCAGCACGTTGGTGATTTCCTCGTTGGCGGTAGGCTCGGCGGGGCTGTTGTTAGCAGCATCCGGGAAGGAGCCGATCAGGTTGATCATGGCATAGATTTCGTTGTTCACGGTGTCGTCGGGATGGTCAGCGATCAGGGCGTTCAGCACGTCGGAGTTGATGGAAACGCCGCGCTCGCACTGCAGGATTTCGTTGGCTTCAATGCTGTTCTCGAAGAAGTTGATGAAGTCAGCAGCGATTTCCTTCTGCTCAGAGTTGGCATAGATGCTCAGCTGCTGAGAAGAACGAACCAGCATGCCGCTGGGGCCGTCGGCCGTCACGCGGGGCAGGGTAGCAAGCTTCAGGGAGATGCCGTTCTCGGCAGCCACGTTGCTCAGTGCCTGGAACTGGTTGGAGGACAGCATGATCATAGCAGCGTCGCCGGTAGCGATCCAGTCAGCTTCGATGTTGGTGCCGATTTCGTTCTGCACGCCGTAGTCACCGATGACGCCTTCCTTCATCAGGTTCACCAGCAGGTCCATGATCTTGGCAATGGAGGTGGTGTCGCCGCCGAAGTCGAAGTCAGAACCGTCCATGGCGTAGAAGTTAGCGCCTTCGGTGTACTGAGACACATAGGAGTAGATCAGGGTCTGATACTCCAGAGTGGTGATGGCAGGGTTGCCGGTCTTCTCGGTGATGGTGCGGGCAGCAGCTGCGAACTCATCCCAGGTCCAGTTGTCGGTGGGATAAGCAACGCCGCACTCGTCGAAGATGGCGGGATTGTAGGCGAAGCAGCGAGCGTTGGTGCCGTTGGAGATACCGGTCACATCGCCGTTGGCCTGGTTGGTGGTGGTAGCCAGCATAGCAGCGCTGATGGCGGTGGTATCGATCAGGCCGCTATCGATGTACTCATTCAGGGGCTGAATGGTATCATAGTAGGTTGCCCAGTTGTTGCCCATCTGGAACACGTCGGGCAAGGTGCCGGCGGCCATCATGGCCTGGAACTGGGTCCAGTAGGTGGTGCCGTCATAGTACTGATAGTCGATCTTGATGCCGGTCTTCTGCTCGTAGAGCTCGATGACCTGGGTCGTCAGCTTAGCACGGGTATCGGAACCCCACCACATGAAGGTCAGGGTCTTGCCGGAGTAGTCAGGGTAAGTATAGCCTTCGGCGTTCACATTGTTCCAGCCTTCGGCCTTTTCTTCTGCAAAAGCAGGTACCATAGCCATGGTGGCAAAGATTGCGATGGCCAAAATGAGGGAAAGAACCTTTTTCATCTTGATGATCCTCCTCTTAAATTTGGTACGATTTCCACCAAACCGTACATCGTTAAGTTCATTATATAGATTTAGTAGTTTTTTGTCAAGGGATTATAAACATAAATTTGTTGTTTTTAGTCATGTTTTGGACGAAAAAAGACAGGATCCTGTACAAAAACCGTGCACAGCAAGGATTTTACGACATGATGCCAAAGAAAATTTTTTTGCGGGAAAAGCAAAAAAATTTGCAGCCTGTTTAGTTAATCGCAAAAACAGGACAAAAGCGACGCCGCTCACGGCCGCAACGTCGCATTACAGAACTGTTTCAATTATTATAAATCTATGACCAAAATGATTTTCTGCCTGCCATGTCGAAACTGCCATCGAGGTGAACAACATGATGAAGGAAAGCTTCAGCAGCTTAACGGAGACTCGCCAGCAGGCACAGGTGCGGCATAATTTCTTTGAAATCGTCGCCATGACCATCGCTGGTGTCATTGGCAATTGCGACGGTTGGCAGGAAATCGAGGATTTTTGCCGCCACAAGGAAGATTGGCTGCGAAAGCGCATGGGGC
>JAUMVT010000006.1 GCA_030529995.1 Clostridia bacterium
AGCGTTCGGATGAGCGTGTAGGTACGGTGATTCATCTGTACTATCTGACCATGCCGGAAGATCTTGTCGGACTCATGGACTGTGCGTTCCTGGAACTGGGAGAGCAATCAGGCTTTATCAATACAAACGAATGGACATACATTTATTCAGACAATCTGGCAGTGCGGTACCTTGCGTCCATTCAGGATCATGCGGTGCGCAACGACGAGGCTTTCGAAGAACTCCTGATCCAGAGCGAGGAAGATCCGGATGCATACTGGAACCGTTCTGGTGAGGATGATTTCACCGATGACGACTAACCGCAAACACAACTGAACACATTCCCTAACATTAATGCGCTTCACAATCCCTGTGAAGCGCTTTTTGTATGTACAGAAAATATCACAATGCATGGAAGCAACCACGCTTTTCAATCGTTGTATCATCATAGCGCAGTCTTGCATGATGTGGTATAATAACCTTGTGCTATGCTTGCAAGTGGGCTTTTGCTCATGTGAAGGAGGCGAAAGGCGTGGCGTCAAGACGGAATCAATGGACGGATCAAGAACGTTATCAGGCTCCTGATGATCAGTTCGATCAGGACAATATGCCGGATGATTCGGCTTATACGGATGACCAAACCAATGTGTATCATATGGGTCAGGCAGATCAGGATATGTATGGGGAGGATGATGCCGGGGATTTTGAACCGGAAGAAGATCCTGATGCCTGGCAGCAGGAACCTTATGAGGACGATGATGGAGAAGCAGAGGACTTTGTTCCCGAAGAAGAGGAGAAGACCTATGCTCATTCCATCTTTAAGCCTGCCACCAAGAAGCCGGCCTTTATTTTGTGCGTGCTGGTAAACGTGGTGCGGATTATGCTGCTGCTGGTTGTGCTGGCAGGACTGGCAGGTGTAGGCGCTGTGGTGGGCATTGCCAAAGGCTATGTGGAAACCGCCCCGACCCTGGACTTGGCAGCCTTGGACGATCAGGCACAGACCTCTTTTATTTATGACTCCAACGGCAACCTGATTACGGAATACAAGGGCACGGAGAACCGTGTCAGCGTGAGCCTTGCGGCCATGCCTACATATCTTCAGCAGGCGTTTATCGCCGTGGAGGATGCACGGTTCTATACCCATAACGGCGTGGACATCAAGCGTATTGTGGGCGCCTTTGTTTCCAACCTGACATCTTCAAGTACCCAAGGCGGTTCTACCATTACCCAGCAGCTGATTAAAAACACGCTGCTCTCCTCCGAACAAAGCTATAAGCGAAAAATCCAGGAAGCCTATTTGGCCATGCAGCTGGAGCAGCAGTACACCAAAGAGCAAATTCTGGAAAGCTATTTGAATACCATTTTCCTGGGTGAAAATTACTACGGCGTTCAGGTGGCGGCACAGGGTTACTTCGGCAAAAGCCTGGGGGAACTGACCCTCCGTGAATGCGCCATGCTGGCCGGAACCACCAACAGTCCCTACTATTATAATCCCCGGCGAAACTTTTACACCCGTTCCAAAGAGGGTGTGGATTATGCAGCCATCACCAACAACCGGACGGACTACGTGCTTCGCTGCATGTACGAGAATCAGTTTATCACCTACGAACAATATCAGGAAGCATTGGATCCATCCACGGCAACGGTACTGGAAGAAGACCCCAGTGAGGGTTCCGGCATGTATGCTTACCCGCATTATGTGGAATACGCCGTTTCTGAAGTGGTGGATATTCTGCTGCAGCTGAACGGGCTGGAAGACACCACGGCAAACCGATATGCCATGGAGAATAAGCTTCGTACCGGCGGCTATCGGGTGAAGCTGGCCATTGATACGGAGATTCAAACCACCGTGCAGGAAACGGTGGAGAACTGGACCAAGTATCCTTCCCTTCGTGATCCTTCAGATAAGGTGTACCGCTCCCGCAACTCGGACGGCACCTATACGGAGATTGTGCAGCCTCAGGTGGCAGCCGTGGTGCTGGATTACCGCACCGGCGAAATCAAGGCCATTGTAGGCAGCAGAACAACCCCCACCCAGCGGAAGACCCTGAACCGGGCAACGGATATGAAGATGCCTGTGGGCTCGTCCATTAAGCCTATTGCTGTCTATGCTCCGGCGCTTGAACTGGGCGGCAGTCCTGCCAGCATTGTATACAATATGCCTGTGCCGATCTCCGGCTGGAAGAACAGCAAGGGCGAAGATTCCTGGCCGAAGAACTACGGCGGTGGCGGATACACCGGTCCCGAAACCCTGCGCACGGCCATGATGAAGAGCCACAATACGGCAGCTGCCCAGACCCTGATGACCATGGTGGGCGTTGACCGTTCCGTGGACTTCCTCCACCGGCTTGGCATTGATGATGATCACATTGATGCAACGCCCTTTGGCCTGTCTCTGGGCTCCAGCGGTATTACGCCCCTGCAAATGACGGTGGCCTTCGGCGTGCTGGCCAACGGCGGCGTGTATCAGCAGCCTATTTCCGTCCTTGGCATTTCGGACAGCGAGGGCAATGTGGTTTGGGATGGTCACGCTAATCAAACCCGCCGTCGGGTCTTCTCCGAATCCACAGCCTACATGATTGTGGACATGCTGAAGACGGCTGTCAAGAGCGGTACCGGTACCAATGCCAAGATCAGCGGGCAGACGGTGGCAGGCAAAACCGGCACCAACTCCGACCAGAAGGGCGTGTTCTTCGCTGGTATGACGGGCTACTACGCTTCTTCCATTTGGATTGGTCACGACAATTACAAGGCCTTGGCCAGCAAATCCACCGGCTCCAGCGCGGCGGCTCCCCTTTGGAAGGCGTACATGACCAAGATTCATGCGAATCTGCCGGATAAGGACATTCTGGACGGGGATCCCAGCCAGTACGGTCTCGTGAAGGTGACGACCTGCGCAGTGTCCGGCCAGTTGGCAACGGAAGCCTGCTATGCGGATACCCGCTATGGCACGGTAACGGACTGGTGGGCACAGGGAAGTGCGCCTACTGTGTATTGCCAGATGCACCGCACCCAGAATGTATGCGCTGACAGCGGACAAATTGCAAGCAGCTACTGTCCCAATGTGATTTCCAGCAGCGTGATTGTGATTCCCAGCGGACATCCCCTGTATAACCTGATCGGCACGGAATATGACGATGTGCTGGAGGAGTATCTGGGCTCCTGGGCTACGGTCAAGTTTGACTCCAGCGGTAACGTGATCAGCGGCGGGCAGGTCTGTACCTATCACAATAGTTCCAACACCGGCAGCGGCACGGACTATGTGACGGAGAACACCCTGATTCCTGACGCAAAAGTGTTGCTGCAGCAAGCTTATAGCCAGCTGAACAGCATGGATCCTTCCGCTTCCAATTACGGTTCGCTGACGCAGGCCATCAGCAATATGGAAAGCGTCATCAACGGTGGCTCACCCAGCCAGAGTGACGTCATGGCGGCTATGAGCCAGCTGACCCGTGCCATGGCAGGGCTGGACTGATGGATGAAATCATGCTTGCCCTGCAAACGCTGCGGGTGCCTATCCAGCAAGGGGAATATGACCTGCATCATCTGGTGATGGAGGCGCTGGATCAGGCGAACATCCGCTATCAGCATGAGGTCAATGTGGCACCAAGATGCAGGATTGACCTGATGTGCGGTAGCATCGGCATTGAAATGAAGCGGGGCAAGCCGGAAAAAAGCAGCCTGATGCGCCAGCTTAGCCGCTATGCCCAAAGTGACCGGATATCGGCATTGATTGTGGTGGCAGAGCGAAGCGTCGACCTGCCCCACAGTCTTGCCGGCAAGCCGGTTCGGCTGGTATGCCTGAATCGGCTGTGGGGGATTGCACTGTAACAAGATGGAGAAGAATCATGACGGATGATCAGTTTCAGCAGGAGGATGCCTGGGACGAGGAGCTCTTGCCGCCATACCTGAGGCCGGCTGAAAACACGGCGCAGCCTATGGGAACCCTGAGCTACAACCGCAGAAGCAAGTGCTGGGTGGTCAAGGGAGATCCTGCTGTGACCGAAATGTGCAAGCGGCTTTTTCCCGGGTCAGCAGGCGCAAAAAGAGGCGAAGCTCGGTTTACTGCCCATCGCCGAATCATTGGCGACCTGTGCTGGCTGATGATGCGTTTCCCACTGGAAGTCAAGCTGAAGGATCTTCCTCTGTGGGATCAGGCTGTGTCGGAAGCAAGGCAGTATGCCATCCGTCAGGCCAGGGCGGCACAAATGCCGGCTCGAACAACACCGCCGGAGGGCAGTTTCCACGGCGAGTTGATGGACTTTCAGCAGGAGGGCTTAAGCTTTCTGCTGCAGCATGACCGGTGTCTTTTGGCAGACGAAATGGGCCTGGGCAAAACCGTGCAGGCGCTGGCCTGCATTGCATCCGAACGGGCACTGCCGGTGCTGATCATTCCTCCGGCACATTTAACAAGAAACTGGCAGGAGGAGACGGCCAGGTTTCTCCGCGTGGAGGGACGGGTGCCTAGCATTCATGTTATTCGCGGGTTAAAGCCTTATGATCTGCCGGAAGCGGATGTGTACATCATGCACTATCTGCTGCTCCGGGGATGGAAACAGGTGCTGAAAGATTTCCCTGTTCGTGCGGTGATCTTTGATGAAATTCAGGAGCTGCGCCATACAGGCACGGAAAAATACTCGGCGGCCAGCCTGCTGTCAGAGGAATGCAGCCGGGTAATCGGCCTTTCCGGTACCCCGATTTACAATAAAGGGGGAGAAATCTGGAACGTCATCAACATTCTTGATTTTCACTTTCTTGGGGATTGGGAAAGTTTCTCTCGGGAGTGGTGCTATGGCTACGGCAGTGCCGTGGTCATCAAGCCGGATGTACTGGGGGCTTACCTGAAGCGGGAGGGTTTGATGCTTCGCCGCACCAAGCAGGAAGTGCTGAAGGAACTGCCGCCTAAGCGGAGACTGGTGCAGGAACTGGACTGGAATGATAAGCTTTATGCCCAAATGATGGCACCTGTCCTGCCTATGCTGAAAAAATGGAAGCAGGACGGGGAAATGACCCCTTCGCAGCGCGCCATATTAGAGGAGAGCATTTCCCAGCAGGCAAGGCAGGCCACCGGAATCGCGAAAGCTCCCTATGTGTGCCAGTTTGTCCGTATGCTGCTGGACGGGGGAGAAAAAGTGCTGCTGTTTGCTCATCATCATGCGGTGATGGATGTGTACCGGCAGGAGCTGAAGAGCTTTTCTCCGGGCTTTATTACGGGCAGGGAAACTTCCGCAGACAAGACGAAGGCAGTGGAACGCTTCATGTCCGGCCATACGGACGTGCTGTGCATTTCCCTCCGGGCAGCCAGCGGTCTGAACCTGCAGCGTGCCACCTGCGTTGTGTTCGGAGAACTGGACTGGAGCCCTGCGGTGCATGCCCAGGCGGAGGATCGAGCCCACCGAATCGGTCAGGAAGATTCGCTGCTGTGCTACTATCTGGTAAGCCCACAGGGCAGTGATGCGGAAATGCAGGAGGCCTTAGGGCTGAAGGTCAGCCAATTCGTTGGCTTAATGGGGGATCAGCCTGTGACCCAGCAGGAGGCGGCAGAAGCGGCAAATGTTGCGCGCACACATGTGGAAAAGCTTGTGCGCCGCCTGGCGGATGCGGCAGATCAGTAAGGAGGCAATACATGCTCAAAATTGGCTGTCATCTTTCCGCTTCCAAAGGCTATCTGCATATGGGGAAAGAAGCAGTAGCGCTGGGAGCGAACACCTTTCAGTTTTTCACCCGGAATCCCCGGGGCGGCAACGCCAAACCCATCGATGAAAAGGATACGGAAGCATTCCGGCAATATGCCGGGGAGCATGGCATCGAGCAGATTCTTGCCCACGCTCCCTATACGCTGAACGGATGCTCGGCAGATCCGTCCATTCGTGACTTTGCCCGGCGAACCATGGCGGATGATCTTCAGCGGATGGAATACGTCCCGGGGAATCTGTACAACTTTCATCCCGGCAGCCATGTGGGGCAGGGGATGGAAGCCGGCATTGAACAGATTGCGGACATGCTGAACAGTATCCTTTGGGCGGATATGCATACCACCGTGCTGCTGGAAACCATGGCAGGCAAGGGCAGTGAAATGGGCAGCCGCTTTGAGGAGCTTCGGGCCATCATGGATCGGGTGACCCTGAAGAACAAACTGGGGGTCTGCATGGATACCTGCCATATGGCAGATGCAGGGTATGACATTGTCCATGATCTGGATGGAGTGCTGACTGCTTTTGACAAAGCCGTTGGCCTTGAACATGTGCATGCCGTTCACATCAACGATAGCAAAAATCCTCTGGGTTCCCATAAGGATCGGCATGAACAAATTGGTCTGGGTACTTTGGGAACGGAAGCAATTCTGCGTGTGATGGAGCATCCTGCCCTTCGGGAAAAGCTTTTTGTGCTGGAAACGCCTAATGATCTGCCCGGCTACGCACGGGAGATTGCCATGCTGAAGGAGAAGTGGGCATGATACGTGTATCGGCAGGGGTGATTCGCAGGCAGGACGGACGGATTCTCATCTGCAAGCGTGGGGAAGGCCGGAAGAATGCGCATTTGTGGGAGTTTCCCGGCGGCAAGCAGGAGGCAGGGGAAACAGCCGCTGATTGCCTGCAAAGAGAAATTCGGGAAGAGCTGCTGATGCGGGTATTCCCCGGGGAGACTCTCTTCATAGAGGAGAAGGAAGGTATCCTTTTTGACTTTGTGACGGCTGTTACCGAGGAGACCCCGACCCTGACGGAGCATGAAGCCATGGCGTGGGTCACACCGAGAGAGATGCTTCATTACTCCTTCTGCCCGGCGGATACGGATGTGGCACTGCGGATGGCATTGCAGGATCCGCCGCTGACCAATTTCCTGTGGGACTTTGACGGAACCCTGATGGATACTTACCCGGCCATGGTGCAGGCAGTGATTCGGGCTGCGTCAAAGCAGGGGATGCATCCCGGCACGGAGCAGGTCACGGCATGGATGATGCATGATCTCCGGTATTGCCTGCATCAGCTTGCTGCAGAAGGCCACAAGGATGAAGAACAGCTGTACCGGGATTATCGGCAGGAGGAAGCAGTGATTCCGCCTGACCAAGTGTCCATGATGCCGGGAATGCAGGCTCTGCTGGAGAAACTTCATCAAAGTGGCGGACGGCATTTTCTGGTGACCCATCGGGGAAAAGATGCATGGAACTACTTGAACCATGCCGGTGTCAGTCAATTGTTTGCCGGTGGCATTACCCGTGAAGCCGGTCTGCCGAGAAAGCCTGCGCCGGACATGATTCTCCGGGTCATGGAGGAGTTTCATCTTGCGCCGGAGCAAACCCTCATGATTGGCGATCGTCCCTTGGATACGGAGGCCGGGCGGCGGGCAGGCATCCTGTCCTGTATGCTGGACACATCCGGCCGGTTCCGGGAAAGCCATGCAGACCTGTACGCAGGCAATGCGGCAGAACTGATGGCGATCCTTTGTCCGAAAGATTTACATCTATGACAGAAGGAAGTCTCGCTTTTCCTTACAAAATTCAGTATAATGATAGCGTGGATGTTTATCGGATTCACAAGTCGTGATTTCCACGTTCAATGCGGAGGTATGTATGCGGAAGATCTTGGCTCTGTTGCTGTGCTTGACCTTTCTGCCCGTGATGGCACTGGCGGATGACACCCTTTCCATCGAGGCACCTGCGGAAACAGTACGGCCCGGCAAGGCGGTTCTGCTGTGCTTTGATGTGCCTGCAAGCGGCACCATCAGTTTGTATGTGCAGGATGCCGATGGGGAAAATGTGTCCGTGGTGGTGGAAAATCATCAGGCTGCCGCAGGTACCAACGCAGTTTATTGGAATGGTACGTGGCAGGGCGTCCCTGCGCCGGAAGGAACCTATTCTCTGGTGCTGATTGCGGGGGATGACACAGCTTCGGTTCCTGTTACCATTGGCAGTTATGCCCCTTATCTGCACAGCATCAGCACTGTCAATGTTAGCGGCACGCCGGATGCACCTGTGCAGGTGAACTGCACCCCCAGCGAGGCCGGCATGATTTATTGGGGACTTCAGCAGGATGGGGAAGTCATGGAGCAGTCCGCCGTGGAGGCTGAAGCAGGCGAAAGCTGCGAACTGACCTGGCAGCCGGAAGGCAATCTGCCGGACGGTACCTATACCCTTGTGATGTGGCTGGAGGATGAAACCGGCTTCTCTTCCACGGTGGAGCAGGTGGAGATTCAGCTCACCGGCTTTGAAGCGGAAGAAGCACTGGAAGAAAGCGATCCGGCGGAGGAAATCGTAACGGAAGAAACTGTTGCGGAAGACCTGCCAGAGGAGGTTGTCACCGAGGAAGTCCTTGAGGACGAAGATGCAACCGGCGCAGCGGCGACAGCGACTGCCGATGCTGCCCCTGCAGTTGAGGCAACCGTACTGACTGCAGTGGAGGAAGGCACCGCCTCCGATCTGGAAGTGGTGGAGACCACCGATATTGTTTATACCCCCAGCTATGGCAGCCCCTACACGGAGGCCGTGAAGGATTATGATTACTGGACCACTCCCATGGACATCACCGATACGGAAGCCATCTGGAACATGCTGACTTCCTCTATCACCGTGCTGGACAACGGCAAGAAGAATGCCCAGAAGCAGCAGATCATCCTCCGGAAGGAGCCGGATGAAAACAGCGCCGGCGTGGGTGTGGTGACGTGCATCAGCCAGTCTGTTCGGGTGTTGGAAACCTTGGACAACGGCTGGGCACTGGTGGAAAGCTATTCTTCCTCCTTCCATGATAACAAGGTGCAGGCCTGGAATATGCTGGTGCAGGGCTATGTGCAGACCAAGTATATGAAGACCGTTACCCCCAATCAGGAAATCGGTTTGGTGGTGGATAAGCTGACCCAGCGGCTGTACATTTTCAAGGATGGGGAGCTGTACGATACCCTGCTGGTATCCACAGGCCTTGCCAATGCCAAGCAGCCCTACAACGAGACCCGCTCCGGCGAGTTCCTGCTGATGCTGCCGGCCATGGGCGGATTCAAGAGCGACAATCTGGTGTGCAGCATGGGCATCCGCTTTAATGACGGCGATGTGCTTCACGAAGTGCCTCATACCGTGAATGCTGACGGCTCCAGCAATTATTCCACCTGTGAACCCAAGCTGGGCGTAAAGGCTAGCCACGGCTGTGTCCGTGTGCAGCGGCGGAAGACACCCAAGGGAACCAACATGGCTTGGCTGTGGGATACCATCCGGGCTACCAAGGGGCAGGGCAGTGTGAAGATTGTTATCTGGGAGGATTGGCAGGGACGGCAAATTGCCATTCCTTCGGATGACACGGTGCTGTATTACAACCCGGACGGGGGCAAGCAGTACCACAGCGCAGAAACCTGCAATTCCGCCAAGGGGAAAACCTTCACGGCCTTCACCTATGGCGAACTGGAAACCGGCGACTTTGCCAAACTGACCCGTTGCGAGTGGTGTACGCCGCCCCTGCGCATCAGTGAAATTGAAGAGATCAATGCCACCTACGCCGTTGGCGGCGATCATGATCCGGTGATGACGGCGGCACGGCAGAAGTGGATTGACAGCCAGCAGGCAGAGTAACAGCAAGGAGGAGCCCCATGAACATTGTGGACTATGCGATTCTGGGCGTCATCGGCCTGAGTCTGCTCTTCGGGTTTTACCGAGGGTTTATCAGCACGGTGCTGAATACGGGCGGCTGCCTGATTTCCTTTGGCTTGTCCTTTGTGCTGTATCCCAAGCTGGCAGACGCCATTCAGAATAATGAAAGCCTGCTCCGCACCCTGATGCACTACACGGATGCCTCCAGCCGCATTGGCGATCTGGAACTGGCCATTACCAATGTGAGTCAGCTGACGGCAGACAAAATCAGTGAGATCATCAGCAAGGTGAATCTGCCTGCTCCCTTTGATCAGCTGCTGCAGGCAAACTTGGAAAAGCAGGTCTATGCGGCGTCAGGCTTGACCTCCGTATCGGATTACGTAAGCCAAACCATTCTGACGGCCTGCATCAATATCATTTGCTTTCTGCTGTGCTTTGTGGTGCTGTTCCTGGTGGTGTCCATTGTGCTGAATTTTCTGCGGGCAGTGTTCCGCTTTCCGCTGCTCAAGCAGCTGGACTGGCTGGCCGGCGGCGTGCTGGGCTTTGCCCGGGGCGTGCTGATCTGCTATGCCGTGCTGGCCATTGCGCCCATGATTCTGACCATGGTGCCGGTGCAGATGATTTCCGACCTGCTGAACGAGAGCACCTTCGCTCCCTTCTTCAACAATGGCAGCATGGTGCTGGCCATCATGAATGGAAAATTGTGATACCCAATAACCGGCAGAAGTTTGCCGGTTTTCACCAATGAAAGATCGAGAAATGAATGGAGGATTCACATGCGTAGGCCGATTCGTATCCTTGCCTTACTCT
Source organism: Clostridia bacterium (assembly GCA_030529995.1). Lineage (GTDB taxonomy): Bacteria > Bacillota > Clostridia > Christensenellales > Aristaeellaceae > CAKUFA01. The sequence continues at coordinate 10,361 of JAUMVT010000006.1, forward strand.
TGGCCGTGATGCTGCCGTGGACAGCACTGGCGGAAAGCGCAACGCCGTCGGATGTGCAGACGCCTGTCGTGACCCAAGAGGCTGCACAAACCGAGACGCCTGCAACGGAGGCTCCCACAGAGGAACCTACGGCTGTTCCTGCGCCGGAAACACCTACGGCAACGCCGGAGAGTGAACAGGCGCCAGAAGAGCCCACGGCAACGCCTGAGGCGGAGGAAGCAACCGAAACGCCTGCAGAGGAACCTACGGCGACCCCTGAGGCAGAGGATACGGCAGAGCCGTCTGAGACCCCTGAAGAAGAAGCAACGGCTTCTCCCGAACCGGAAGACACGGAAGAGCCATGGGACGAAAGCCAGTGCGACCATGCCAACCTGAACTGCGAGCAGGCACCGGCGTGCGATGATCCTAATTGTCAGCACCTGACAGTGGACGTGCATGGCTTGGATGTGCCTCTGTGCGCCAAGGGACGCTGGGTGCTGGATCGGGAAGACGAAATCCTGCGGCAAAACAGCACCGGCGGTGCTCGGATGTTCCGGGCGGCAGCACGCCCCGTAACCATTGACTTGGATCAGGGGGATGCTACCATTTACCGCAGCGGCAGCTATATCATCAAGGGCAGCGCAAGAACCAACGCTACCCTGACCATTGCCGGCGAACGTCTTGTGGTGCTGGATGTACGCAATGCGGTGCTGGATACCCTGAATGCAGGCAATCAGAGCGGCGTTACGGTGCAGACCACGGGACAGAATACCATCAAGGAATTAAAGCTTGGCCAGGCGAGTGAAATCAAATTCACCTCCGGCGGCGCTTTGCAGATTGAGACGGTCACCCGCAAGGAAAACAGCAAGGTCACGGTGACCGGCGGCAGCGTGAAGGCTGATACTTCGGAAGCAGACGGACGGAGCATGCTGGTATGCGCCGCTCAGGGTGTAACGGCTGTTACGGTGGAAGGCGATACCTATCCTGCCGACCGGGCGGATGACGACGGATGCTTCTACCTGTGGCTGAAAAACCCGGGCGAGGGCATGACCTGGAAGGCCAACGTGGTGGATACCACCTTGACGGTAACCAGAGAGGCAGTGGATCAAGGCAGCACCGTGGTGGATCTTCCTGGCGGACAGGTAACGGAAATTACCGCTGCCGGTGTGTACCGTCTGAAGGGTGCGCTGGATGCAGCCACTCAGGTGAAAGTGATGACCTCCGGCGTTCGGCTGGTGCTGGACAATGTTACCGTGCAGGCGGATAACGCTCTGCTGACTTCTGATGAAGCCGTGACGGTTACCGTGCAGGGAACCAATGCGGTGTACGGCGCTTTTGCGTCCGGCAGCGGCAGCGTAAGCATCAACGGCAGCGGCACGTTGACGATGGATCAACTGCTGACGGGCTACACGGCAGTGGATGCGCCTGTAACCTTGGCAGAACAGAAGCTGACCGTGAACGATGCAGCCGCTACCCTGCTGAAAACCACCGACGGCAAGCTGCTGCTTCCTGCCCTGGAAGACGGCAAACGTTGGCTGGTAACGGGGGATGAAAACACCCTTACGGCCGTCAGTGAAACCGTGGATGGCGATCATTTCGATTTGACCCAAACCCCTCAGGTGACCACGGCCGCAGCCAAGTTTACCGTAGACGGCGGCACGGAAATGATTACCGGCACGATTGCTTCCACGGCAAGCAGTGCCAAGGCAACCCTGCGGAATGTACACCTGACCGGCGGCAATGTGCTGCAGGCAGCAGGCAATCTTTCTGTTGAACTGACCGGCAGCAATGATTTGCTGGGCACCAATGCCATTCAACTGACGGAAGGCGCTTCTGTACAGCTGAACGCCGCCAGCGGCCGCACCGTACTGGAGCAGACCGACCTGACAGGCATTACCCTTGCAGGCAATGTGAAGGTAGTTCCTGAATCTTCTCAGCCTCATACCACCATTCAGGTTACGGATGGGGATGGCAACATTGTAGCAGGGAAGAATCTGACCCTGACCATCAATGGAGCAACCTATCAATTCACTACCCATGATGACGGCTGCATCTATCTGTGGGGTCAGGGTGCCATGAATGTTACCGACCTGGCCGCAACGGACGGTGAAACAGTCTATACGGCAGTCATTGTGAACGGCGACGGTAAGGCAACCGAACGCATCGCCATCGAAAACGTAACCGTGACGGATCTGGAAGACGGCTCCATCCGTGTGAACTTTACTGCCGATGCAGCCACCACAGGCGTGATGTATGTGGTAGGGGATGCGGCATCCGAACTGCCGGATACCTATGTGGAAAGCGCCAACTATATCCTTGCCGATTATGGTGAAGCTACCATTCTGGATGTGAAGCCCGGTCAGGTCGTAACCCTGCGCATTGTGGCAGCAGCAGAGGAAAATGCCCTGTTCATGATGGATACGGTGGACGGCTTCTCCTTCAGTGACATCTTTACCATCAAGCATCGGGGCGCCTTCACGATTGATGAGGATCTGGATCAAACCTATACGGGCAAAGCCTACAAGAATCCTGTGAAGCTGCCCAAAGGAGCAAAGATTGCTTATCAGGGCAAGCAGCTAAAGGATGGCATGCCTGTCAAGGTGGGCAGCTATACCATGAAGATTACCATCCCGGAGGGCAACGATACCTATCTGCCCGGCGTGTACGAGTTTGATTTCAAAATCACCAAGATTCCGCTGACGATCATTCCTGATCCCAACCAGGAAAAGCTGGAAGGGGAGGAAGACCCGGAAATCTTCACCTTTGAAACGGACGGCCTGATCAACAAGGATCATGTGGAGGGCATTCTGACCCGTGAAGAGGGCGAGGAACCCGGCAACTATGCCTTCCTGCTGGATGAATTGAAGGCACCGGATTATTACGAACTGAAGCTGGCTGACGATGCTTATACCTTCACCATTGTGCCCGGCGGCGATTTCCCCAGCGGTGGCGGCGGTGAGATTCTTCGTCCCATCAAGCAGACGGTGGTTCGCGGGGATAAGCGGGAAGTATCCGTCATGCTGAACACCCAGGATACCCTGACGGTGACCCACAGCGTATTCGGCCGAATTGTCTTCGCTACTACGGATAAGCAGGAACGTCCCTTTACTCCTTCCCTCAGCTGGAACAAGGAAACGGACGAGGTGCTGCTGCGCATCCGTACGGAAGCCGAGTTGAACAAGGATGGCGGCTACGTAACGGACAGCAACGGCAAGGCACTGTGGACCGGACGCTACATGAGCATGGGTCTGGCAGGCTTGAATCAGCTGAACAAGGTAGGCGTGGATGCGATCAGCCTGAACTGCAACGGTGCATCCCTTGTGGTTCGCATTGAAGACCTGATTGGGGATACCATGCAGGCCTATGCCAAGGAGCAGGGCGGCATGCTGCAGAAGGGCTACTACCGCCTGACGATTGTTCCTGTGGAAACACCTGATGATGCCCAGGAAGCGGAAGCCTTCGATGCCCTGTCTCCTCTGACCCGTGGCTGGCGGATGAGCGTAACCCTAACCCTGGATGGCAAGGAAACAGACGTAACAAGCCTGCTGCCCAGCCTGCGGGCAACGGTGGACATGCAGGAGACCAAGGAACTGCTCAAGCGCATGGGCAGCTACCATGAAGAAACCTTCACCACGGACATGGCACTTTACAGCATTGCCAAGCAGGATGATGCCTATGCATCCGCAGTCGTGGAGAGCACCTACGTAACGCCCTTTATGCCGGAAGAACTGACGCAGATGGACTTCCCGGCCGTCATGTACGCTCATGAATATCTGGCAGCGCCGATCAGCGAACCGGCTCTGCTGACCATCTCCTGGGCAGAGAAAACTGAATAAAACAACGAAGCGGCAGATACGGTTGCAACCGAGTCTGCCGCTTCTCTATGTCATTTTTCAAACGGGATGGGTTATTTGCTCATTCGCCGTTCGATGTAGCGGATCATCATGTCCATCCAGCAGGCAATGTCCGGGCTGGCCTTTTCAGGCTTGTTTGCTGTCAGCCGATTGGCCAGGGACATACCGTGAGGCCCCTTCTCAAAAATGTGCAGCTCAAAAGGAACGGCATTTTTGCGCAGGGCGCATACGTACTGGAGAGTATTTTCCACCGGCACGGAGTCGTCCTCCTGGGTGTGCCACAGGAAGGCAGGCACGGTATCACCGGTCACTCGGTTTTCCAAGGACAGGGCGTCAATCATTTCGGTAGAGGCATCCTCGCCAAGCAGGCAGGTGCGGCTGCCTGCATGGGCGAACGCACCCATGGTAATCACCGGGTAGCACAGCAGCTGGGCATCCGGCCGCCAGTCCACGGGCTCTCCCATCACCTTGTGGAAAAGGGGATCATTCCAGAGGGTGCCTAGGGTGCAGGCCAGGTGTCCGCCGGCGGAGAAGCCCATCACATACACCTGATCAGGAATGACGTGCCATTCCGCTGCATGGCGGCGCACTTCACGAACAGCCTGTGCCACCTCCAAGGCGGCAACGGGATACCGATAGGGATCCACGGAGTAATTGAGCACGCCTACATGAATGCCTGCGGCCATGAGCTGCGTTGCCACGGGCTCTGCCTCCCGGGCGGAACGGAACTGGTAACCGCCGCCGGGGCAAAGGATGACCATGGGCATTTCCTGAAGCCACGGCATTTCTTTGTAAGTGGAGAGCATGTAGCAGGTCATGGTTACGCCGTTTGCAGGTCCTTTGGCTCCTGCGGCGGCATAGTCGGGCTGAATGGGAAATTCAAACTGCATATGGAAACGCTCCTTTTTGCTTGGATTGCTGCAACCATTATACCACGGAGTGCAGAAGATGAGAAGACAAAAAAAGCAAGCCGACGAGAAGAAGCTCGTCGGCTTGCTCAATAGCAATCTGATTCTCTGCTTACAGCAGCTTCTTGTACAGTTCCTTGATTTCTTCAGGGCTGGTATCCCGAGGATTGCCGGGGCGGCAGGCATCGGCATAGGCAGACTCTGCAAGGAAGTCCAGATCCGCAGGGTTCACGATGGCCTTCAGGTCAGCAGGAATGCCAACGTCGGCAGCCAGCTTCTTCACAGCGTCCACGGCAGCCTTCCGATATTCTTCCTGAGTCATCTTTTCCGTGCCTTCAACGCCCATGGCGGCGGCAATGTACTTATACTTGTCACCGGTTACGGGAGCGTTGTACTCCATGACGGTAGGCAGCAGAATAGCGTTCGCCACACCGTGGGGCGTGTCGTACACAGCACCCAGGCAGTGTGCCATGGAGTGGACAATGCCCAGACCCACATTGCTGAAGCCCATGCCTGCAATGTACTGGCCCAGTGCCATGCCATCCCGGCCTTCAGCCGTGCCGGCAACAGCGCCGCGCAGAGACTTGGAAATGATCTCAATGGCCTTCAGGTGGAACATGTCGGTCATTTCCCAGGCAGCCTTGGTGGTAAAGCCTTCGATGGCGTGGGTCAGTGCATCCATGCCGGTAGCGGCGGTCAAGCCCTTGGGCATGGTAGACATCATGTCAGGATCGATCACAGCCACTTCGGGAATGTCGTGCACATCCACGCAGACAAACTTACGCTTCTTCTCCACGTCGGTAATCACGTAGTTGATGGTTACCTCGGCAGCGGTACCGGCAGTGGTGGGCACCGCAATGGTGAACACCGTCTTATGCTTGGTAGGTGCAACACCCTCCAAAGAGCGAACATCCGCAAACTCAGGGTTGTTGATGATAATGCCGATGGCCTTGGCCGTATCCATGGAGGAACCGCCGCCGATGGCGATGATATAATCAGCACCGCTGGCCTTGTAGGCAGCTACGCCGGTCTGTACGTTTTCGATGGTGGGGTTGGGCTTGATATTGGAATAAATCTCATAGGCCAGGCCGGCTTTGTCCAGCACGTCGGTGACCTTCTTGGTAACGCCGAACTTGAGCAGATCAGGGTCAGAGCAGACAAAAGCCTTCTTCAGCCCACGGCCTTCAACCTCAGCAGCAATGGATTCGATAGCGCCACGACCATGATAGGAAACAGGATTCAAAACGATACGATTCGCCATTGGAAACGCCTCCTCATAATGTTCCAAGCATCGGGGAAGTCCCCTTACTGTTATGGTTCGACATTTCCTTGACAATCTCCTGCTTCTCAGAAACTTTTATTGCAAATATCCTCGATCACCATCTGCTCAAAGGCTTCCACATTGGCATGATCCAGCAGCAGCACGTTGCCGCCGGGGGTGCACACGGTTTGCCCCATGTTTTCACCCTGCCGTACCACGTGCACCGTGACCTGCCGGCCGGAGAAAAACTCGGGGTGCAGCAGATAGCCGATGGTGCAGGAGTCATGCATCAGCACGCAGTTCAGGGGCGCATAGCTGGAGGAGGTGGCATAGTATTGCAGCATCTCCGCCATGGCACGCTGCGCAGCACTGCCCTTGCCTGCAATTTCGTTAATCTTTTCTTTGCGCAGGATGCACTGTCTGGTGACATCCAGTCCGCACATGACTACGGGAATTTCATGCTCGGCAAACACGATCTGCGCTGCATCCGGGTCGGCAAAGATATTGAACTCCGCAAAGGGCGTGGCGTTGCCTGCACTGGCAGAGCCGCCCATCAGCACAATGCGGCCGATCCGGCGCTTTACCTCCGGGAAAACCTTGAAGAGCAAAGCAATGTTGGTCAGGGGGGCGGTAGGTACCAAGGTCATGGTTTCGCCTTCCGGCAGTCCCATGATGGCATCCCGCATCAGCTCAATAGCGTTCTTGTCACTTTCGCTATGCTTGGCAGGGGGAATGACACAGTTGCCGATGCCATTTTCCCCGTGTACGTGGGAAGCGTCCGTCTTGGTGCGGATCAGCGGTTCCCGGGCACCTCGAGCAACGGGTACATCATCCATTTTAAGAAGGGAGGCGAGACGAAGAGCGTTCTCCGTCACCAGATCACTGCTCTGGTTCCCAGCTACCGTGGAGATGCCCCAAATGTGCAGCACATCCCGGTGGGCAGCTGCCGTGGCCAGCATAACGGCGTCGTCAATGCCGGGGTCGCAGTCAATCCAAATGTTTTCCATGATGCAGCACCATCCCAATCATTCATTACGCTTCAGCGCAGGAATAGTATACAGGAGGAAGTCTATTCTCACAAGGAAAATTTACCGGTTTCGCTCCAGCCAGACCATGAGCACGGCAACATCCGCCGGAGATACGCCGGGAATCCGTCCGGCAGCGGCAAGGGAGCGAGGCTTTTGCTTCTCCAGCTTCTGCCGGGCTTCGATGCGCAGGCCAGTGATCTCCGCGTAAGGAGCGTCTTCCGGCAGCAGGGCTTCTTCCATGGCTTTGGCGTGCCGCAGCAAAGCTTCCTGCCGCTCCAGGTAGCCGGCGTATTTTATGGCGATCTCTGCCTGCTCCTGTGCGGCAGGGGAATAATCGCTGATTTCAGGCAGCAGCACAGCCATGTCCTTCACGGTGATTTCCGGGCGGCGGATCAGCTCCTCACCGCTCAGGCTGGCGGCAGTCTCAGGCTGACCATGCTCCTCCAGCCACCGGGAACGTTCCGGGCTTTGTGGCAGGCGAACGGTATGAAGCCGCTGCTTCAGCTGACCGGCATCCATTTCCTTTTGAATGGTTCGCTCCATCCGCTCTTCCGTGGCAAGACCGGCTTCGTAGCCAATCTTGGTCAGGCGCAGATCCGCATTATCCTGCCGAAGCTGCAGCCGGTGTTCCGACCGGGAGGTCATCATGCGATAGGGCTCATCCGTGCCCTTGGTGGTCAGGTCGTCGGTCAACACACCGATATACGCCATGTCCCGGGTGAGCACAATAGGCTTCTTTCCCAGCAGGATCAGGGCGGCATTCATGCCGGCCAGCAGACCCTGACAGGCAGCCTCTTCATAGCCGGAGGTGCCATTGATCTGCCCGGCGAAGAACAGACCGCCAATGCGCAGCGACCCCAAGGTGGGGCGCAGCTCACGGCTGTCAATGCAGTCGTATTCGATGGCATAGGCCAGGCGAACCAGTTCCGCCCGGTGCAGACCGGGAATGCTGCGGTACATCTTCCACTGCACATCCTCCGGCAGGGAGGAGGACATGCCCTGCACATACCATTCCAAGCTGTTCATGCCTTCCGGCTCCAGAAATACCTGATGCCGGGATTTATCGGCGAAGCGGACGATTTTGTCTTCGATGGAAGGGCAGTACCGGGGGCCAATGCCGTGAATCATGCCGCTGTACATGGGGGCACGGTGGAGATTCTCCCGGATGATGCGATGGGTTTCTTCATTCGTCCAGGTCAGGTAGCAGGCACGGCGATTTTCCAGCTTTCGATCCGTCAGGAAGGAGAAGGGGGTTACCGGCTCGTCGCCGGGCTGAATCTCCATTTCATCGAAGTCGATGGATCGCTGGTCGATTCGTGCCGGGGTGCCGGTCTTGAACCGACGGAGCTGAAAACCCAGCGACTGCAGGCTTTCCGACAGGTACTGGGCGTTTTGCAGTCCCTGAGGGCCGCCGCCCCAGCTGGCTTCGCCGATGATGATGCGCCCCTTCAGGTACACGCCGGTCGCAACCACCACCGCTTGGCAGGGGATGCGCTGACCGGTCACGGTGGTCACGGCACAAACTCGGTCATTTTCCACTTCAATGGACTTGACTTCTCCCTGCCGCACCAGCAGATGAGGCTGGGTCATCAGAGCACGGCGCATGCGGTTCTGATACGCCTGCTTGTCTGCCTGCGCCCGCAGGGCATGGACAGCCGGACCTTTGCTGGTGTTCAGCATGCGGCTTTGCAGGAAAGTGTCGTCAATGGCCAGTGCCATTTCGCCGCCCAGTGCATCCAGCTCCCGCACTAAGTGTCCCTTGGCACTGCCGCCGATGACCGGGTTGCAGGCCATCAGCGCTACGCCGTCCATATTGAGGGTGATGAGCACCGTATCAATGCCCATGCGGGCAGCGGCCAATGCTGCCTCACAGCCTGCGTGACCACCGCCGATCACCACCAAGTCTGCCATGGTATCCGCCTCCTGATTGCAGGATTATGTTCCTGCGTGGGTCGCTACATTCAATGTGATTCCGTCTGTGGTAATGATAATGTGTCCGTCCCCGATGCTGTACACCTTTGCCTCTACGCCGTAGGCTTGGCAAAGCTTCTGCACTTGCCCGATGGCTGCGCCGGGGACGAGAATGATCTTGGGATTCACCAGCTGCAGCACCCAGGGATCTATGCAGAAGGGCTGCAAACCGTGATGGGGGAACTTCAGCACATCCACATTCGCAACGTCGTCCCTGTACCCGTCCCCCACAGGATGACTCCGCACATAGTCGCCGGTGAAGAGGAAGCTGCGTTCGCCATAGGTAAGCACAAAATTCAGGGAATCTTTGTTAATGCCGCCCTTACCTTCTACTTTTTCAGGCCCTACACATTTGATGGTAATGCCGCCGAAGTGCAGCACATCACCGGCTAACATCTGCCGCCATTGACAGCTTGTGTGTGTGGGGGGTACCGTATTTTGCCGGCCATGCTTCCGTGGGACCGTAAACGATGGTATCCTCTGTGCCGAAGACTTTCAGAATCTCAGCCATATTGCCTGCATGGTCGTCATGATAGTGGGTGGCAATGTAGGCGGTAAGCTTGGTGCAGCCAGCCTCCCGCAACGCCTCAATGGCACGGTCGGACGTATCGCCTGTGTCCTTGCCGCAGTCGATGACGATGGTGATGTCCTCGCCCAGGCGAATCAGGTAGCCGTCCGCGCAGCCAAGCATCAGCTGATGAACCTCCATCACAGGGGTTTCGGCATGAACGGGGTTCAGCAGGCAAACCGATAACAGGATCATCAGCAGGGCATTCATAAGGCGGCGGTGCGGCATGGACATAATTCCTTTCGTGCATAAAAAAACTGCGGTGGATCATTGCGCCCTCCGCAGCTGCTGAGGTTATAAGCTTACTGAACGGGACGAATCAGAATCAGAGGCGTCAGCTCATCGCCCTGCCCGGAAGGATTGTCCTTCATGGCGTCCTGAATTTCATCATCCGTCAGGGGGAAGTCGTCACACTTGCCCAGCTGATTCTGCTCAATGTCGTTCGCATCCATCAGCACAACAGGAATGCCGGTTTCCTTTTCCAAGGCATTGCACAGTTCCACAGGGTTCGGGGGATTGATCAGCGCCAGCTGCTTGTACCGCTCAAAGCTGGAGCGGAAGTAGAAGCCGTCAATGCCGCCCACGCCCTGACCGCAAATCTTATAAAACAGTCCATGTACGCCGAAGGGACGGGTCACAGCGGAAACAAAGGCTGCCAGCAGTACACGAGGCAGGCCTACCATGTCAATGACCAGCTGAAGCTTGTAGGGCTCATGCATGCCCACGCCGGTGGTGTTGATGCCGGCAAAGCGCCACAGCAGATTGGCCCAGAAGCCGGGCTTGACTTCATCCCGGGTCTTTACGTTCTTGGTGCACATGGCCATGACCTTTGCACCGAAGGAAAGCATATCCCCGGGCTGAGCCAGAGGCAGCACATACTTCCGCACCAGATCCGCCTGGTTTTCGCCCACCTCAACGAAGTGGGTCTGAATGGCATAACGGTCGTACTTGCGGCCGTTCTTTCCGGTGAGGGTACCCCGGTCAAAATATACAATACCGTCCTTTTCACGGCGTTGATCTTCCAGGTTGCGCGAAGGAATAATCCCCATCTCACATACCTCCTGTTCGTCCTGCGAACCCACCGGTTCGCTTCGTTCATTCTACAACGCTTTTTCCTGCATGTCAAACAATTGAGGTAAAAAGAACGATGGAAGAGCAGGACGCAAGTCATTGCTGTGCTTCATTCCATGGCCAAGCTCGCGGAAAAGTCCGGCAGCTGCGGTTGATCAGCCTGCCATTGGCTGCTGCTGCGGCGGAACTGCATGGGGGACTGCCCCATTTCCTTCTTGAAAACGGTGGAAAAGTAGGCGGCGGTTTGATAGCCGCAGGCCTGGGAAATATCCTCAATGGTGCGCTGGGTGGTGCTGAGTAATAATTTGGCACGGGTCAGACGCTGGCGGCGTACGTAATCCCCGAAGGTGCGGCCGGTGACGGTGCTGAAAATTTCGCACAGATGGCACTTGCTGATGAAGATGGCGCTGCTCACCGCCTGCAGGGATAAATCGCTGCTCAGGTGGGACTGAATATAGGCGCAGGCGTTGTCGAAATGGGAACGCTGCAGCTGGTAGGTACGTGTTGCGGCATGATAATCCATAATGATGTGATCCCCGGCGGACAACAGATCCTGGGTACTGTGCACGGCGTGATTGTGCACCCGGTTGCGATAGCAGCATTCCGTCAGGGAGAGATTCAGGTGATATTGCAAATAATCATACAGTCCCCGGTTCAGGGAAGTGAGCAGAATAAAGGACTGCTCCGTGTTAGGCGCACCGTAAAGCCGGGTGATGCGCGCTACCTGCTGATGAAAGGCATCCTTTGCTCCTTCGGCACTTTCCGACACAAATGCCTCGCAGATGCTGCGCTGATTATAAAACAGATCCCAGTAATCGATGACGTTTTGCTCCGGAACGGCAAGTTCAGCCATGTTTCTCCTCCCTTCAAGGGTCGCATAAGCGGCCGTGTGCAATCCGAAGATTTTGAAAATTCATCCGCAGAAATTGCATTTTCATAAGCAGCCATCCTTGCTATAATGGCTCCTGCAATGAGATCGTGAGAAGCAGTTAGCTATCTCAAACCGTTAGTCACGACTAACATTGTATCCTGTCGGCACGCTTCTGTCAAGGGAAGCACAAAAACAAATTCCCTTGCCGGCAGCATGTGATGAGGGGAAAGGAGTTCATTCGTGAGGAAGATTGCAATCTATGGCAAGGGCGGCATCGGGAAATCGACGACGACTTCCAATCTGTCTGCCGCCTTGGCCAGGAAAGGCTATCGGGTGATGCAGATCGGCTGTGACCCAAAGGCGGATTCCACCAAGGGGCTCATGGGCGGCAAACGCATCCCCACGGTGCTGGAGCAGCTGCGGGAAAAAGGCGACGAGCTGAAGCTGACGGATATCGTGTTTGAAGGTTACGGCGGCGTGCTATGCGTAGAGTCCGGCGGCCCCACGCCCGGTGTAGGCTGTGCAGGGCGAGGCATTATTTCCGCTTTTGAAAAACTGGCGGAGCTGAAAGCCTTCGAAACCTATCAGCCGGACATCGTGATTTATGATGTACTGGGGGACGTGGTTTGCGGCGGATTCGCCATGCCCATCCGTGAGGGCTATGCCCGAGAGGTGTTTATTGTATCCTCCGGCGAGATGATGGCACTCTATGCGGCCAACAATATTGCCCAGGCCATTCGCAACTTCGGCAAGCGGGGTTATGCCCGGCTGTGCGGCATTATTCTCAATGCCCGGAATATTGCGGATGAAAAGGAAATCGTGCAGAAGGCTGCTGACGAAATCGGCACCCAGGTGGTGGCTTATGTGCCCCGCAGCGGCGATATTCAGAAGGCAGAAGCCGGCGGCGGCACCGTGTTCGAATGTCTGGATGTTTCCCCTATGCATGCTGTATACAATGATTTGGCCGACCGTGTGTTGACCATGACCCAGGATGAGAAAGGAGCTCAGGAAGTATGTTGAAAAAGTTGGTTACGGTAATCCTCTCGGTTGCCATGATGCTCTCCCTTACCGCCTTTGCCGGTGCCGAGGAAACGACGAATGGCGGCATGGTACTTTATTATCCCAGCTACCTGCAGGAAAGCGAAGGCGAGACCCTGACCCTGGCCAAGAAACCGGAACGCATTGTGTGCCTGTCCAATGCGGCACTGCAGATTCTGGTGCGCTGCGATATTCACCCCGTTGCGGTGACCACGCCTTCCAGCGCCGTTGATTATCCTGACTGGGTGCTGGAGCTTCCTACGATTTCTACCGGCATGAGCAGCCTGGACATTGAATCCGTGCTGGCCTATGAGCCGGATCTGGTCATCGTAGGCAGCTACCAGAAGGAAACCTACGGTCAGCAGTTTGCTGATGCCGGTGTCAGCGTGTACTACACCAGCGAAGGTCCTTCCATTGCTTACAACGAAGCTAAGGAAGAGGCTTTGACCCTGGCCAAGTCCTTCGGCACGGAAGAGCTTGTGAATGAAATCGCCGCTGAGTTTGCCGCTGTGGAGGAGCGGGCTGCCAACTACTGCGCAACCCACGCTACCAGGACCATGATGATCTTCTTCCACACTCCCGGCACGTATCAGCAAACTTCTCAGGGCTATCTGGGCAGCATGCTGGCACTCCTTCCCTTCGAAAATCTGTCTGACTCCTTGGTGGATCCCTCCAGCCGCACAGTGACCATGGACACGGAAACAGCACTTACCGCCAACCCCGAAGTGATCTTCGCCATTTCTCCCACGGCTGCTACGGCGGATGTGATTGAGGGCGTCTACAAGGAAACCTTCGCCGAGAATCCCGACCTGTGGAATCAGCTGGACGCCGTCAAGAATGACAACATCATCTATCTTTCCAGTGAATATGTGACCTCCAAGGGCATTCAGATTGTGAACAGCCTGAACAAATTGATCGACCTGCTTGAAGAGCGCTTCCCCGCAGATACTGCGGCGGAAGCCTCTTCCGTAGAAGAGGTCACCATTCAGTATCCTGCCAATATGCAGGAGAAGGGCTATACCGAGGCTGTTACCCTGGCAAGCCGCCCCGAAAAGGTTGTGTGCATGTCCACCACCCCGGTGCTGACCCTGTACGAACTGGGTGTTAACATGATTGTCGTGCCTTCCAGCTCTGTGGTCACCTGGCCGGAAGAACTGACGGCCACGGCACAGCTGCTGGCCATGGGTCATGGTACCACCTTCGACATTGAAACCGTGGTGGCCATGGAGCCTGATCTGGTGCTGCTGGGCTATACCTCTGCCGATACCTATGGCGTTCAGCTGACGGAAGCGGGCATTCCTGTGTACTATGTGGATGCCGGTCACACCGTGTCTTATGACTCCATCAAGAGCCAGACGGAAGTTCTGATCGATGCTTTCGGCAAGGACAGCGAGGCAGGCAAAGCCATTCTGCAGCGCTTTGACGACTTGGAAAGCAAGCTGGCAGCCACCAAGGAAAAGCTGGCCGGCAAGACAGTGATGATTCTTCAGTCCGCACCGCCTACCCATTACATCCAGACCAGCGGCGGTACCCTGGGTTCCATGGCGGAAATGATTGGCCTGACCAACGTGTACACTAACGATGCTTCCTCCATGGTGGAACTGGATATGGAGTCTGCCCTGAGCTATGATCCTGATCTGGTGCTGTGCGTGGGCATGAGCAAGACCGGCGAAGAGCATCAGCAGCTGATGGAAGCTGACTATGCCAACAATCCCGAGTACTGGAACAGCATTCGTGCCTTCGCTAACAGCGATGTAATTTATCTGCCTGTGACCTATGTGTCCAGTGCCGGTATTAACGTGATTGACAACATCAGCAATCTGGCTGATCTGGTATTGGCGCACTTCGCTGAGTAAGAGGAGCAACCATGAAGAAAAAGTCCACCAAACGGCAGGTCAGCGCCCTTCGTGTGGGAACGGTCTGGCTGGTTCTGCTGATTCTGCTGGCCGTGTTGTCTGTGGTGGCAGTTGCAGTAGGCAGTGCAGGATACAGCGTTGGCGAAATCCTGCACGCCATCTTTTCCGGAGAAGACAGTACCATCAAAGTGATTGTTGTCAACCTGCGTCTGCCCCGGCTTCTGCTGGCCATTATGATCGGCGCTTCCCTGTCTGCCTCCGGGGCACTGCTGCAGTCCGTCATGCGCAATCCTTTGGCTGACCCCGGCACCATCGGCGTGTCTGCCGGTGCAGGCACGGCGGCAACGACCATTCTGCTCCTGTTTCCCAGCCTGACCAACACGGTGCCTCTTTTTGCATTCGGCGGTGCTGCCCTTGCCTGCGGATTGATTTATTCCCTCGCATGGAAGGGCGGCATTGACCCGGTGCGGATTATCCTCTCCGGCGTGGCCATCAATTCCGTACTGTCCGCCTACAATTCCCTGCTACAGCTGCTGTATTCCGACAGCCTGCAGGGGGTGCTGGCTTTCATGAACGGCAGCCTGTCCGGACGGTCTTGGTCACAGGTGCGAATCCTGGCCGTGTATGCAGGCATCGGACTGGTGCTGTCCTTCATGTGCATCAAGAGTGCCAACACCCTCCAATTGGGGGATGAAATGGCCAAGTCTCTGGGCGTGAAGGTGAATGCCAGCCGCCTGTTCCTGTCGGCTGTTTCTGCCTTCCTGGCAGCGGCAACCGTTTCCGTGGCAGGCATGATCGGCTTTGTGGGTCTGGTTGTGCCGCATATTGCCCGGCTGCTGGTGGGTTCGGACTACAAGGCCATGCTGCCCACCAGTGTATTGCTTGGAGCGGTGGTACTGCTGGCAGCGGATACCATCGGCCGCACCATTGTACCCGGAATGGAAATTCCCGTGGGCATTGTCATGTCCGTCACGGGTGGTCCGTTCTTCCTCTATATGCTGAGAAAGAAGGGAAAGGTCAGTGGAAATTAAAGCGCAGAACATCGAAATCGCCTACGGGGATTACTTGGCCGTCAAGGACATGAACATCCTGGTAGAGAAGGGGAAGATTACCACCATCATCGGCCCTAACGGCTCCGGCAAGTCTACCGTGCTGAAGGGATTGACGCGGCTGCTGAATTACCGCAAGGGTTCCGTGTATCTGGATGCACGGAACCTGAAGGAGTTTTCCGCCAAGGAGTTGGCACGGCATATCGGCGTTCTGCCTCAGATGCATTCCGCTCCGCCGGATTTTCAGGTGAAGGAGCTGGTCAGCTATGGCCGCATGCCTTACCAGAAATGGTATGAACGCTGTAATGAGGAAGATCAGCGAATCATCGACTGGGCCATGCAGGCCACCGGCGTGTGGGAGCTGCGGGAGAAGTCCATCAATGAATGCTCCGGCGGGGAAAGCCAGCGTGTATGGATTGCCACCGTACTGACTCAGCAGCCGGAAATCCTCTTTCTGGACGAGCCGACCACCTACCTGGATATTTCCCATCAGCAGGAAATGATGCGCCTGGTGAAAAAACTGAACCGGGAAAGCGGCATCGGCGTGGTCATGGTGCTTCATGACCTGAGCCATGCCATGGAGGTCAGCGACTGGGTTGTGGTGATTAAGAACGGCAAGAAGTACGATGAAGGCAAGCCGGAGGACGTGATCAACCCTCGCATGATGCGGGAAGTATATGATGTGGATTGCGACATCATCAACATTCCAGGGAG
Organism: Clostridia bacterium; assembly: GCA_030529995.1. Taxonomy (GTDB): domain Bacteria; phylum Bacillota; class Clostridia; order Christensenellales; family Aristaeellaceae; genus CAKUFA01. The sequence continues at coordinate 26,529 of JAUMVT010000006.1, forward strand.
AGAGAAGCCACTCATTGCCTATCGGGAAATTTCCTGATTGAATACAGGATACATGGTAGGATAATTATCCTGCCCAACAGCATGAAAGGAACACATGCCAACATGAACGGAAAAGAACTGATCGAGCGAATGGTGCCCCTCAGTCAAGTGGAGAGCATGAAGCAGGTTGCGCCCCTGACGAATGCCATGTTCCCCGGAACCCACTGCCCCCTCATGGGCGCGGCCATGGCGGTTCGGGGAATCAAGAACAGCCTGATCATGATTATCGGCACAGATGAATGCGCCTATTATACCAAGCACATGACCATTCACTCCGAGGACTTCGGCGGCCTTGGAGGACGGTGCGTGTCTGTGGTGCTGGACGGTCACGATGTGACCTTCGGCTGTGTCAAAAAGGTAGAGGCTGCCTTTGCCGAGGTCATGGAAGAATACAAGCCGCAAGCTGTCTTCCTGGTGACCACCTGCGTGGTGGAAATCATCGGCGACGATATGGATGCGGCCGCTGATGCCCTGACGCAAAAATACAACATTCCTGTGATGGCGGTGCATACGGAGCACTTCAAGTGTGAAAATCACCTGCCGGGTTTGGAGCGTACCATCACGGCCTGCTTCTCCCTTATGGAGAAGCGTCCCTGCGATGGCAGGGTGAACCTGCTGGGTCAGCGGATGGGCAGCTTTGCGGATACAGAACTGAGCCATGTGCTGCAAAACGCCGGAGTGAAGATCGGCCTGCAGCTGCCATGCGGCTGCACGGTGGACGACATTCGGGAAGGCGCTGCCGCTAAGGCCAATATTGTGGTGAATGAGATTGCTCTGCCCTTGGCCAAGAAGATGGAAGAAACGTTTGGCATTCCTTACGTGTTCTTCGACCGCTTTGCCGACCCGGAAAAGATTGCGGCATGCTATCGGAAACTGTTCACTGCGCTGGAGATGCACCTGCCGGAGGAGCTTCAGGTATTGGAAGCCAAGGCTGTGGAGGCCAAACAGGAAGCGGCGAAGGAACTGGCAGGCGTCACCTACATCTACGGCAATACGCCCTTCCGCACCTTCGAATTGAATCGATTCATGGTGAGTCTGGGCATGGTGCCGCAGATTATCCAGACCTCAGCCATTACGGCGGCAGATGCGGAGGATAAGGCAGCCATTCTGGAAAAATGCGATCCTTATATCACCAAAACCGCCAACATTGCGCCGCTGCAATACGTGTATGATGAGCTTCACCCTATGCTGTACCTTGGCCATGAGTATGCCAACCGGCTGCGGCAGAAGGGCATTGCCATGGTGCGCACGGACGGCGCCAACAGCCTGCTGGGCTATGAGGTGACCGGCTTTGCCGTGAAGGCACTCTTAACCGCGGCACGGGAATGCCGTGAAATCAGAAAAGGAGGCGAGGCGTAATGGGTCTGGTTCGTTATTTGCCCACGCCTTCGGATCGGATGGGCATTCTGTGGAGCCTGCTGACGGTGGATGGCAGCGTGATTCTGGAGTATGGTCCTGCAGGTACCACCCACTTTAGCATGAGCCTGTACGGAGAACTGGGGGTTGACCAGCAGAATCGCCTCTTCACCACCCACATGAGCGAGGACGACGTGATCATGGGGGATGTGAGCCGCCTGGAGAAGGCACTGGTGGAGGTTGATGAAGCCTATCATCCCCAGGTGATCTTCGTGGTTGCCTCCTCCATCTCTGCCGTGATCGGCACAGACTTGAAGGGCGTATGCGCCTACATGCAGGAAAGAGTGAAGGCACGGCTGATTGCCTTCGAACAGGGCGGCTTCCGCGGGGACTACAGCGTAGGCATTCAGGAGGCCTATCGGCTGCTGGCACAGGATGTGGTGGAGGAAAAGACGCGCTCAGGCGGCAATACCTACAACATTCTGGGCGCATCGGCAGGCTGCTTCCGCATGAAGAGTGATGTGAACGAAATCCGCCGCCTCATGCGTGAGGCTTTCGGCATGGAAATGAACGCCTGCCTTTGCATGGATACCAGCGTGGAGAAAATCGCCAACGCCGGGGAGGCAGCCTTGAATCTGGTGCTTCGGGAAGAGGCTGTGCCTGCAGCAAAAATCATGGAAAGCAAGTGCGGCACCCCCTACCTGCAGGGCGCACCTTACGGCTATGCAGGCACGCTGCGCTGGCTGGAAGCCGTGGGCGCAAAGCTGGGCAAAACGGTCGCCATGCCTCTGAAAATGGAGCTGAAGAAGCGTGCCATGGAGGTATCCCAGTACCGGATGTACGGCATGATGCTGAAGGAATTCAAGCCTCAGGCGGCGATCTTCAGCGATGCGCCCGTGGTGGAGGGCTTGAGCAGCTTTATGGGGGAGATCGGCTTCCCGGTCAGGCAGAAGATCAGCCGCCACAGCCTGCGCCTGTATGAAGCTCCGGCGGAAGACCTGAAGTATCTGTCTGATGAAAAGGATCGCATCGACGTTGTGAAGTCCCTGCATCACACCCTGGTGCTGGCGGATGATGTGAGCAAACGTCTGCTGGCAGAGGACAACACCTACCTGCGGGTCAGCATGCCCTTGGTGGACGGCGCACAAATTGCCACCCATATGCCCCTGATGGGACCTAGGGGAGCGGATTATATCTTGGAAACAGTGGAAGATTATCTGAATACACTGCGGTAAGAAGGAGAATATAAGATGAAAGTACAGGTTGTTTATTCCAGCCTTTCCGGCTGCACCCGCCGCCTGGCGGAAGGCATCTATAACGCACTGAACGTGGAAGACAAGTCCATCCATGACCTTGCCGACGGCGAACCCGTGCTGGACGGCGATGTGGTGCTCCTGGGCTATTGGGTGGACAAGGGCGGCCCCAATGCCGCCATGAAGGCTTTCATGGAAAAGGTGGAAGGCAAGAAGGTGGGACTGTTCAGCACCCTGGCTTACTGGGCAGACTCCACCCACGGTCATCAGACCATTGTGAACGGCGCTGAGCTGGTGAAGGAGAAAAATGTACTGCTGGGCGGCTATGCGTGCAACGGCTGCATGTCTCAGGAGATGATTCAGCGCTTCCGCGCGGCAGGCACTTCCGGCCCCCACAGTGCTTCTCCCGAAAGCGAAGCCCGGTGGGAAGTGATGGCCAACCATCCCACGGCCTGTGAAATTGCCTTGGGTGCGGAGCGGTTCAATGAGCGGCTGAAGCTGCTGAGTCTGCTGGAAGAGCGCGGACTCACCTATACCCCTGTTCGGTTCTGATCAGACAAAACAAAAGCCAGCGGTCATGGATGCTGTCATCTGTGATCGCTGGCTTTTTCGTATGCAATTACGCCTCCGTGTGCTGAAGTCCGTGGACGAAAGCAATGGGGTCAATGAAGCTGAAATGCACCTTCTGCAATTCACTCCGGGGGAAGGTAACGGAAAGCAGCAAGTCCTTCTCCTGCATTGCCTTTACCTGCACGGCAGATACAGGCAGCAAGGCCAGCAGATCCCGCGCAATGCGCAGGGACATGCCGCACAGGTACCGCTGCCTGGTTTCTTCTGTACCTTCAAGGTAGGAAGGAAGCACCTGAAAAGATGCGGACAGAAGGTCGCTGCTGTCTGCTGTGGCTTCAATGCTCCGGGCAAAGGGCTGCAAATCGCCCAAAGGGTCAGCCCGATCCATCACCTGAAGGTACGCTTCCGTGTCTCCGGCCAGCACGGCCTGTGCATGCTCGTGAAAGAATGCCCATAGTTGGGGAGAGGTCATACCGTCCGGGCACTGGGCGTTTACCAGCGCATCTGTCCAGTCCACTGTTTCATCGGCGGTTTTCCACAGCTGATCAAAGGAAGGGAAGGCAGGCACTTCTGTCGCCTTGGGCACAGCGGTATTTTCGGCTCCGTGGGTAGACGGGACAACAGTCGTCGTGCCCCACAAATCTTCGGCCACCTGTGCCAGACTTCGTTCGCCTTGTGGGACAAACTTTCCCAGCCGTACGCTTTTTCCGGAATCAGGCATGGTCTTCATCCTCCTCCAAATGGCAGTGAATGCATGGGGGATTCGCTGCCGTATCAAAGCGGTCAATGGTGACCTGAGCATTTTCCAACACGCCGTGATCAAACAGCCACCGGGACAGAGGATTGATCAGCAGGCTTTCCACTTGGTTGCCCACGCCCCGGCCGCCGTTGGACAAATCTGCCAGTGCTGCCTGCCGCAGCTGTTCGTAGGCCTCCTCCGGCACGGTGATGCGGATGGACTTCTGCTCCTCCATGCGGCGGACAATCTTGTTCACCTGGGCACGGAGAATGGCTTCCCCGGCTTCCTGCCGGATGAAGTCGAACACCACAATGTTCTCGCCGATCCGGTTCAGAATTTCCGGGCGGCCAAGCTCCAGCTTGAAGTAATCTTCAATGGCGCTGCGGACGGCCTTGGTCACCTGATCATAATCCATGTCCATGGTCACGTTGGCATGGCGCTTGCCCAAGGCATCCTTCACATAAATGCCGAGGTTGCTGGTGAAGATGATAATGGTTTCGGAAAAATAGACGGTGTTGCCCTGCCCATCCGTCATCCGGCCGTCCTCCAGAATTTGCAGGAACTTGTCCAGAATGCTGGTGTGGGCCTTTTCGATTTCGTCAAACAGGAGAATCGAGAAGGGATTCTTCTTCACGGCGTTGGTCAGCTGACCGCCGGCCTCGTAGCCTACGTAGCCGGGAGGGGCACCCATCAGCTTCTGGTCGGAATGGCTTTGACCGTATTCACTCATGTCAAAGCGAATGCAGCAGGATTCATCCCCGAAAAGTTTCTCGGCCAGTGCCTTGGCGGTTTCTGTTTTGCCTGTACCCGTAGGACCGGCAAAGAAGAGCACACCCTTGGGCTTGGCGGTGGAGGAGCTGGATAGGCCGTTCATGCCGGTGACGGCACGCTTCACCACATCCATGGTTCGCTCCAGGGCGGCATCCTGCCCTTTGATCCGCTTCTCGAAGTCAGCCTTGGCAGTGCGGAGACTTTCCAGGGACAGGGTGCGCCAGGGATTTTCCTTAATGCCGTACTTGTATAGATCTACAATCTGGGTCAAATCCCGAATGGGGGTGGCTTCCCGCTTGCTCAGTCGGCGCATGGCATCCAGGTCGGTAAAGGTCATGCCGTCCGTCAGGCCGACCAGTTTATCCTGCAGGCGTTCCAGCTCATCGGGATGTTCATTGTAGTAGGGAATATCGGTGCGATATACCGTGCTGTCAAAGAAGGTAGCAAAGGCTGGCCCTGTAATCAGCCGCCGGCGCTCCTCCCGATCCGGGGCGTCCAAATGAATGGACTTGCACACGGGATTGTTCAGATAGAGCCACGTCGGCAGATCGTTCAGCTTGTTCACCAGCAGCACCAGCACATTTTGCATTTTGCCCTGGGGCGTACGCACCGTGGAGGCACTCATGGCGGACTGCATCAGCAGATTGAAGCTGTTGATATCCTGCTGATCCATCCGGTCAGGAGAGATAATGTAGTGCCCGGCCATTTCCATCACGATGGCAACGGCGCTGCTTTGCTGGCTCATGGCACGGCGAACAATGTTGGGGGCAGTGTCGGCACTGTTCCCCTTGAACTCGGCCGGTATGGCACTCTGCTTGCATTCACTGCCGGTCAGGGCGGCAAACTTTTCCGTCATGCCGCTTTCGTAAGGGTTCATAAAGCCTACCAGGTTGGAATAAAACACCACCTGATCATAGCCCGTATCCCGGAAGAAGCCATGGAGATAATGGGGCAGGGAGGTCAATGTGTCCTCGCCCAAAGATCCCGGCACAGGGTACCGATACTGATCCAGCACGTTGCCCTCAAGAATCAGCATGGGCTTCAGCCCGCAGAAAAGCTCCAGTTCCCGGTGCCACTTGGAAATCAATGTTTCCATCTGCATCCCACCTTTTGCTGCTAGTATACCACAAGGGGGAGGAGGGTGTAAACCATAAACAAATTTTAGCAGGTGCATTGCGCTCACTTCCGTTTCTTGCTATAATCAATGCGAGGCGTGAAATGCTTTTTAAATGAATATAGGGGCAGGAGGGGCGTTCAATGAAAGGCTCAGGAACAAGAATGTTTGGTTTCATGGAGGGAGCGGACAAACGTTTCGTGATTCCTGTTTATCAGAGAAAGTATGATTGGAAGCAGGCAAATTGCAGACAACTGTATGATGATCTGAAGAAAATAGTTCTCCATGGGCGGAAGAGCCATTTCTTTGGCAGTATCGTCTCCTCTCTTGTTCCCAATGGCAGCAAAGCGGAATACCATATCATTGACGGACAGCAGCGTCTTACAACGGTATCACTTTTGCTGCTGGCCATTTGCAATTTGGTGAAGGAGCAGAAGATTACTTTTACCAAAGAAAGACTGGATGAACAGATTCGCCAGCGCTTCCTGATCGATTTATGGGCGGACGCAGATGATCGGATCAAGCTGCGTCCTGTAAAGAGTGACAGAGAAGCATTAGCAAAGTTGTTTGGCGCAGAGGAAGACTTTGATCCTGCCTCTAATCTGACATTGAACTATCTCTTCTTCTGCGAACAGCTCCTTAAAGAAGAAATACCGGTGGAAGAACTCTATGACGCCATCGGAAAGCTGGAAATTATCAGTATTACTCTTGATCAGGATGACAATGCACAGCTAATTTTCGAAAGCTTGAACTCCACGGGTCTTGCGCTGGAGGAAGGCGATAAAATTCGCAATTACATCCTGATGGGGCAGCCTTATCAGGAACAGACGAGGCTGTATAATAACTACTGGATAAAGATTGAGCAGTGCACACGAAATAAGGTAAGCAGCTTCGTGAGGGATTATCTGAGCATTAAGCAGCAGGTGACCCCGACGATTGATAACGTCTATCATGCCTTTAAGACTTATGCAGAGGGCAGTGAAATGCCCATGGAAGCATTGCTGAGTGACTTGCTTCTGTATGCACGCATTTTTGAAAAGCTCATTACCTGCAAGAGTGGTCTGGAGAATAAGAAACTGGACGATTGCCTGTATCGCATGATGCGGCTGGAAATTACGGTTACACGGCCTTTCCTGATGGAAGTGCTGCGGTTGGGGCAGGAAGGGAAGTTGTCTGTCACGGATGTTCTTCAAATTTTCCTGGTGACAGAAAACTATCTGTTCCGCAGAAATATTTGTGATGTACCGACTAATGCTCTGAGCAAGATCTTCTTGAATCTGCATAAGGAAATCATCCGATATGATAATACGCTGAATCAATACGTGGACAAGTTCATCTATGCTCTGCGTGCGAAACGGGAGAGCGGCCGCTTTCCGGAGGATGCGGAATTTACGGCTGCGCTTTCGACCAAGCAGGTGTATCAAATGCGGGGCAAGTATAAGGCGTACTTGTTTGAAAGACTTGAGAACTTCGGCACCGTGGAAACAAAGGATGTTTATACACATCTGGACAATAATGAATATACTATTGAGCATATTATGCCGCAGCATCTTTCGCCTGCATGGGTCAAGGAATTGGGCACGGATGCAGAAAAGATTCATGGTACATGGCTGCATCGCCTTGCTAACCTGACATTAACCGGGTATAACCCAAGCCTCAGCAATAAAACTTTTGCCGAAAAGAGGGATGCTGAAGAAGGCGGCTATAAGGCAAGCGGCCTGAAGATGAATCAGAAGATTGCCTTGCAAGCAAGCTGGGGATTGCCGGAATTAGAACAGCGCAATGGAGAGCTGATGGAGCAGGCAAAGAAGATTTGGTCATTTCCTCAAACTGCTTTTGTGCCTGCCGAAAAGGAGTTTGATACCTGTTCTCTTGATGATGATGACGTCGACTTAACCGGCAGAGATATTGAGAAATATAGCTATCAAAACATGGAACAGCCGGTAACAAGCTGGGTGGACATGTTCGGACATGTGGTAAAATTCCTGCATCAGCGGGACAAGAGTGTTCTTTCCGGTCTGGCCTACAGCACCAGTGGGAGCACCGATTTGGCAAGATATGTCAGCAATAATGAAAATGAGTTGAGAAGCGCACTGAAAATTGATGAGCACATCTTTGTGGAGTACAACACAAGTACTTCAATGAAGCTCAATATGCTCCGCAAGCTTTTTGCACTATACGGGGCTGAACCGATGGATCTCGTTTTCTTCCTCAAGAATGCTCAAGCGGAAAAGACGACGGACGCGCAGCGGTATGATTTGCGTAAGCGGTATTGGACTTATGCATTGCCGATCATTCAGCAGCAAAACAGACTTAGCGGTGCATTCAGCCGCCGCAATCCTGTAACAACAAGCGATTTGGCAGGCTACTTTGGCATTAGCGGTGTATGTGTTAGCTGTATAGCAACCCATGATAATGCCCGTGTCGACTTCATGATTGCTAAAGATGAGGCAGCACAAAACAAAGCCCTGTTTGATACGTTGTATAGTCATAAGCAAGAAATTGAAGAAAACCTTGGCGTACCGCTTGAATGGAAAAGGTCGGATGGAACGAAGGCTTCATGGGTATGTTATCGGTTGAACGGAGTAAGCATTAAGAATGAGAACGATTGGCCACGTATGGCGAAATTCCATGCAGTATGGAGTGAAAAACTCAGCAATGCAATGCTTCCATATTTGCCGAAGTAAAGCAACAGTAATCACTTGAATGAAATGGCAAGTATGTTTCATATGTGGACAGTTGATCAGCCTAAGACTTTATGACAAGCATGGATTAACGAATATTCATTAGCATAAACGAATAGAAAGAAAGCAACCCGGTCTGCTGCTTACAACAGTACCGGGTTGCTTCTTTCTATCGGTGCCGGATATTACCCTTCCCCCAACTGGCTGAGCATCTCCCGATCTACCTTCCGGAAGAGGAGCAGGCAGATGGTCAGGGAAACAACTTCAGCAATGGGGAAGGACCACCAGGTAGCGTTCAGACCAATCTGGCTCAGCAGCCAGGCGGCAGGAATCAGCACCACCAGCTGGCGGCACAGGCTCATAATCAGGCTGTAAGTGCCCTTGCCCACGGCTTGGAACACGGTGGACAGGGTAATGCCCACGGCCGCAATCACGAAGTGGGTGCAGATGATCCGCAGTGCCCGGCAGCCAATGTCGGACAGTTCCGTGCTGCCGCTTTGCTCAAACAGCCCCATCAGCGGGCCTGGGATGACCAAGAACAGCAGTGTACCAATGGCCATGATGACCACCGCATACACTAGGGCAACCTTGATGCCCTCATACACCCGCTGCTTCAGCCGGGCACCGAAGTTGTAGCCGATAATGGGCACCATGCCGTTGCTCAGGCCGTACACCGGCATAAACACAAAGGATTGAAGCTTGAAGTAAACGCCCAGCACGCTGACGGCTGCGTTGCCGAAGGGCATAAGAATCAGGTTGAACAGCACGCTCATCACAGAGGAAATGGACTGCATGATAATGCTGGGGAAACCAACCCCGAGGATGGGCTTGATGATATTGCCGTCCACACGGAAGCCTTTCAGGCTCAGGTGCAGTTCGTGGTTCCGGGTCTGGTTCAGGATAAAACCGAGAAGCATGCTGGCAATCTGTCCGATGACCGTGGCAATGGCGGCACCGGCAATACCCATTTCCGGGCAGCCCAGATAGCCGAAGATCATGATGGGGTCAAGGATGATGTTCACCACAGCGCCAGTCAGCTGCATCACCATGGACAGCATGGTGTTGCCCGTGGCCTGCACCAGCCGCTCAAAGGTAACGGACAGGAACAAACCGATGCTCACCGCAGAGGCAATGGAGAGATACTCCGTGCCCAGCTCCTGCAGGGTCACGTCATTGGTCATCATGGCAAAGAAGGGACGGGTAAAGAACAGACCGAAAATCAGGAAGAACAGATAGCCAATGAGCTCCAGAAAAATGCCGTTTCGTGCCGCATCAATGGCCTCGTCATTCCGCTTTTCGCCCAGCTTCCGGGAAATCATGCTGTTGATGCCCACACCCAGGCCGGTGGATACGGCGATCATCAGCATCTGAATGGGATAGGCCAGGGACACGGCAGTCAGGGCGTTTGCGTCATACTGCGCCACGAAGATGCTGTCCACCACATTGTACAGTGCCTGCACCAGCATGCTGATCATGATGGGCACAGACACGGTGGGTACCAGCTTGTTCATCGGCATAGTGCCCAGCATTTTTGATTTTGCGCGTTCTTCTGCTTCCATACTTCCTCCAACAAAAAATCCGCCCAAAGCTGACAAATTCATCAGGATAGACGGATTCACGTCTCCCAGCCAGGTGGATTGATTCTTTTACGGCTCCTGAGTGCCTGAAAAATGATAGCATATCACAAGTTGACGTGTCAATGTATGCGCAAAAATAAACAAAGAGAATCGGGAAAGAAAGGAGCGGGGAAAATTGTCGGAAAATCTTGCCGGGAAGGCGTTCATTTCACGGCGAACAGCTTGCAGAAGGTAGGGGAATTTGCTATAATGTTCGTTGCACGTTTGGCAGTTTTGGAAGGAGAGATACCCCAATGAAGCAGATCACCTCCGCGGAGCTGCGGGAAATGTTCCAGAAATTCATGGAATCCAAGGGACATCACCGTATCCAGTCCGCTTCCGTTATTCCTGAAAATGATCCTACCGTGCTGTTTACCACGGCCGGTATGCATCCTTTGGTGCCTTACCTGATGGGCACGCCCCACCCTGCCGGAACCCGGCTGACGGACGTACAGAAGTGCATCCGCACCGGCGATATTGATGACGTGGGCGATGCCAGCCACCTGACGTTCTTTGAAATGCTGGGCAACTGGTCCCTGGGCGATTATTTTAAGAAAGAAGCCATTTCCTGGTCCTGGGAATTCCTGACCAGCCCTGAATATCTGGGCCTGGATAAGGATCGGCTGGCTTTCACCGTGTTCGAAGGCGATGAGAACTGCCCCCGGGATACGGAGAGCCATGACCTGTGGCGTTCCATGGGTGTGGCGGAAGATCACATCTTCTACCTGCCCAAGGAGCATAACTGGTGGGGTCCTGCCGGCATTACCGGTCCCTGCGGCCCTGACACGGAAATGTTCATCATCACCGATAAGGAGCCTTGCGGCCCCGATTGTTCTCCTGCCTGCTCCTGCGGCCGTTATCTGGAAATCTGGAATGACGTGTTCATGCAGTACAACAAGCAGGCCGACGGTTCCTTCATTCCGCTGGCCAAGAAGAACGTGGATACCGGCATGGGTCTGGAGCGCACCATCGGCGTGCTGACCGGCAAGAAGACCGTGTACGAAACGGATGCCTTCACCGACATTCTGGCAAAGATTGCTGAGCTGAGCGGCCACACCTATGGGGAAAACGAGCAGGTCACCAAGGCATTCCGCATCATTGCTGACCATATGCGCACTTCCACCTTTATTCTGGGTGATGACCGCGGCGTCAGCCCCTCCAACACGGATCAGGGCTATATTCTCCGCCGCCTGATTCGCCGGGCTGTCCGCTATGCCATGCAGCTGGGTATGCCGGAAGGCTTCACCTGCGAGATCGCCAAGGTGATTATCAACCAGTATAAGGCCGCTTATCCTGAACTGGAGCGGAACAGCGCCTTTGTGCTGGAGCAGCTGAGCCTGGAGGAAGGCCGCTTTGCCCGTACCCTGAAGCAGGGTGAAAAGGAATTCGACAAGGTGTACAACACCATGCTGCAGACCAAGACGCTGCTGGAAAGCATCCTGGCGGCAGAGGACGAGGCTGCCTTCGCCAAGAACCTGGCAGAGACCAAGAAGCTTCGTCCCTCTCCTGATATGATGCCCATCATTGATGCGGCTAATCAGGGGGACAGCGCTGCAGTGGAAGCTGCCGTGAATGTCCGCATGGCTTCCCTGAACGTGATGGATGGCCGCAGCGCTTTCAAGCTGTACGATACCTTCGGCTTCCCCATTGAAATGACCATGGAGCTGGCCGGCGAAAAGGGTCTGACGGTGGATAAGGCTGACTTTGATGAGCGGTTCAAGAAGCATCAGGAACTGAGCCATCAGGGCGCTGACCAGAAGTTCAAGGGCGGCTTGGCTGACCATAGCGAGGAGACCACCAAGCTGCACACGGCCACCCACCTGCTCCATGCCGCACTGCGGAAGGTGCTGGGTGACGAAGTGCATCAGAAGGGTTCCAACATCACCGCAGAACGCCTCCGTTTCGATTTCACCTTCGGTCGGAAGGTCACGCCGGACGAACTGCAGCAGGTGGAAAAGCTGGTCAATGAGGCCATTCAGGCGCACGTGCCTGTTGTCTGCCGTGAAATGACCGTGCCGGAAGCCAAGGCACAGGGCGCTATTGGCTTGTTCGAGAACAAGTACGGTGAGAAGGTGCGCACCTACAAGATGGGCGACTACTCCTTCGAAATCTGCGGCGGTCCTCATGCGGAGAATACCGGGGATTTGGGCTCCTTCCACATTCTGAAGGAAGAATCTTCTTCTGCCGGCGTACGCCGTATTAAGGCTGTGCTGCAAAAGTAAGACTTGTTTCTGGGAAAAAACAGCAACGCACGACTTCTCGCAGGCCGTGCGTTGCTTTGTATCAATGGTTTCTTTGACGACATACAGATGATGAGGTTTCCATGGCACGCACGAAAGATTTGACGGAAGGCAGCGTTACCAAGCTGATTCTCCTCTTTGCTCTGCCCATTATTGCAGGCAATCTGTTTCAGCAGATGTATAATCTGGTGGACACGCTGGTGATCGGCCGCATCGAGGGGGTCACGGCACTGGCGGCTGTGTCCTCTGCTGGCTGGCTGGACTGGGCGGTGCTTTCCATCGCAATGGGACTGGCACAGGGCTTTGCCATCATGATTGCTCAACGCTTCGGCGCGCAGGATCACCCGGGACTGAAATTGGCCGCCGGGCAAAGCATCATGCTTTCCGCAGCAGTGGTGGTGATGCTGGAGATCATCTCCCAAGTGCTGCTGGTGCCCATTCTGCACCTGCTGAACACTCCGGATGATACCTTTCAGCTGACGACGATTTATCTGCGGATTATCTTCGGCGGCATTCCCATGGTCATGGGTTTCAACCTGTTTTCCGGCTTTCTTCGCTCAGTGGGTGACAGCCGCACGCCCCTGATCGCCATGATTTGCGCCGCTGCCACCAACATCCTGCTGGACATCCTCTTTGTGGCAAAGTTCCACTGGGGCGTGGCAGGCGTTGCAGTGGCTACAATTATGGGACAGAGCTTGGCCTTCGCCATCTGCCTGTCAACGTCCATGAAGCTGCCCATGATGCACCTCTCCTGGCAGGACGTGAAACCGGACAGGGAGGAGATCGGTCGCCTGCTGGTGCTGGGGCTGCCCATCGCTTTTCAAAACCTGATCATCGCCATCGGCGGCCTGGTGCTGCAGGGGGTGGTCAATGCGGAAGGTTTTATCTTCATGGCTGGGTACAGTGCGGCTTCCAAGCTGCAAGGCTTGGTGGAGGTGGCAGGTAACTCTCTGGGCTCGGCTGTGGGCACCTTCGCCGGACAGAACCTAGGCGCCGGCAAGCTGAATCGAGTCAGAAAGGGCTTGAGAAGATCGGCACAGATTGGCGTTGCACTTGCTGCATTTGTGGCGGCCATTGTGCTGCTGTGGGGCAAGCCTCTGCTGGGGCTCTTCGTGCAGGACGAGCCGGAGATCGTGGAGCAGGTGCTGCGCTTCGGCTATAACTTCCTTGCGGTTATGGGCTGCGGATTGTTTTCCCTGTATCTGCTGTTTGTCTACCGTTCCACCCTGCAGGGCTTGGGCGATACCATGATTCCCATGGTATCCGGTGTTGTGGAATTGGCCATGCGGGTGCTGTCTGCTATGATCCTCCCGGGCTTGATGGGGGAATGGGGCATTTATCTGGCAGAGGTGTTTGCGTGGATCGGCGCAGCCATCCTGCTGATTTGCGGCTACTATCACCGGATTCACAAATTAGAAAATGCACTGAAAACGGCATAAGAAAAACTCGGCAGCATTCGATGATTTTGCTGCCGAGCTCTTTATTTTGTGCGGATGACGGTGGTGAGCATAAAGCCCACAAAGGCACATTCTGTCATGATCACGGAACCGTGGGATGTAGCAAGGGCACGGAGCAGAGGAAGCTGCATTTGTCCCGTGCTGTGCAGGTATTGGTAAACTACAATCAGTCCAAGCACCAACGCCGGTACCCACAGCAGATTACCGAAAGGTTCACGCATCCGTGAAGCACCGGACAGGGGCAGAAGCAGCGCCAGCGCAATGCCCAGCAGGCACCCGGCAATCACCCACAGGAAGAACCCCAGAGTATTCATGGCGGACACAGCCAGGCAGACCCCAAAGCACAGCAACAGAGGTACGACGATAACAGTTAGTTTTCGCAGGAACACGGTTCTGTCACCTCCAGCATAGCCCGCTCCTTGGGAGTCAAAGACGCCTTTGCCAGCAAATCCGGGCGGAACCGCTTGGTGGCCTTCAGGGATTCCTGCCGCCGCCAAGCCTTGATTTTCGCATGGTCGCCGCTGAGCAGAATCTCCGGCACCTTCATCCCACGCAGTTCACTGGGACGGGTGTATTGAGGATACTCCAATAGTCCGTCGGAGAAGGACTCCTCCTCCGCACTTTCGCTGGATCCCAGCACCCCGGGAATGAAGCGGGCGACACAGTCGGTAAGCACCATGGCGGCCAATTCGCCGCCGGTCAGAATGTAGTCCCCGATGCTGATTTCTTCATCGATGCAGGTATCCAGCGCCCGCTGGTCAACGCCCTCGTAGTGGCCGCAAAGCAGTACCAAGTGTTCTTCCTTGGCAAGCTCCCGTGCCTTGGCAGTGGTCAGCGTTGCCCCACGGGGACCCATATAAATGCGCTTTCCGTGAAAGTCCTCGCCCGTAACCTGAGCCATGGCATCCATGATGGGCTGCGCCAGCATCACCATGCCTGCACCGCCGCCGAAGGGATAATCATCCGTGTTCTTATGCTTCCGGTCGGAAAAGGGGCGGATGTCCACACAGTTGATCTCGATCAGCCCCTGTTCCCGAGCTCTGCCGAGAATGCTGGTGTTCAGCACGCTGTCGAACATTTCCGGAAAAATGGTGAGGATGTCAATCTTCACGAACGGCCACCTCGTCAAGACGCTGACTGTTTACGGTGATGCGTCCCTGCGCCACGTCAACGGTGGGGAAGACTTCCTTCAGGGCGGGTGCCATCATGCTTCCTTTGGGGGTTTTGAAGACATACACGTCCACAGCACCATGCTGAAGCACGTCCGTCAGGGTGCCGATGACCTGCCCCTGTTCATCAACTGCCTGGCAGCTGATCAGGTCGCTGATGTACACCTCATCCTCCGCAAGCTCCATGGCATGGTCACGGTCGATATACAGCTGAGTGCCCCGGAGCTTCTCCACATCCTGGGGTGTTTCGCAGCCTTCCAACGTAACATAGGCGAAGCCGTCATGCACACGGGAGCATTTGGCAGGCACGGGGATAAAGGTTTCATCCTGCTTGCGATAAAGGGTCGTCCAGCGGCAAAAGTCATTCAGATCAGCAGCGTAGGACTTGATCTTCGCCTCGCCGTGAATGCCCTGGGGCTTCAGCACCTCGCCGATCATCAGGTAGTCGTTCATGGATTGCACTCCTTGCCATAACTCTGTAAAAAAAGCGGGAAGGCACGTGGCCTTTCCCGCCTGAACATTATTGAATCTCGACGAAGACGGGCTTGCTGTTCTTGGCAGTAGCCGCCTTAACCACCGTACGGATGGCCTTGGCGATACGTCCCTGCTTACCAATGACTTTGCCCATGTCATCCTCGGCCACATTCAGTTCGAGAATGATGGCTTCAGGTCCCTCGGTTTCCTTAACCACGACCTGATCAGGATGCTCCACCAGGGACTTCGCCACAAAGGTAACGAGTTCTTGCATGGATATTCCTTTCTGCCATGGAAGAAAGCGGCTTACTTCTCTTCGATGACGCCGGTCTTCTTCAGCAGTACACGAACGGTATCGGTGGGCTGTGCGCCGCACTGCAGCCAATACTTGGCACGCTCGCCGTCAACCTTCACTTCGGCAGGCTTCACCATGGGGTTGTAGTAGCCGATCTCTTCGATGAAGCGGCCATCGCGGGGGCTGGTGATGTCAGCAACAACAACACGGTAGAAAGGCTTCTTCTTCATGCCCATTCTCTTCAGACGGATCTTGACAGACATTGGATTTCCTCCTCAAAATTCTTGGTGGTAATGTATATGTAGATCATGGCAGAGCCATGGACCCACGCAATGTTACATGCCGGGGAAGCGCATCCGCATCTTTCCCTTGCCCTTCATGTTGGCAACCTGCTTCATCATCTGACGCGCCTGATCAAACTGGCGAATCAGCTGATTCACATCCTGCACGGTGGTGCCGCTGCCGGCAGCGATCCGCTTGCGGCGGCTGGCATTCAGGATGCCGGGATTCCGGCGCTCCTGAGGGGTCATGGAGCGGATAATGGCTTCCGGCTTTTTCAGGGCGTTCTCGTCCACATCCAGATCCTTGCCGGACAGGCCGGGAATCATGTTCAGCATGGACTTGATGCCCATCTTTTTCACACTCTGCATCTGCTCCAGGAAGTCATCCAGGGACAGGTCAGACGTGCGGCTCTTCCGTGCCAGCTTTTCCACATCCTGAGCGTCGAAGACTTCGGAAGCCTTATCGATCAGGGTGAGTACATCGCCCATGCCCAGGATTCGGCTGGCCATGCGATCAGGGTGGAAGGGCTCAATATCGGAAAGCTTTTCGCCGATGCCGCTGAACTTGATGGGCTTGCCGGTTACTGCCCGAACGCTGAGGGCAGCACCGCCGCGGGTATCACCGTCCAGCTTGGTGAGGATGACGCCGTCCACATTCAATTTATCATTGAATGCCTTGGCTACGTTCACCGCATCCTGACCGGTCATGGCATCCACCACCAGCAGGATTTCCTGGGGCTTGACGGTTTCCTTGATGCGCTCCAGCTCGTCCATCAGTGCCGTATCGATATGCAGCCGGCCGGCGGTATCGATAATCAGCACATCACGGCCGTAGTATCGGGCGTATTCAATGGCTTCCTGAGCGGTCTTCACCGGGTCTTGCGTGCCCTTTTCGAAAACAGGCACATTCACCTGCTTGCCGACTACCTGCAGCTGCTTGATGGCAGCCGGACGGTAAATGTCGCAGGCGGCCAGCATAGGCTTCTTGCCCTGCTTGGTCAGGTATCCGGCCAGCTTGGCGGCCATGGTGGTTTTACCGGCGCCCTGCAGGCCGCACAGCATGTAAATGGTAGGAACGCTGCTGGACCAGGTCAGCTTGGCGTTACTGCCGCCCATCAGCTCCGTCATTTCCTCATTGACGATTTTAATGACTTGCTGACCGGGGGTCAGGGAGGAGAGAACCTCCTGTCCCACACATTTCTCAGTGACTTTTTTAATGAAATCCTTGGCAACAGCGTAGTTGACGTCGGCTTCCAGAAGTGCCATGCGAACTTCCCGCATGCCTTCCTTCACGGTTTGCTCATTGAGCTTGCCCTTGCCGGTCATCTTCCGCAGTGCGTTTTGAAGCTTTTCGCTTAAGCCCTCAAAGGCCATCGTTTTCCTCCCGATCCAGCCGAATCAGGTTTCCCAGTACCTGTTCCGCCTCGTCATATCGCTTTTCCTGCATCAGCTGACGGCACCTTTCCAGCCCGTCATCCATTCTGCTGAATCGCTTAGCCATGCCAAGCTTCTCTTCCATTTCAAACAGGTTTCTTGCCGCCCGAGCGAGCATTTCGTGCACGCCCTGCCGGCTGACGCCTGTTTCCTTGGCGATTTCCCCCAAGGACATATCCTCCTCACAGTGAAGCCGCAGCGCAAGCCGCTGCTTCTCCGTGAGCATGCCGCCGTAGAAGGCCATGAGCCAAGCCAGCTCTACCTTGCGGGACAATTCTTCCTGTGCCATGATAACCTCCACTGTCAAGGCATTCTCGTTGACACACGGACTATTATACACATTTTCGCTTGGCTGTCAAGGGAAAATCCTTGAAAGCTGGCCGAGCTGTTCTAAATTTTTTGATAAAACGATTGCAATCAGGGGCGAAGTCCTGTATAATGGGCGGGATAACACAAGGGAGGGGACAGGCGTGAGGACACTTCTTCAAAACGGCTTGGTGTGGCGCCGGGGTCAGTTGACGCCTATGGATCTCATCATCCAGGACGGTCGTGTTTCTGTTCCGAAAAATAATTTTCCCCGAGAAAATGCGGATCGTGTTTTGAATTGCAAAGGGCTTGTCCTTTTTCCTGGCTTTGCAGATGTGCATGTTCACCTGCGTGAGCCGGGATTTTCTTATAAGGAGACCATTGCAACAGGCACGAAGGCGGCTGCGCACGGCGGTTACACGGTGGTGTGCGCCATGCCGAACCTGAATCCGCCGCCGGATACCCCGGAGCATCTGGCGGAAGAGGAAGCCATCATTCGCCGGGACAGCGTCATCCGGGTGCTGCCCTATGGGTGCATTACCATGGGGCAGAAGGGCGTCGGACAGGTTACCGATATGGCGGCCATGGCAGCGCATGTGGCTGGCTTCTCGGATGATGGCCGGGGCGTGCGGGACGAGGATACCATGCGGGAGGCCATGTGTAGGTGCCGGGACGCACATAGTCTGATTGCCGCCCACTGCGAGGATATGAGCCTGATTCCTGCCGGCGGCGCCATTCATGCTGGAACATATGCCGCTTCGCACGGCATTCCGGGGATTCCTTCCGAAAGTGAATGGAAGCCTATCGAGCGGGATCTTCGCCTGGCAGAGGAGACAGGATGCCCCTACCATGTGTGCCACGTCAGCTGCAAGGAATCGGTTCAGCTGATTCGTGAAGCTAAGCGGCGGCATGTGGATGTGACCTGCGAAACGGGACCTCATTATCTGCTGATGTGTCAGGACGACCTGCAGGATGAAGGCAGGTTCAAGATGAATCCTCCCTTGCGTAACAAGGCGGATCAGGAAGCTTTGCTGGAAGGCGTGCTGGATGGCACCATCGACATGATTGCCACGGATCACGCGCCGCACAGCGTGGAAGAGAAGAGCAAAGGCCTGCGCAGTTCCGCTATGGGTGTGGTGGGGATCGAAACGGCCTTCCCCCTGTTGTACACCTATCTGGTGGAAACGGGGAAGATGCCCCTTGATCGGCTTGTGACCATGATGACTGACGCACCCCGGAAGCGGTTCCGGCTGGATGGGGGCATCGAGGAGGGTCAGCAGGCGGAAATCACAGCCTATGACCTGCATACGGCGGAAAAGATTGATCCGGCGAAATTCCTGTCCATGGGCAAAGCGACACCTTTTGCAGGCTGGGAAGTTCATGCGGCCTGTCGATTTACCCTGCTGGGGGATACGCTGGTGTACGGAGGTGAAGGCTGATGCAGTTTACCATCGAGGAAAATCGTGCGCTGACGCCGTGGGTATGGAGCATGACCCTGAAGGGAGAAAACAGCGGCATCACACGTCCGGGTCAGTTTGTACAGCTTCAGCTGCCCGGGTTTTATCTGCGGCGGCCGATTTCTGTCTGCCAATGGGATGCAACCCATCTTCGCCTTGTGTACAAGGTGGTGGGGCAGGGCACGGAAGCCATGACCGGCATGCAGGCAGGCACAACATTGGATGTGCTGACCGGGCTGGGCAACGGCTTTGATGTGGAAGCTTGCGGAGAATCTCCTTTGCTGGTAGGCGGCGGCGTTGGTTTGCCGCCGTTGGTGGGGCTTGCGGCAGCTTTGCAGCAGGCCGGAAAGAAGCCGCAGGTTGCTGTCGGCTTCGGCACGGCGGAGGAAATTTTCCTGAAGGATGATTTGGAGCGCATGGGTGTGCCGGTGCATATTGCCACCATGAATGGCAGTGCCGGGGTGCAGGGGCTTGTGACCAGCGCCATGGAGGGTATTGCCTTCGACAGCGTGTGCGCCTGCGGTCCCGAACCAATGCTGAAGGCGGTGTACAACTTCGCTGATGTGCCCGGTCAGTTCAGCTTCGAAGAGCGTATGGGCTGCGGTTTCGGTGCCTGCATGGGCTGCAGCTGCAAAACCAAGTACGGTACAAAGCGCATCTGCAAAGATGGCCCGGTACTGTGCAGGGAGGAGATTCTATGGTAAAGGATCTGCATGTTACCCTCTCCGGGGTGGAGCTGCAAAATCCGGTGATCCCGGCCAGCGGCACCTTCGGCTTTGGGCAGGAGTTCCGTCCTTATTATGATATCAACATGCTGGGCAGCATTTCCTTTAAGGGGACAACCCGGGAGGCACGCTTCGGCAACCCTACGCCCCGCATTGCGGAATGCCCTGCCGGCATGCTGAACAGCGTCGGTCTGCAGAACCCCGGCGTGGATCACGTGATCGCAGAGGAGCTGCCTCGGCTGCGGGAAGTGTTTCATCAGCCCATTATGGCCAATATCAGCGGATTTTCCGTGGAGGATTATGTGACCGCCGTGGAGAAGCTTACCCAAGAGGAGCAGGTGGCGCTGCTGGAGATTAACATTTCCTGCCCCAATGTGCGGCACGGCGGCATGGCCTTCGGCACCAGCCCGGAAGCGGCTGCGGAAATCACCGGAGCGGTGAAGCGGGTGGCCACCAAGCCGGTGTACATGAAACTGAGCCCCAATGTAACGGACATTGTGTCCATTGCCAAGGCCTGCGAAGATGCAGGGGCAGACGGTCTGAGCCTGATCAACACCCTGCTGGGAATGCGCATTGACCTGAAGCGGAGAAAGCCGGTGCTGGCCAATATCATGGGCGGCTACTCCGGCCCCGGCATTTTCCCTGTGGCACTGCGGATGGTGTATCAGGTGACCGGCGCAGTCAAAATCCCGGTCATCGGCATGGGCGGCATTTCCTCGGCAAGAGATGTGCTGGAAATGATGATGGCCGGTGCCAAGGCAGTGGAGGTAGGTGCGGCCAATCTGGTGGATCCCTGCGCATGTAAGACCATCATCGAAACCCTGCCGCAGGAGATGGAAAAGCTGGGCATTGAGCGACTGACGGATATTACCCGCGTAGAATAAAGGAGGAATCAGCCATGGCAAAGGACGTTATCATTGCGCTGGATTTTGAAAACAAGGAGAAGACCCTTGCCTTTCTGGATCAGTTTCACGGACGGAAGCCCTATGTGAAAATCGGCATGGAGCTGTACTATGCGGAAGGACCGGACATCGTTCGGGAAATTAAGGCACGGGGGCATCAGATCTTTCTGGATCTGAAGCTTCACGACATTCCCAACACGGTGAAGAAGGCCATGCATGTGCTTTCC
This sequence comes from Clostridia bacterium, assembly GCA_030529995.1. Classification (GTDB taxonomy): domain Bacteria; phylum Bacillota; class Clostridia; order Christensenellales; family Aristaeellaceae; genus CAKUFA01. The sequence continues at coordinate 47,638 of JAUMVT010000006.1, forward strand.
AAGCTGGATGTGGACATGACCAACCTGCACGCGGCCGGTACCATCGCCATGATGGAGGCTGCCAAGGAAGGCCTGACCCGCCCAGACGGAAGCTGCGCCGTACTGCTGGCAGTAACCCAGCTGACCTCCACCGGTGAGGAGCGGATGCAGAAGGAACTGCTCATCAACGCTACCATGGAGGAAACGGTGAAGCACTATGCCTTGAATGCCAAGGCGGCAGGCCTGCCCGGTGTGGTGTGCTCTCCCTTGGAGGCAGCACTGGTCAAGGAAGCCTGCGGCAAGGATTTCCTCACGGTAACTCCGGGTATCCGCTTTGCTGACGGGGATGTGGGGGATCAGGTGCGCATCATGACCCCGGAAAGGGCACGGGCAGCCAGTGACTATATTGTGGTAGGCCGTCCCATTACGGCAGCGCAGGATCCTGTGGCGGCTTACGAACGCTGTGTCAGAGAGTTTCTGGGCGAATAACCGATATTGCCCGTCAAATAAAAACATGGACAAAGAAAGGAAGAGAGAAAGATGAAAAAGAAGATTGCTAAGGATCTGCTGAAGATTGGTGCTGTGTTCCTCCGCCCTGATGAACCCTTTACCTGGGCCAGCGGCATTAAGAGCCCCATTTACTGCGATAACCGGCTGACTCTTTCCACCACCAAGGTGCGCACGGACGTGGAGGAAGGCCTGAAGGAAACCATTGAAAAGTTCTACCCGGATGTGGAGGTGCTGATGGGTACTTCTACCGCCGGTATAGCTCATGCAGCCATTACCGCTCACTTGATGGGTCTGCCCATGGGTTATGTTCGCGGCGGTGCCAAGGATCACGGCCGTGGCAACCAGATTGAAGGCAAGCTGGAGAAAGGTCAGAAGGTGGTTGTGGTGGAAGACCTGATTTCCACCGGCGGCAGCGTGCTGGAAGTGGTGCAGGTGCTGCGGGACGCGGGAGCCGAGGTGCTGGGCGTTGCCTCCATCTTCACCTATGGCATGCAGAAGGGACTGGATCGTCTGGCGGAAGCTAAGGTGGAAAATCACAGCCTGAGCAACTTTGATGTGCTGTGCGAGGTAGCTGCCAAGGAAGGCTACATCAAGGAAGAGGATGTGGAGCGGCTGAAGCAGTTCCGTGCCAATCCTTCCGATGAGAGCTGGATGAACAAACCTCAGGATTGATGGTGAAAGGACGAGGGTATGAGAAGCTTAATCGACATCACGGATTTTTCCGTGGAAGAAGTGACCCGTGTGCTGGACTTGGCAGATGAAATGATCGCCGATCCGGCTCGGTGGCGTACGGCCATGCAGGGGAAAATCCTGGCGACCCTGTTCTTCGAGCCCAGTACCCGAACCAGACTGAGTTTCGAATCAGCCATGCTGAGCCTTGGGGGCAGCGTGCTGGGATTCGCCGGGGCGGATTCCTCCTCCACCACCAAGGGAGAAACCTTGACGGATACCATCCGGGTGGTCAGCGGCTACTGCGACATTATTGCCATGCGGCATCCCAAGGAAGGCGCGCCCATGGCAGCCAAACTGTGCAGTGATGTACCCATCATCAACGCCGGGGACGGGGGACATAATCATCCCACCCAAACCCTGACTGACTTGATGACCATCCGCCGGGAAAAGGGCAGGCTGGATCACCTGACGATTGGTCTGTGCGGCGACCTGAAGTTTGGTCGCACGGTGCATTCCCTGATTGGCGCCATGAGCCGCTATCCCGGGGTGACCTTTGTGCTGATTTCGCCTCCGGAGCTCCGGACACCGGATTACGTGCTCCAGTCCCTGCAGGATCAGGGCATTCCCTATCGTGAAACGGAAAGTCTGGAAGAAGCCATGCCGGAGCTGGACATTCTGTATATGACCCGTGTGCAGAAGGAACGGTTCTTCAATGAAGCGGACTATGTTCGACTGAAGGATACCTACATCCTTGACCCGGAGAAGCTGCGCACGGCCAAGGCAGATCTGCGGATTCTGCATCCCCTGCCTCGCGTGAATGAAATCTCCACCCGGGTGGATGCGGATCCCAGAGCGGTTTACTTTAAGCAGACCCGGAACGGCCGGTTTGTCCGCATGGCGCTCATTAAGACACTGCTGGAGGATATGCAATGAACATTGACGGCATTAAGCGCGGCATTGTGCTGGATCATATTCAGGCAGGCCGCAGCATGGAAATCTATCACGACCTGCATCTGGATGAGCTGGACTGCTCGGTAGCATTGATCCGCAATGTGAAGAGCGATGCCATGGGCAAGAAGGACATTATCAAGATTGACGACGATATTCAGGTGGATCTGGATGTGCTGGGCTATCTGGATCCCGGCATTACGGTGAACATCATTGAAGATGGCCGGGTGGTGGAAAAGAAGCACCTGGCATTGCCTGAAAAGCTGGTGAATGTGGTGCACTGCCGCAATCCCCGGTGCATTACCACCGCAGAGCCTGCCTTGGATCAGGTGTTCCGCCTGACGGATGCCAAGCGGGGCGTGTATCGCTGCATGTACTGCGATGCGGAGTGCCGGCGATGAGCGAAAGCTTCTGGGATCGCTTTGTAACCTACTATGCTTCCACCCCCAGCCGGAGGAGAGGCCGCAGGCGGGACGAAGTGCTGACCTGCGCAGGCGTAGGTTTGCTTTCCGATTCCCCGGAGGAAAATGACCGCCTGCTGGATGAAATCCTGTCCAAGCGGCGGACGGCTATCATTACCCTGCAGGCAGACTGGCCGGAGGGCAAGGCGTTTCCCCACGCGGAGGAATACCATGTGCTGATGGACAGTCAGGGGCAGGAACGGTGTGTTATCCGTACGGGCGGGGCATACCTGACCACCTTTCGGGACATGCGGGAGGACTTTGCCCTGGCGGAAGGCCGTGCGGAAAGTATGAACGCCTGGCGAAACCGAACACGGGAGGCCATCAAGCACTGGTGTGCCATGCACGGACAACCCTTTTCCGTGGATATGCCCATGGTGGTGGAAACCTTCACCATGGTCTATTGGGAAGAATAAAGAGACGGCGGAAAATCTTTCAAAGAATGAGAACGACCCGGGATTCCATCACTCGGACAGGAATCCCGGGTCGCTTTGTATAGACTGCTTAAGGGAATGCGCCATGATTCAAAGGCGTCCCTCATTCATGGCAGGAACCGTGCCTTCAGAAATACCAACAAATAAACAAGGACAATGAATGAAACGATGCTGATGAGCAGGATGCGAAGCACCTTCCACCAAGGCGCAATCTTCCTTCTTTTGCTTCGCCGCTTTGCGGAGGTTTTTCGTCTGGCCGGGGCTTTTGTCCTGGACTTTGCGGATGTTGTTTTTTTAACGGGCACGCGAGAAAGCCTCCTTTAATTGAACCGAATGATCCATTCTGGGGTAGGGTAGGAGGAAGTAAGCAGACTGGTCATCAGCACCTCAGCGTTGCTTTGGGCTGCTTCCAGAATGCCCATGGACAGCGCCTTTTCCTTGCCTTGCTCTTCCATCAGCTGTTGATTGGTGTTCATCTGGGAAATTTTCAGCGGGTTAAAAATGTTGCTGGATTCATCGTATACTTCCAGAGAGTCCAGATCAAGGGAGGTTTCCAAAATCGTCACTTCCGGGAGCGATACGGTAACAATCTTGTGCTTCTCATCCACGGTCAGGGAAACATCGGCGAAATTCAGCCCTGCCTTGATCGTTACATCGTAGCTGAAAATATACTTGGAGTCTGTCAAGGGAACGTCAATGCCAAAAAGCTTTGCCTTTGATGCATCCTTGTTGACAATGGTCACGTAGGCTTCCTGAGTGGCCAGCTCGCCAATGTCCTGCATCCGCTGCTCAACGGCCTTGGAGGAAATGCCCTGACTCTGGAAGAATGTGCTATGCACAAAGAGACCAATCAAGACCAGCACCGCAATGACGACCGCATAGCCCGTCACCTTTTGATGGGCGTGGACAAGGGTGAAGAGCTTGCGGAAGAAAATCTTCAAACCAGTCCGTATCTTTGCCAGAGAATCTTTCATGGAAACCAACACTCCTTTGCTTTGTAAATGATGTGCCATGCACAAAATCAACAATGAAAAGCAACTACAGGGTGCTGTTCCAGAATATGCAAAAAAGGACAGCCTCCTGCGGAGGCTGTCTAGACAGCGCTTCATGCCGTGTTTACTTCTGCGTAATGTCCTTGCCGAAGTACTTTTCGGAAATACGGGTCAGTTCACCCTCGTCGGCAAGCTCTTCGATGGCCTGATTGATGGCCGCCAGCAGGGTAGCGGAATCCTCACCCTTGCGCACAGGCAGTGCTACCTGAGAGGCTTCCTCCGTCAGGGCAACAATCTTAATGTTGGCATCAGGATGGACGCTCAGGTAGTCGTATACGGAGACCTCTGCGTTCAGCGTTGCGTCCGCCCGGCCGGACAGCACCATCTGAATGGTCTGATCCAGGGTGTCCACACCGACAGCGGTAGCGCCGTAGCTTTCCGCCAGAAGCATGTAGGTGCTGGCAATGGAGTTGGCGGTCTTCTTGCCGTTCAGGTCTTCGAAGGATGTGATGGTGTCGTTATCCCCACGCACCACCAGCGCCGTGCGAATGTAGCCGTAGGGGGTGGAGAAATCGTACTTCTCACTCCGCTCATCGGTGATTTCCACACCGTTGGCGGCAATATCATAGCGCTGTGCGTCCAGTCCGGCAAAGATGCCGTCCCACTCAGTTTCCACAAAGGTAGCGGTGACGCCCAGTTTGGCGGCGATGGCCTGTGCTACTTCCACGTCAAAGCCGACAAGAGTGTCATTTTCATCATGATAGGTCCAGGGTGCCCATGCGCCTTCGGTGGCGATAATGATTTCGCCCTTCTGCTGAATGCGGCTCAGCAGGTCGCCATCCTCCGCAAAGGCAGGCAGTGCGGCCAGTGCCAGGAACAGCGCCATGGTCAGGCAAAGCAGTTTCTTCATTTTTCTTTTTCCTCCTTGATTTCTTGGTGATCCAGCATGCGTAGAAAGGCACGGGTACGCTCCTGCTGAGGGTGTTCAAAGAAATCGTGAGCAGGGGCTGTTTCCACCACCACTCCATTTTCCATGAATACCACTCGCTGGGATACATTCCGGGCAAAACCCATTTCGTGGGTGACCACCAGCATGGTCATGCCTTCCTGTGCAAGGTCACGCATTACCGAAAGCACCTCGCCTGTAAGCTCCGGATCCAGGGCAGAGGTGGGTTCGTCAAAGTAGATGATTTCCGGCTGAGTCGCCAGCGCCCGGGCAATGGCCACACGCTGCTGCTGACCGCCGGACAGTTGATTGGGATAATGCTTGCTCCAGTCTGCCAGGCCTACCTTGGCCAGCATGTCCATGCCCAGCTTTTCGGCCTTGTCACGGGGCATTTTTCGGGCAACGATCAGCCCTTCCGTTACGTTCTGCAGCGCTGTTTTGTTGGCAAACAGGTTGTAGTTCTGGAACACGAAGGCTGTTTTCTTCCGCAGGCGGTGAATGTCCTTCTTGCTGACCTGCCCAAAGCGGAAGGTCTCTCCATCGAAGATCATTTCCCCGCCGTCGGCCTGCTCCAGAAAGTTCAGGCAGCGCAGGAGGGTGGTCTTCCCGGATCCGCTGGGGCCCAGGATGGCAATCACGTCCCCTTTGTCAACCTTCAGGCTTACATCCTTGAGCACCGGCAAATCTCCGAAGGATTTGCGAATGTTGCGTACCTCCAGCATGGACTCACTCCTTTCGCCCATAGGCGGACAGCCGCTTTTCTCCGATGCGCTGCAGGCGTGTCAGCACTGTGGAAAAGAGCAGATAGATCAGCCCGACTTCGCAGTACAGAGGCAGCATTTCGTAGGTTCGGGCAGCAATCCGCTGGGTGGCCATGAACATTTCCATCACTGTAATGTTGGAGGCCAGGGAAGTGTCCTTCACCATGGAAATCAGGGAGTTGGACAGGGGCGGGAAAGCGGTGCGCAGGGCCTGGGGAAGGACGATGCGCCGCATGATCTGCATATAGCTCATGCCCACGCAGTATCCAGCTTCAATCTGCCCCACAGGTACGGCCTCCAGTGCGGCACGCATGGTTTCGGCGCAGTAAGCACCTTCGTTAATGGAGAAGACAATGACTGCCGCCGGAAAGGGATCCAGAATAATGCCCACATCCGGCAGGCCGTAAAATACCACAAACAGCTGTACCAGCAAAGGCGTGCCCCGAATGATCCAGATATAAAACCTTGCCAGGGGCGTCAGAACCGGTACCTTGGCATACTGCACCAGGGCAACGGCAATGGCGATGATCATGGCGAAGGTGAAGGAAAGAATCGTTAACGGAATGGTCATGGTCAACCCGGGCAGCAGAATCTTTCCGAAAGAATCCACCAGCAGGTTGAACACTTTTTCGCTCATAGCAAACCCTCTTTCGCGTCGATACGATAGGAGTATGAAGTCATTTAACAAAAATGTCAAGGGGAACGACAAAAAGAATACGAAGATAGACAAAAAGGGGAATGAATGATCTTATCATAAGGACATGGATCGAAACATACAAAGGCTGATGGCCACAGCCAATGAAAAAATGGGAGGCATAACCTGTGAAAAAGAAGCTTGGTAAACTGACCAAGACCGGGATTATTCTGCTGGTGGTATCTTTTCTGGCATGGCTGGGATTTGTGGCGTGTATTTTCGTTGGGCTTGGGACGATTGCCACATCCACCACGGATGCGTGGGAAGCCTTCAACATGTCTAATCAGCTGCTGATGGCGGAAGTCATGCTGCTGGGTTCTGCGGCAATGCCCCTGTTCTTTGTCGAAATGTTTTCCGCACAGGCAAAGGGGAAGACGGGCGGCATGGTGACAAGTGCTCTGCTGGTGGCTGCATGGCTGGTGTACGTGTACAAGGATACAGCGGTGCTTGTCTTCCAGGGAGCAACGGAGGGCGGCAATCTGACTACCTTCCTTGCTGATCTGGTTGCGCCATTGCTGGCGATCCTGGCCATTCTGCTGAGTAACCGTCCGCTGGCGATTATTGCAGCCATTGCTTCCTTGGCGGCGATGCTTGCCAATGCATCCGGCGCAACGCAAATCAGTACCATCATCAAGGCCTACGGAGCAGGATATACGACGGCATCCTTCAGAAATATTCGGGATCTTCTGACCGCCTTGCCGGTGGCAGCGGAATTGATTTATGGGTTCGGCATGTTCTTTGGTCTGCTTGGGGTCAAGAAGGAATCAAAGGAGGTAGCTTAAAATGAAGAGATTTTTTGCCCTGATGTGTGCGCTCATGATGCTGGCCTTGACCGTTCCTGCCTCGGCAGACGGGCTGGGGGATTTCCTCGGCGGCATCTTCGGCGGCAGCCAAACGGAAACAACGGAAACGGATGGAGAGTACTTTACCGGAGATACGGTAACGGCAGACATCAACGGCACCAAAGTAGAGGTGCATGTCAAGTTTAAGCAGGTGATGGACGAGTACGAAGCCTTCTTCGATGAGTACATCGCCTTCATGCAAAATCCTACGGATATGGTGAAGTACGCTTCCTTCATGACGCAATACGCGGAAACCATGGCCGCCCTGAGCAACCTGGAAGATGAGGAAAGCGAAATGAGCAACGGTGACCTTGCCTACTATACTTATGTCATGAGCAACATTACGGTGAAGCTAATGACCGTCTCCGCACAATAAGAAGCTGATCGACAGTCTGAACCCGGGCAGGAGAAATCCTGTCCGGGTTTTTCTGCAAAAAAGCTGAAGAAAAATGCAAAGGGTGATTGACAGGGGCATGAAAAGGTGTATAATAACATATGAACAAATGCTCAAATGTTTGGAGGTTGGATCTCATGAAGAAATCCTGGCCCTTGGAAGATTTGGACTGTGCCAACTGCGCCGCAAAGATGGAAGATGCTATGGCGAAGCTTCCCGGCGTGACGAAGGTACGTGTGGACTTCTTTCACCAGACGTTAACCTTGGAAGCTCCTGATGAAATTTATAACGAGGTGCTGGCGCAGGTGGTGGCCTGCGGCAAGAAGGTGGAGCCGGATTGCCGGATCATCACCGACGGCAGCAAGAGCAAGGCGGGGGAGCATCACCAGCATCATCATGATCATGAACACGAGCATGAAGACGGCTGCTGCTGCGGTCATGATCATCACCACCATGACAACGATGACGATGATGATCACGATCACGACCATTGCCATTGCGGTCACGACCATAAGCATCACCACGTCCATGAGCATGTGGAGGAGCATGATGAAGAGGAAGGGGAGGGCAAAGTCATCCTCATCCGTGCGGCAGCGGCGGTTGCCATGCTGATTGGTGGCTCTCTCACCAGCGGTTGGCTGAGCATTGTGCTGTTTATCATCGGTTATTTGGTCGCCGGCTATGATGTGGTGCTTCGTGCCCTTCGCAACATTTCTCACGGTCAGATTTTTGATGAAAACTTCCTGATGGCTGTGGCCTCCATTGGCGCCATGTGCATCGGCGAATTTGCCGAGGGCGTGGCGGTAATGGCCTTCTATCAGGTGGGTGAATGGTTCCAGGATCGGGCAGTGGACAAGAGCCGGACATCGATTTCTGCCCTGATGGACATTCGCCCTGAGTTTGCAATCCTGGTGAAGGACGGCAAGGAAACAAAGGTTTCCCCGGATGAAGTGAATGTAGGCGATACGATTCGCATCCACCCCGGCGAGCGTGTGCCGCTGGATGGCGTGGTGCTCTCCGGCGCCAGCAGCCTGAACACCACGGCGCTGACCGGTGAATCCCTGCCCCGTGATGTGGGAGAAGGGGATAGCGTCATCAGCGGCTGTGTCAACCTGTCCGGCCTGCTGACGGTGCGTGTCACCAGCAGCTACGGCGAATCTGCCGTCAGCCGTATTCTGGACTTGGTGGAATCCTCCGGCGAAAACAAAGCAAAGACGGAGCGGTTCATTACCCGGTTTGCCCGTGTGTATACCCCGGCGGTGTGCGGCGCAGCCCTGCTGCTGGCGGTCATTCCTTCTCTGATTGACGGCAACTGGGTGCAGTGGCTTCATCGTGCCCTGACCTTCCCGGTCATTTCCTGCCCCTGCGCCCTGGTGATTTCCGTGCCCCTGACCTTCTTCAGCGGCATCGGCGGCGCATCCAAGCAGGGCGTGCTGGTGAAGGGTGCCAACTATATGGAACTGCTGGCCAAGCTGGATACGGTGGTCTTTGACAAAACCGGTACGCTGACCAAGGGCGTCTTCACGGTCACGGCTATTCATCCGGAAAAGGTCAGCGAGGATACCTTGCTGGAAATGGCAGCTCTGGCGGAGGTTTATTCTGACCACCCCATTTCCAAGTCCCTGAAGACGGCCTGGAACAAGGCACTTGATTCCAGCCGGGTCAGCCAGGTGGAGGAAGTGGCAGGCCATGGCATCAAGGCCACGGTGGACGGTCATACCGTATATGCAGGCAATGATAAGCTGATGGCGCGGATGAACATCCAGTGGAAGCCTTGCGAGAAGCAGGGAACCATCGTGCATGTGGCGCAGGATGGCGTGTACATGGGGCACATTGTGATTTCCGATGTGGTGAAGGAAACAGCACCTGCCGCCATCAAGGATTTGAAGGAACTGGGCGCACGGCGTCTGGTCATGCTGACCGGCGACCGGAAGGCAGTAGGCGAGGATATTGCCGCCCGCCTGTCCCTGACGGAGGTGCATGCGGAGCTGCTGCCTCAGGATAAAGTTTCCTGGGTGGAAAAGCTGCTGGAGACGGCGGAAGGCACCCTGGCCTTCGTTGGTGACGGCATTAACGATGCGCCTGTGCTGGCACGGGCTGACTTGGGCATTGCCATGGGGGCACTGGGCTCCGATGCAGCCATTGAAGCGGCGGACGTGGTGCTGATGGATGATGATCCTCAGAAGCTGGCTGTCGGCATGCGGATCGCCCGGAAGACCACCAAGATTGCTTATCAGAACATCGTCTTCGCTTTGGCCGTGAAGGCTGTGGTACTTCTGCTGGGCGCACTGGGCATTGCCAACATGTGGCTTGCCGTCTTCGCAGACGTGGGCGTGTGTGTGCTGGCCATCCTGAATGCAACACGAGCCATGAGAAACTGAAAAGAATAGAAAATCAAAAGGCATGTCTTGCAGCGATTCGCAAGACATGCCTTTTATCTGTGGCAGGATTAGATTTTCTGTTCCTCACGGAGCTTGGTCACCGTATCCAGAATGTCATCCGCCAACTGCCGCTTGGTGCGCAGGGGATAAGCCACTGCACCGCCTGATGTAATCAGGGTGGCAATGTTGGTATCCACATTGAATCCGGCACCGGGCTGGGATACATCATTGGCCACAATCAGGTCAAGATGCTTTTTCACCAGCTTCTTCTGAGCGTTCTCCAGCAGATGCTGGGTTTCGGCGGCGAAGCCTACCAGAATCTGTCCGGGATGCTTCATCTCCCCGACTGCTGCCGCAATGTCGGGGTTTTCCACCAGGGTCAGGGTCAGTGGTTCGCCGTCTGCCTTCTTCAGCTTTTGCGGCCAGGTCTGCTCAAAGCGATAATCCGCCGGAGCGGCAGCCTGAATCACCACGTCCATCTGCGGAGCACGCCGGGTTACCGCATCATAAAGATCCTGCGTGGATTCTACCCGCACCATAGGAATACCATCAGGGGCATGAGCCGTCACGGCACCGCATACCAGCGTGACCTCTGCACCCCGCTTGGCGGCGGCTTCCGCCAAAGCAAAGCCCATCTTGCCGGAGGAATCATTGGTCAGGTAGCGGACGGGATCCAAACGTTCCCGAGTAGCACCGGCCGTCACCATGACCTTTAATCCGGCAAAATCCTGCAGGGGATTCAGCAGAGCGTCAATGGCGGACAGGATTTCCTTCGGTTCGCTCATGCGTCCGGCACCCACATCACCGCACGCCAAACGGCCGCCTGCAGGGCCAACGAAATGCACGCCCCTGCTCGCAAGGGTCGCAGTGTTGGCCTTCGTTGCGGCGGCTGTCCACATGCCGGTATTCATGGCGGGAGCCAGAAGGATGGGTGCCTTGGTGGCCAGCACGGTGGTGGTCAGCATGTCATCCGCAATGCCGACAGCCATCTTAGCCATCACATTGGCCGTGGCCGGAGCGATCACGAAAATCTCTGCCCGGTGCGCCAGGGCAATGTGCTCTACTTCCCACTTGTCAGGCCGGGCAAAGGTATCCACCACCACCGGGTTCCGGCTCATGGTTTCGAAGGTCAAGGGTGTCACAAACTCCGTGGCGTTCTTCGTCATAATCACATGGACGTTTGCCCCTGCTTTCACCAGACGAGAAACAAGCTCCACGCTTTTGTACACGGCGATGCCGCCGGTTACGCCCAGGACGACTTCCCTGCCCTTAAGGCTCATGCTTCAACCTGCTCCTCTTCATCCACAGGACGGTCGTAGGTGATCAGATCACGATTGATCTCTTCCACGGCCACCTTCAGGGGCTTCATGTCCTTGGCATCAAAGTAGGGCTGGCTGCCGCCGACGATCTGCCGGCCGCGCTTGGAAGCCTCCACCACCAGGGTGTAACGGGAATCAGCGTGCTTCAGCAGTTCCAGAACGCAAGGATCAACAATAGACATGAGTAATCTCCTCCTTATGATGAGTCAATTCGGCGGGGAAGACGATTAGTCCTCCACCACCGGGAAATAACGAATGGTGCGCTGCTTTTCCGCCCGGGCAATGGCAAGCAGCTGGGCATAGGCTAGGTCAAGGTCATCATTGACCACGGCATATTGGTAGCGGTATACCTGCTCCAACTCGCCGTGGGCATTCCGCAGCCGACGCTCGATTTCCACCGGGTCGTCCGTGTTGCGGGTGTGCAGGCGGACACGCAGTGTTTCGTAGCTGGGCGGGAGGATGAACACGCTTACGCAGGTAGGCTCCTGTGCCATCACGTTCCGTGCACCCTGGGGATCAATGTCCAGCAGCACGTTTTGTCCACGCTCGATCCGCTCGTAAACCTCACTCTTTAGCGTTCCGTACCGGTGACCGTGCACGGTGGCGTGCTCCAGAAAGGCATCTTCTGCCAGCAGACGATCATACTCTTCTTCCGAAATGAAGTGATAGTGCACATCGTCAATCTCATTGGAGCGCCGTGCTCTGGTGGTTACACTGACCGAAAACGTAAAGCTTGGATCTTCCTGCAGCAGGCGGGCTGCCAGTGTTCCCTTGCCTGTGCCGGAAGGCCCGGAGATCACCATCAGCATTCCCTTGCGTGTTTCTCTCATGCCTTGTCCTCCTCTGATGTATCCTTGAGCTTGGATGCCCTTACTCCACGTTCTGGATCTGTTCGCGAAGCTTTTCAATTTCGCTCTTCAAGTCCACAACCATCTGAGCAATGGCGGCATCGTTGGCCTTGGAACCGATGGTGTTGGCCTCTCGGTTCATTTCCTGAATCAGGAAATCCATCTTCTTGCCGATTTCACCGCTGCGACTCAGGTATCCGTGAAGCTGACCGATGTGACTTTCCAGCCGGGACAGCTCCTCGTCAATGGCACAGCGGTCGGCCATCAGGGCAACCTCCTGCGCCAGCCGTGCAGGATCCACCGGCTCAATGGGCAGCTTGCTTAGCCGCTCCTGCAGCCGTTGACGGTATTCCTCTGGAACCTGGGGCGCACGGACGAGGATCTTTTCCCGAAGTGCCTCTGCGGCAGACAGATGGGCAGAAAGGTCTGCCTGCAGGGCAGCACCCTCCCGGTCTCGCATGGCAACAACCTGTTCAACCGCCTGTGCCGTTACCTGACGGCACAGGGAAGTCAACGCTTCCTCATCCGGTACGTCTTCTCCCACTTCCAGCACGCCTTCCAGGGCCATGAACCGGGACAGGGACAGATCGTTCTTGCAGCCGGTCAGGGCAGTGAGCCTTTCTCCGGCGGCAACATAGGCCTTGGCAAGCCCTTCGTTTACGGTGACTTGCTGATCGCTCTCCTGTACGGACTTGACCGCAAGGAAAACATCCACATGTCCCCGCTTCAGCTGGGCAGCAATGCCCTTGCGCAGGGTTTCCTCCAGAAAGGAAATGGAACGAGGCAGGCGGCAGGACACATCCAAGAAACGGTGGTTGACGCACTTGAGTTCCAGCGTCATTTCCGTCCGTCCATCGGACAATTGACTGCGGCCGCACCCTGTCATACTGCGCATGATTGCACCTCCCCCGGTGATCAACAATTATACCACATCCAAGAATGTGAAGCAAGGAAAAAAGAAAGAAGTAAATTACCAAAACAGTATATGGATTGCAATCCTTGCGAAAAAAACAACATCGCTTTGCATAAAGAAAGGGGGAAACGACATCGGTCGTCTCCCCACAGGGTTCCTGATTTTACCGGCACATAGCCTTGGCAACCTCGGCACCCAGCCGCACATTGTTGTATACCAGCTGAATGTTGGCCTCCAGGCTCTTGCCGGCGGTCAGCTTCTGAATCTTATCCAGCAGGAAAGGCGTGGTGGCCTTGCCGTGAATGCCCTTCTCTTCGCACTCACGGATAGCGGCATCAATGTTTTCATTGATGTAATCAGCATCCATGGAGTACTCGTCCGGGATGGGATTGGTCACCAGCATGCCGCCCTGCAGGCCGCAGTCCAGCTTCACCTTGAAGGCATCGGCAATTTCTTCAGGGGTATCTAGACGATAGTCCACGGAGAATCCGGAGTGAGCGGTGTAGAAGGCAGGCAGCTCCTTGGTGCGGTAGCCGATCACGGGCACACCCTTGGTTTCCAGGTATTCCAGGGTCAGACCCAGATCAAGAATGGACTTGGCACCGGCGCAGATGACCATCACAGGGGTCATGGCCAGCTCTTCCAGGTCGGCGGAGATGTCCATGGTGGTTTCGGCACCGCGGTGTACGCCGCCGATGCCGCCGGTAGCAAAGACCTTCACGCCGGCCATAGCAGCGGCGATCATGGTGGTGGTCACGGTCGTGGCACCGTCTTCGCCCTTGGCCAGCAGCACAGGCAGGTCACGGCGGCTTGCCTTGGGCACATCCAGGCCACGCTTGCCCAGGTACTCAATCTGCTCAGGGGTGCAGCCCACGGTCAGCTTGCCCTTGATGATGGCGATGGTGGCAGGCACGGCGCCGTTTTCACGGATGATCTTTTCCACGGTCAGTGCGGTTTCCACATTCTTGGGATAGGGCATGCCATGGGAGATGATGGTGGACTCCAGTGCCACCACAGGCTTGCCTGCATCCAGGGCAGCCTGTACTTCAGGAGATACAGCAAGATACTTGTTCAAATTCATGGTTCATTCCTCCGTTTGCTTCATAAGATTCAAGACCTGCTCCAAGGTTACCGTGGGGCTGACGGCGCTTTCTGCCTCGGCACAAATGGCAGAGGCGGCCTGACCCATGTGCGCCATGGTACAGATATCCTTTCCCATGGCGTAGGCAATGACAGCCGCTGCAATGAAGGCATCGCCGCAGCCGGTGGTGTTGACAATGTGAGCAGGGCAGCAGGGCTGAATGCCGGCAGTGCAGCCATCGGTGTAGTAAACACCCTGGCCACCCAGGGAGATGAAGACTTTCTCCACACCGGCTTGGAGCATTTTTTGCCCGGCTTCCTCAAGTCCCATTGTACCCTCAATGGCAACGCCGGTCAACAGGCTTGCTTCCGGCCGGTTGGGCTTCAGGGTAACAAAGCGGCCAAGGCAGGCCTGAAGTTTGCCGGCTTTCTTGACGGATACGGGATCAGCTGCCATAGGGGCTTTGCAGTTTTCTGCCAGCCAGCGAATGGAGCTCTCTGGAATATTGGCATCCACCACCACCACATCGGCGGCATTCAGCAGATCGATATGCTGTGCCAAGTATTCCGGCGTAATGTGCTCGCAAATGCTCATGTCAGAGACGGCTGCATAGATTTCACCGTCCATGTCATTCAGACACAGATAGGTGCTGGTGCGTCCGCCGTGCACGATCTTCGCATACTTCAGGTTGATGCCCATAACAGCGCATTCCTGACGGGCATGGACGGCATTGGCATCCTCACCCAATACGGTGAGCATGCTGACCTGTGCACCCAACCGGGCAAGGTTCTCCGCAATGTTCCGTCCCACGCCGCCCAGGGTCACCTTCACATGACCGGGGTTGGAATCGCCGTGCATCATTCGGGTTTCCGTCGTGCCGCTGATGTCCACGTTCACGCCGCCGACAACCACGATGTTCAGCTGCTGCAAGTTGTTCCACTTCCATTTCTTTTCGGTGAGATTCATTTCACATCAGGGAAAAGACAAGCTATATTATTCAACAAACCTGCTGGATTGTCAAGGAGAGGATACGAAAGATTCTGCACGTGAAAGCCGTTTGCTTCTCCGGGAAAAGCTGCTATACTATGCTTGCAAGGAGGATGATGCACAATGAACATTCTGGTCAGCGCCTGTCTGCTGGGTCTGCCTGCACGTTATGACGGCAAGGAAAAGGCTTGCCCATGGGTGCTTAAGCTGGGGGAGAAGCATACGCTGATTCCTGTTTGCCCCGAACAAATGGGAGGATTGCCCACCCCTCGCACCCCGTCCGAGTGCCGGGGCTTGTCCGTTACGGACAAAAACGGCGTTGACCGGACGGAAGCCTACGAAACGGGAGCGGCTTGCGCGGTTCGGGTGGCGGAGATCAATCATTGTACCCTTGCCATTCTGAAGCAGAGAAGCCCTTCCTGCGGATCGAAAATGATCTACGACGGCAGCTTTACCGGCAAGATCATTCCCGGCGCAGGCGTGGCAGCAAGAGCCTTGCAAAAGGCGTGGTTGCCTGTGTTCAGCGAAGAGGATCAGCAGGCTGTGGAAAAGGTCCTTGCGGAAGCGGACTTTCATGTATAACAAAAAGGAGAAGGGCAACAGCTCTTCTCCTTTGAAGATTGGCAAATTATTCAGTCGCCCAGGGAAATGCCCATCATCCGGGCAGTGGCTACCATCTGGTCATCGGCAGGCACCAGCTTCGGCACGCCGGCAATGTCCTTCAAGGCATTATGAGTAATGGTATTGTTCTTCAGCGCGACCGTTACACCATACACATCGTCCCGGATCAGCTCTGCCGCATGGACGCCGAACTGGGTGGAAAGCACCCGGTCATAGGCACTGGGAGCACCGCCGCGCTGGATGTGGCCGGGCACCACATTCCGGGCTTCCACACCCACCAAATCACGGAGCTGCTGAGCTACGGCAGCACTGGAAGAATAATGCTCTGCCGCACGCTTGGCTTCCCGCTCCTTCTTCTTCATTTTGGCTTCTTCCTTGTCCATGGCGCCTTCTGCCACGGCAATGATGGTGAAGCCCTTGTTGGACTTTGCCCGTGCCTCCACCACTTTGGCAACCTTCTTGATGTCGTAGGGCACTTCGGGGATCAGAATCACGTCTGCACCGCCGGCAACGCCGGAATACAGGGTCAGCCAACCGGCCTTGTTGCCCATCACTTCAATGACCATGCACCGGCCGTGGCTGGCGGCGGTGGTGTGGATGCGGTCGATCACATCGGTCGCAATGTCCATGGCCGTGTGGAAGCCAAAGGTGAAGTCTGTGCCGTACAGGTCGTTGTCAATGGTCTTCGGCAGGCCGATCACATTCAGCCCCTCTTCCGAAAGAAGGTTGGCTGTCTTATGCGTGCCGTTGCCGCCCAGGGTGACCAGGCAGTCCAGCTTCAAATCCTTGTAGGTTTTCTTCATGGCGGCGACTTTGTCCACATTATCATCGCCGATGACGCGCATATTGCGGAAGGGCGTGCGGGCTGTGCCGAGAATGGTACCGCCTAGGGTCAGGATGCCGGAAAACTGATCCCGGGTCATGACCTGATAGTCGCCTTCGATCAACCCTCGGTATCCGTCATGAATGCCAATAATCTCAGCATCAAACATTTCATAAGCGGCACGGGTTACGCCCCGAATGGCCGCATTCAGGCCGGGACAGTCTCCGCCGCTGGTCAGAATACCGATTCTTTTTTTCACAAAAAAACGCCTCCTCCACTTGATTCAAACACCCAACAGTTTTATTATAGCATGCGGGAACATAATTGAAAAGAGAAGAATGGATTTTTTGTGCTTATATGCCACCGAAATGCCATTCCTCCTAAAGAAAGAAGGAGTCTCCGTGTCCAACAAAGCCGCAGTGTTGGCCAAGCTGAATGAACTGGGCGTTCCTCATGACGTATGGGAACACCAGGCAGCCTTCACCATGGAAGATTGCCTTGCTCTCCCTTTTGCCGCGCCGGATGTGACCATTTGCAAGAACATTCTGCTCTGCAATCGTCAACAGACGGATTTTTATCTTTATCTGACCTTGGCAGGCAAGCACTTCCGCACGGCGGATGTGAGCAAGATGCTGGGGGTATCCCGACTTTCCTTTGCTCCGGAAGAATGCCTGATGGATATGCTTCAGCTCCGCAGCGGCAGCCTGAACCCCATGGGGCTTTGGTACGACAAGGAGCACCGCATTACCTTTGTAGTGGACCGTGCCGTGCAGCAGACGAAGCGCATCGCCTTCCATCCCTGCGATAACACGGCCACGGTGGTCTTTGACCAGGATGTTTTCTGGCAGCAGGTCGTGCCTACCCTAGGCAAGGTTCCGATCTTTCTGGATGTGCCGTAAAGCATGAACGGATTCCTTTGCACAGAATTTTCCTTGACGAGATAGGGTGTAAATAGTACAATAAAGCCATGGAGATTCGGGAGAAAGGAATGATATACGGATGCTTTATGAGGGGAAAATCTGGGTTGGCACGGGAGAAAAAGCGGTTTGTCTGCTGCCGCAAATGGCCAACCGTCACGGTCTGATTGCCGGAGCTACGGGCACGGGAAAAACCGTGTCCCTGAAGGTGCTGGCAGAAGGTTTTTCGGACATGGGTGTTCCCGTGTTCCTCAGCGACGTGAAGGGTGATTTAAGCGGTATGGTTCGTCCCGGCGAGCACAGCGACGGGCTGGCTCAGCGGTTGACTTCCTGCGGCGTGCCCAGCTTTCAGTACAAGGCATTCCCAACCGTGTTTTGGGATGTGTACGGTGAGCAGGGTCATCCTGTCCGGGCAACGGTTCAGGAAATGGGACCGCTGCTCTTAAGCCGTATGCTTGGCCTGAATGACACCCAGTCCGGCGTGATGAACATCCTCTTCCGGGTGGCAGATGATGAAGGCATGCTCCTGCTGGATCTGAAGGACCTGAAGGCCATGCTTGCCTATCTGGGTGAGCACGCCAGAGACTATACCCTGCAGTACGGCAATGTATCCGTGGCTTCCATCGGCGCCATTCAGCGTGCCGTGGCTGTGCTGGAGGATCAGGGCGGCAACCTCTTCTTCGGCGAACCTGCTCTGAACATTGCAGACTGGATGCAGCTGGATGAAGATGGCCGGGGTGTCATCAACATTCTTGCGGCAGATAAGCTGTTCAATAATCCCACCATGTATTCCACCTTCCTGCTGTGGATGCTGACCGAGCTGTATGAGCTGCTGCCCGAGCAGGGAGATGCGGAGAAGCCCCGCATAGTGTTCTTCTTTGATGAGGCACATCTGCTGTTTAATAACTGCAGCAAAACCATGCTGGAAAAGGTGGAACAGGTGGTTCGGCTGATCCGCTCCAAGGGCGTGGGTGTTTATTTTGTCACCCAGTCCCCGGCGGATATTCCCATGACGGTCCTGGGACAGTTGGGCAACCGTATCCAGCATGCCCTGCGAGCCTACACGCCCTTGGATCAGAAGGCGGTCAAGGTGGCAGCCCAAACCTTCCGCACCAATCCCGCCTTTGACACGGAAGAAGCCATCAGTACCCTGAAGACAGGGGAAGCGCTTGTTTCCTTCCTGGATGAGCATGGTGCGCCTTGCGTGGTGGATCGGGCGACGATTCTGCCGCCTCAGTCCTACATGAAGGCCATTGATCCGCAGACACGGCAGATCTTCATCGAAACCAGCCCCTTTGCCGGGGTGTATGATGAGGTGGTGGATCGGGAGAGCGCCTATGAAGTGCTGTGCGGCTCTTTCCAAAAAGAGCAGGCTGCTCCGGTGATGAACCAGCCTGTGCAGATTTCCACCCAGGAGCCCAGTGTTACCAAGCCCCAGGGATTCATGGTGTATGATCCGGCCACAGGTACCTACGTGCAGCGTCAGCTTCCGGGAATGCATGCGGTGCAGCAGCCTCAAGTGCCTACCTTGCAGGTGCCTGTGCAGCAGACGGCGCAGCCCCAGGTGCAGCAGATGCCGGTGATGATGTTTGACCCCACCACCGGGCAGTATGTCCAGCGGATGATGACCATGCAGCTTGATCCCACCACCGGCAACTACATTGCCGTGCAGCCTCAGCAGGCTGTATCTGCAGCCGATGCCAAGGAAGCGGAGAAGCAGCGGAAGGCAGCGGAAAAAGCGGAGAAGGAGCGGCTGGCAGAGGAGCGCCGGAAGCGTGCGGACGAACTGCGGGAAGAGCGTGCCGAGCGTGCCCGCCGCAACGATTCCGTTCTCGGCCGGGTCAAGAATACGGCCATTTCCACAGCCAGCAGAGAGGTAACCCGGAGCATCACCCGGGGCATCATGGGCAGCATTACCAGCATGCTTGGCGGAAGCAAGAAACGATAAACGGCATCAATAAAATAACAAGACCGATTGCATAGCGTTAAACCGTGCAATCGGTCTTGTTTGTTATTCCTTTGCCACCCATGCCAGGGTGGTCATGTTAGGCCCTACATAGGTGCCGATCACGGCGCCGATGTGCCGACAAAGAATTTCCGCCCCCGGGGCAATGCCGCTTGCCTCAATGGCTTCCTTTACCAAAGCCACCTCGTCATCGCACATGGCACCGGCGATCATAATGGGGAAGGAGGGATCCGGAGGACATTCCTTCATGCGGTCAAGGTACCATTGCCGTCCCTTGGGCAGGCTGCGGACAAAACCAACCTGATGCAGCTTTCCGTCTGTCATGCGCAGCAGGGGCTTGATGTGCAGAGACGTGCCAACTTTGCCCAGAGCGGCGTGGAGTCGTCCGCCCATGACTAGGTATTTCAGCTCTTCAAAGCAGCCGATCAGATGATTGCGCTCTACCAGCTTTTCCAGATGGGCTGCAAGCTGTGCCGCACTTTCTGCCTGCGGCAGGCGGCGGATGGCCTCCCACACCAGCATGGCTTCGCCCACAGCGGCACTAAGGGAATCTACAATGACGATTTTCTCCTTCTGATGGGACATTTCACGCGCCAGTACCGCTGACTGGTAAGTGCCAGAAAGTCCGGAGGAGCCTGCAATACAGAGGATCTCATCATCATTGCCCGTTAATAAACGCCGGAACGCAGTCTGAAACCGTTCCGGGGGAACCTGACTGGTCTTCGGCAGCTCCTGCACCTGACTGAGCCGCTGGAAAAAGGTCAGATCGTCCATTTCCACGCCGTCCAGATATTCTTCCTCGCCGAAGCGTACGGAAAGGGGGACAACGGTAATACCCCAGGCTTCCGCCTCCTGTTGGGATATATCGGACATGCTGTCCGTAACAATATGAATCATGGGTCTTCCTCCTTGATGGCGTCGGTAAAATAACTCCAGGTGGCTTCCAAACCCTCAAGTACCGTATCCAACTGCTCCTGAGGCACAGTGGTCATCATGGCACGGGTCATGTTCAGGTGATAAGCCTGATGTACCTTTTCCGTCTCCAACGCTTTTTCTGTAGGGAGCACGTGAATACACCGCTTATCACGCAGGGAACGCTGACGGGTGACGTACCCTTTCCGTTCCAGGGTGTTGATGGCTACGGTCAGGGAGCCTACGGTAATGTGCAGCTTGCCTGCGAGGGAGGACATGGTGTTGTTTTCTCCGGCGGCGCATACCGCCTCCAGAATGTGCACCTCCCGGATCGTCAGGGTGATGCCGGCTTTTCGCAGGGTATCCTCCTCCAGCTGCAGGGCATCGTTAAACAGGTGCACCAGTACCGCATTGATTTTTGTTTCCATGGTGGTCATGCGTGTTAAAATCCTTTGATATTCAAAGTATTTGCCTGAGAAAAATTGCTTTGAACTTCAAAGCAATCGAAAGTATAGCACCGTCATCATGCCCTGTCAAGCAGGAAATTGAGGATGACGATGAAAAGGGTGTAGGAGTGTCAAGCATAGGTTACACATAGGGCAGCGGAGAGAAGTCAAGG
>JAUMVT010000060.1 GCA_030529995.1 Clostridia bacterium
ACATTTGGGTTCTCTTTTCCTTACCTTTGTGTTACCTATGTATTGTACCTTAACAGGGATTGAAGCGTTACGGGATCCGTCTGCGCCGCATCAAGAAAAGGATACCATCACTTTTCTTCGCCAAACATTTGCTGCACCGTGGCATAGATCAGTTGGGCTGTCCCTTCTACGCCAAAGCGTGAGGAGTCAATCAGCAAATCCTTATGTTCCAGCACGTTTCTGCTGTCGCCGCAGTATTTTTTATGATAGTAGCTGCGTGCCAGATCCATGTCTCGGATGGTTTTTCTAGCTGTCTTCTCATCCATGTCCAGCCGCTCAATACAGTTCTTCACCCGCGCTTCCATGGGTGCAAAAAGATAGACGGAAAGATGGTTCTTTTCATTGCGAAGGATATAATCGCTGCACCGTCCCACAATGATGCAGGATCCGGCTTTTGCCGCATCCTGAATGATGCTGCACTCCGTGTCAAACACCTCGTCGCTGATGCTGTAGCTGGCCAAATTCATCTTCTCCCGGCGATGCCGAAAGAACCCGGCACTGCGGCTGGCGCGTTCTTCCGTGTCGCTGATCAGGGTCAGGCTCTGACCCATGCGTTTTGCCGCAGCTTCCACAATGTCCCGATCCCAGAATTCCACCCCCAGCATTTGTGACAGACGCTGTGCCACGGTGCGCCCCAAAGCGCCAAACTCTCTGGAAATTGTCACCACGTATTGTTCCATGACAAGCCCTCCGATCCCATCAGCAGATTCAGGCTGCCGCTTTTACCGTTTTGCGTGTCTTCTTCTGTATGCGGCGAACAATGCAGGATAGGGAAAAATTGATCACAAAATAGATCAGTGCCGCAAGGCCAAACAGTACGAACACATCGGACACATTCACGGTGCCCAGTCCATTGTAACGATAGGCTGTGCTCATCAGCTGCTTGGTGCGAGCCATCAGCTCAATGGCTGCCACATTGGCCAGATAAGAGGAGTCCTTAATGGTCGTAATCACCTGACTGAGCAAGGTCGGTATGACATTCCGAAAGGCCTGAGGCAGGACAATGTACCACATGATCTGCACTGTGTTAAAGCCTTGGGCATGCCCTGCTTCAAACTGTCCCTCTGCCACGGAATTTAATCCACCGCGGATAATTTCCGCAATCACGGAGGATGTAAACAGCACCAGTGCCACTGCTGCCTTGAAGAGCAGCTTCACATCTGCCGCAGAGGCCAGACCGAACATTTTCCGGCTGAACATCTTCGGCACCGGGCAAAACACCAAGCAAATAAAAATCCAAAGCAGCAAAGGCGTATTGCGGAAGACTTCGATATAGATAATCGCAATGCGCCGAAAAATCCTCGCTTTACCATGGGTTCCGTAGTTCCGCAGCAGTGCCAGCACAGAGCCCAACAGAATGCCCAGCACAACGGCCACCAGAGAAATCATCAGTGTAAACACCACGCCCCGCAGCAGATACTGCATCAAGGCAGGAGTGGAAATCATTTGAAAGCTGGCCTGCAATTCCGTCATAGGTCTGCCACCTTCCTTCCGCTGCCGGGACAAATGACCGTTCTTCTGTCACGAAGCTTAAGACGCTGTTCCCAAGTGCTGGCCAAACGTGACAGAGGAAAACAAATAATGAAAAAGAGTACACCGCACACAAGGTAGGCAGGGCCGTAAGCGCCGCCGGTATTTGCGCCGGTCACAAAGGAATACGTAAGCGAAATCAAGTCTGATCCGCCGATAATGTACAGGCAGGAAGTGTTCTTCACCAAGTTGACCACCTGATTCACCATCGGAGGCAGAATAATTTTCACACTTTGAGGCAGGATGATATAAATCATCTGTTCCATGTAATGAAAACCTTGTGCTTGGGCAGCTTCAAACTGTCCCTTGGGAATTGCTTCAATGCCTGCCCGAAACACTTCCGCCATGTAGGCGCCGTGATAAACGCCCAGTGAAATGATACCTGCCGGCAGGATGCCGATGCTGTGTCCCGAAAAAGCAAGCGCATAATATAGGAAACAGATTTGCAGCACAACCGGCGTATTTTGAATAAACTCCACATAGACCCGGGCAATGCCCCGCAGCAGTTTCGATTTACCTGTGGCCATAAGCCCGAAAAGTATGCCCAAAACCAATGCCAGCAAAATCCCGGACAAGGCGGTAAGCACAGTCGTCTCCAACCCCAGCAGGAAAGTGGTGCGATATGTCCAAACCTTTGACCATGCTTCCGGTGTGAAGAGTGACATGCGCAAGCCCCCATTTCATCAACTTCATTGGCGATTCAGCAGGAGAAAATGGCTCACCCTCCCCTGCTGAATCGCCTTTTACATTTGCCTGATTATTCTACACCGTTAGCAGCCATGAAACCGGCAATGGTGCCGTCCGCAAGCCACTCAGTAATCTTCTCTTCTACGTAAGCAGAGAAGCCGGAGCCCTTCTTGGTGGCTACGCCGTATTCCTGCGGTGCAAACTGTGCATCAATGAAGGAACGGCCTTCGGTCTTGTAAATGGCCAGGATGGACTTATCCACGGAGAAAGCATCTACCTCGCCGGCGCTCAGTGCGGTGGAAATGGTGGGATAATCGTCATACTGCTGGAAAGATACGCCGGTGGTCCAGGTTGCAGGATCGAAGGTATCCCGATCAAAATCCGCACCGTCAATCAGTCCGGCGTCAATCATCGCCTCTACCACAGCCCGAGCAGAAGTGGAGCCGGAGGAAACGCCCACCTTCTTGCCAACCAGATCCGCCAGGGTCTTAATGCCGGAAGCATCCTCTACCAGCACGGTCACATAGTCGGTATAATAAGGCGTGGTGAAGTCCCAGTTTTCCTTCCGGGCTGCCGTGATGGTGAAGGTGGCCAGCACGCAGTCAATATCGCCGGAATCCAGCAGCTCGGTACGGGTTGCAGCGGTCACGGTGGTGAACTCTACATCCACGCCCAGCTCTTCCGCCAGCTTGTTGGCAATATCGATTTCCATGCCGCTGTACTCGCCGGTCAGCATATCCTGATAGCCAAAGCCTACAACAGCGTTCTTCACGCCGACACGCAGCACACCCCGATCCTTAATCGCCTGTACATCTGCGTCCTCTGCCAGAGCAGCAGTGCTAAGCACAAGCAAAACCAGCGTCATCAGCAGGCACCAAACCTTTTTCATGGAAAAGACCTCCTTCAAACTTGTGATTTCTATGTTTCTGCCCCAAAGGGACGGGAAACCTATTTCCGCAGGATCTTGCCCAGGAATTGCTTCACCCGTTCGTTTTCCGGGTGCTCGAAGAAGTGCTCCGGCGTGCCTTCCTCAATGATTTGTCCATCCGCCATGAACACCACCCGATCCGCCACCTGCCTAGCAAAGCCCATTTCGTGGGTCACCACCACCATGGTGATTTTCTCCTTGGCCAGCCGGATCATGACATCCAGCACTTCCTGAATCGTTTCCGGATCCAATGCCGAAGTGGGCTCATCAAAAAGGATGATTTTCGTTTCCTGACACAGGGCACGGGCAATGGCAATCCGCTGCTGCTGACCGCCGGACAATGTTGTCGGATAGACGTGGGCTTTATCCCGCAAGCCTACCACGTCCAAGTAATGATAGGCCAATGCCTCCGCTTCTGCCTTTGGCTTATGATGAAGCTTCATAGGTGCCAGGGTCAGGTTTCTCAGCACGGTCAAATGGGGGTAAAGATTAAACTGCTGAAACACCATAGCCATGTTTTCACGGACAATTTTCGTTTTGTTATGGGCTGTGATTTCCTGTCCGTTAATGTATACATGGCCGCTGCTGGGCTCTTCTAGGAAATTCATGCAGCGAACCGTGGTAGACTTGCCGGAGCCGCTGGGACCGATAATGACCAGTTTCTCTCCCTCTGCTACCGTCAGGTTCACATCCTTAAGCACATGGAGTTCCCCGAAATATTTGTTGACGTTTTCCAAGCGAATCATTCCGTTACCCTCCCGGTTAAGGATTTCTTGCAGGTTCTTCCTTCATTTCTTGCACAGCAGCTCATTCCACATGCAAAAATGAAAAACGCAAAGGCACTTGACAGAAGTCTCGTCCTGCCAAGCGCCTTTGCTTGAGGCCATTATAGCGGCCGTCTTATGCGCTGTCAATAGTTTCAGCTGTAAAAACACGGAAAATACAGCGAATGTGCAAGTTTGTGCTGAGATTATGCATTTTCATTAGGATGCCTGTTTCTCACTCCGCCCCGTACACATACAAATCCGTGCTGGTGGCAGGGGCATCCATGCCCAGAAGGTCGCTGACGGTGCACAGCTCATACCCATCCTCCAGCAATTCAGGAATCAGGGTTTGCAGGCACTGCACATCCTTCCAGTTGGTGTGATAAAGAAGGATGCTGCCATTCTGTACGGCACGGCGAGCCTTGGCGGCGTTAGTCTGGCTTACATCCCAACGAATGGCATGGGTATAGCCTGCGGCCGCAATGGCATCGCAGACGCTGGAGCCGTTGGATTTCTGGGTGTTGCCGTAGGGCGGACGCATGACCTGCATTTCATAATGATAGCCAAGCACTGTATCCAGCTGCTGCTGGGTACGTTTCAGCTGATAGATAATCTGCCGGTTATCGCATTTGATCAGGCTGGCATGGCCATAGGTGTGGTTGCCGATTTCGCATCCAGTATCAATCACATCCTGCCACACTTCCCGATCCTTCTCTTTCAGTGCTTTGCCAACCACAAAGAAGGTGACGGGCACGTTGTATTCTTTGCAGATGTCCAGCACGGCCTTCAGGTTGTTGATATCGTAGCAGTCATCCACCGTTACGGCAATGCGTTTTTGTTCCCGGTCGCCGTTGAAGACAATGAAGCCCTTCTCCACAGCGGAAGCCGAGACAATTTGGCATAAAAAAAGCAGACCGAGAAGTACTGCGGTCAAGCGTTTCATGGAGCATACCTCCTTATATCGTCGAAGAAAAAAAGTGTGCGAGCGTGACCGTAAGCCGAGTTCTGTCGTGGACGATCATCTATCCAGGCCTGGCGTTGCCGCGCAGGCTCAAGCGATTGCGGGGACGCGACGGGCAGCCGCATATGTCCCATATACATCTTGCACCAGGTGGGGTTTACAGCACGGACAAGTCGCCAAGCCGTGGGTGAGCTCTTACCTCGCCTTTCCATCCTTACCGGGAAACCCGGCGGTTTCTTTCTGTTGCACTCTCCTTGGAGTCGCCTCCACCGGCCGTTAGCCGGCACCCTGCCCTGCGGTGCTCGGACTTTCCTCATACCTTTCGGCACGCGATCGTCTGATCACCTCGCACACACGGGTCATGATACCACGCTGAGCGCAGCGTGTCAATCCCGAAACAAAAGGGGTCGTTCAACCGTTTGCAGCAATATGCTATTTTCTGCAAACGTCTGCGTCGTTTTCTTACCGGAACCGGCGCCGTTCGTCCAGCAGATGCTTGTAAAGAGCGGGATCATCCACAATCCGTCCGCAGCCCATAACCACAGAGGTTTGAGGATCATCCGCCACAGCGCAGGGAATGTGCAGCACATCATACACGGCTTCCGTCAATCCGGAAAGTGCCGCTGCACCGCCGGTGAAGACAATGCCTTCATCAAATACATCGTTGGCCAGCTGAGGAGGCGTATGTTCCAGCACAGCCTGAATACACTCAATCAGTTCGGCAACAGGCTCCTTCAGCGCTTCATAAACCTCGGAGGTGCTGACGGTCATGGTCTTGGGCAGGCCGGAAATCAGATTGCGGCCGGTAACGTACATGGTGACGTCCTCTGTCTTCGGCACAGCCGAACCGATGTTGATCTTCAATTCTTCCGCCGTACGCTCGCCAATCAGCAGATTGTGCTTCTTCCGCAAATACCGGATGATAGCATCATCGAAATAATCGCCTCCGATGGAGACACAGTTGGACACAGCCACTTGTCCCATGGAAAGCACGGCAATATCTGTTGCGCCGGCGCCCATGTCTACGATCATAGAGCCGTAGGCTTCATCAAAGCTGGTGCCTGCCCCCAGTGCGGCAGCCACGGGACGATCCAGCAGATTGGTCTTCCGCATGCCGGCATCAAACATGGCACTGATAATGGAGCGCTTCTCCACCTCGTTGACGCCGGAGGGCACGGAAATCACCGCCCGGGGACGGGAGAAGAATCGTTTTCCCACAACCTGGGCGGTAAAGAACTGCAGCATGGTGCGGGTCAGTTCAAAGTCCGTCATGGTGCCGTTGCGCAGAGGGCGCAACGCCAGCACATTTCCCGGCGTGCGGCCAATCATGCGGTAAGCATCCGCACCGACGGCAATCGGCTTACGGGTATCCCGTTCAACGGCAACCACGGCAGGCTCCCGGAGGACAATGCCCTTGCCCTTCATGTAAATCAGCACATTGGACGTACCAAGATCGATGCCGATGTCGTTTACCTGTGCCAAAAAATCATCACCCAGCTTCCCAAAGGAATCATATCACGGACATTATAGCATGAAAAAACCGCTTCGTAAACCACGAGAGAAAAACTTGCCAAGCAGAAAAATGCGTGGTATAATGCAACCGTTATATCAAAGGCGACGACGGAGACAATGCCGGAGCACCTTGGCCACCGCAGAGAGGAATGCATATGCTGCAAGCATTCTGATGGCTGAGCCGGAAATTCCCTCCTGAGCTGCATCGCTGAACAGACATTCTTACTAGGCGGTGACGGGTCGGCCCCGTGAAAGGCATCGAGCGCATCACGATTTTTTCGTTGTGCGGAATTAGGGTGGTAACACGCGGCAGCATCAGCCTTCGTCCCTTCGGTGGGGCGGAGGCTTTTTTCATTGCCGAAAAGAAAGGATGGAACACGGAACATGGGCATGAGGGAAAAAATCGCAGAAATCCATCAGCTGATGAACGATGAAATGGGCAAGATGGATGGTACCCAGGCGCTGGAAAACCTGCGGGTGCGTGTGCTGGGCAAGAAAGGCGAGCTGACGGCACTGCTTCGGGGCATGGGGCAGTTGTCTCCGGAAGAGCGGCCTGCCGCCGGGCAGATGATCAACGAGGCACGGGAACGCTTTACGGAAATGCTGGATGAAAAACTTCGTGTGCTGAAGGCCAAAGAGCAGGAAGAAGCCCTGAAGCGTGAAACCATCGATGTGACCCAGCCTGCCGAAATGCCGGCCATGGGCAGTGAACATCCCCTGACGCTGGTGATGAACGAAATGATCGACTGCTTCACCGGCATGGGCTTCGAAGTGGTGGAGGGTCCCGAAGTGGAGCTTGACCACTACAATTTCGAGCTGATGAACATTCCCAAGGATCACCCTGCCCGGGATGCTCAGGATACCTTCTATATTGATGACAACGTGGTGCTGCGCACCCATACCAGCCCCATGCAGGCACGTACCATGCTGACTCGGAAGCCCCCCATTCGTGTGATCTGCCCCGGCCGTGTGTACCGTGCCGATGAAGTGGACGCAACCCACAGCCCCGTGTTCCACCAGATGGAAGGCCTTGTGGTGGATAAGGATGTGACCATGGCGGATCTGCGCGGCACGCTGAACGCCTTTGCCGAGCGGCTGTACGGCAAGGGAATTACCACCCGGTTCCGCCCCAGCTTCTTCCCCTTCACGGAACCTTCTACCGAGGTTGACCTGACCTGCGCCGCATGTCACGGCAAGGGCTGCCGTGTGTGCAAGGGCACCGGCTGGATCGAAGTGCTGGGCGGCGGCATGGTGAACCCCAAGGTGCTGGAGATGTGCGGCATTGACAGCAGCGTATATTCCGGCTTTGCCTTCGGCATCGGTCTGGAGCGGATTGCCATGCAGCGTTATTCCATCCCGGATATGCGCCTGCTGTACGAAGGCGATGTTCGCTTCCTTGGTCAGTTCCGTTAAACCGAAAAATTGTATTCAGGCAGAAGTGTTTGTATAAAAGGAGGGTTTTCCCTTGAAGGTACCGATGCAATGGATCAAGGAGTACGCTGACATCCCCATGAGCGCAGCGGACTATCAAAATAAAATGATTATGATTGGCGACGGCGTGGAAGGTTATGAAGAAACCGGTGCCGAGGTAGATCATGTGGTGGTTGGCCGTGTGCTGACCTGTGAAGCGCACCCGGACAGCGACCATCTTCACGTAACCACGGTGGACGTAGGCGGCGATGCACCGCTGCAGATTGTCTGCGGCGCGCCTAACTGCCGTGCAGGCATCCTGACCCCCGTGGCACTGGTGGGTGCTCATCTGCCCGGCGGGGTAAAGATCAAGAAGGGCAAGCTCCGCGGTGTTATGTCCGAAGGCATGCTGTGCTCCTCTGAGGAATTGGGCGTGCCGGTGGAACTGTACCCCTCTATTGGTGCAGCCGGTATTCTGGAATTTCAGGAAGAATATCCTGTTGGCAGCGATGTGAAGCCGATTCTGGGCATTGATGACACCGTGATGGACTTCGAAGTGCTGGCCAATCGGCCGGACTGCCTGAGCGTGTGGGGCATTGCCCGGGAAACGGCCGTGGCCTGCGGCACCACCTTCCATAAGCCGGAAATCACCGTAACGGAAGCAGGCGGCGATGTACACGATTATGTGCAGGTGGACGTGGAAGCCACCGACCTGTGCCCCCGGTACATTGCTCGGGTCATCAAGGACGTCCGTGTAGGACCCAGCCCCATGTGGCTGCGGAAGTATCTTTACGGCGCCGGTATGCGTTCCATCAACAACGTGGTAGACATTACCAACTTCATCATGCTGGAAACCGGCCATCCCATGCATGCCTTTGACCTGGACATGGTGGAGGGACACCACATCATCGTCCGCAAGGCGGTGGAGGGTGAGCACATCACCACCCTGGACGGCAAAGCGCATCCCCTGACAGCCGGGCAGCTGGTCATCTGTGATGCCAGCAAGCCTTCCTGCGTGGCAGGCGTCATGGGCGGCGAGGAAAGCGAAATCACCGAGAAGACCCACACCATGATGTTCGAATGCGCCGTGTTTGACCGGGCGGCAACCCGTGTCACCAGCCGTGCGCTGGGTATTCGCACGGAATCCTCCGGCCGGTTCGAAAAGGGTGTCTCCGTGAAGACCGCCATGGAGGCTATGCAGCGTGCCTGCCAGATGATCAACCAGCTGGATGCCGGCGATGTGGTCAGCGGCGTGATCGATATTTATCCCGACCCTGCCAAGAAGCAGGTGATTACGGCCTCCTGCGAGAAGATTGCACGGCGTGCCGGTGTGGATATTCCTGCGGATGATACGGAGCGGATCCTGAAGGAGCTGTTCTTCGACGTGCAGCGTGACGGGGACAAGCTGACCGTGACGGTTCCCGACTTCCGGCAGGATGTGGAAGGCGAAGCGGATCTGTGTGAGGAAGCTCTGCGTGTCTATGGCTACGACAAGATTCCTTCCACTCTGCTCCGGGGCGAAACGACCCCCGGCGGACGCTCCGACCGGATGCGCCTGAAGGACAAGGTCAGCCACGTACTGACGGCCATGGGCTTCTACGAAATCATGAATTACTCCTTTGTCAGCCCCAAGTCCGTGGATAAGCTGATGCTGGACGAAAAAGATGCCCGCAGAAACATGCTGCCCATCCGGAATCCTCTGGGCGAAGATACTTCTGTGATGCGCACCACCCTGGTGCCGGATATGCTGTCCACCCTGGCACTGAACATGAACCACGGCAACGATAACGCCCGCCTGTTCGAGGTAGCTGCCGTGTTTGATCCGGAGCATCGCACGGCGGAAGGTCTGCCTACGGAAACCCGGAAGCTGTGCCTTGGCCTGTACGGCAAGGATGCTGACTTCTTCACCATGCGCGGTGTGGTGGAACGTTTGCTGAAGCAGCTGGGCATCGCCTTCGATGTATCCCGCAGCAATGAAGTGTACCTACATCCCGGCCGTCAGGCAAAGCTGACCCAAGGAGATCAGGTGGTGTGTGTGCTGGGCGAGGTACATCCCACCGTTCGGGAGAACTTCGACATGCCTTCCCGGGCATTGATTGCGGAAATGGACATGGAAGTCATCGCCCGGCTGCAGACCCCCATGGGCGCAGTTAAGCCCATGCCACGCTACCCGGCCGTAAGCCGTGACCTGAGCCTTGTGATGGCTGAATCCACGGAAGTCGGTCCTCTGCTGGCTGACATGGCGCACGCTGCCGGCAGCATTCTGGAGGATGCGAAGATGTTCGACGTTTACCGCTCTGTGGCGGTGGGCAAGGACATGAAGTCTGTGGCCTTCTCCTTCGTGTTCCGTGCAGCGGATCATACGCTGACGGAAGCGGAAATCACCAAGGCTATGGAAAAGCTGCAGAAGGTGGCTGCCGACAAGTATCAGGCGGTCATTCGGGGATAAGATGCAAAAGGGAGAAGCATGAAAAATACGTGCTTCTCCCCTATCGTTCATTAAAGGGAGCACAGGCGATGATGCTTGTGCTCCCTTTGCTATGTTCTTACATTTCGTTCATAAAAGCCTTGACGATGCCCACGCATTTTTCCTTGCCAATCTTGGAGGAATCCATGCACAGGTCATAGTAATCCGCATCCTTCCAATCATGGCCGGTGAAGTACCGATAGTATTCCGCCCGGCGCTTATTGATGCTGCGGATGGCCTTGATGGCGTCGTCGCTGGTCATGCCGTACTTACTCATCACCGAGCGGATGCACACATCCTCCGGGGCGTGGACGTACAGCTTAATGGCGTTGGGCGAATCACGGAGCACGTAGTTCGCGCACCGCCCCACAATGACGCAATTCTCCGTTTCCGCCAAAGCACGGATCATCTTTGCCTGATAGCGGAACAGGTTCTCGTTGGAAATAAAGTCGTCCCGATCCGGAGGAATGGTCTTGCCGTCAAACACATTGCTGGCAATGCGGAACAGGGGCGTACGCCGGAAGGTTTCATCCGCCTTGGCAAAGAATTCTTCGCTGATACCGCTGTCCGTGGAGGCCAACTGCAGCAGTTCCCGATCGTAAAAGGACCAGCCCAGCTCCTCAGCAAGCATCTTCCCCATGGCGTGACCGCCGCTGCCAAAGCCCCGGGCGATGGTAATTACATGGTAATCCGACATAGGATAACCTCCCTTCCTGATAGGCAAGGATGAGCTTCTTTCGTGCCTTTATTATAGACCAATTTGGGTGAAAAATCAACCGGATATTCAAGGAATTCATGGTGTGGAGCACGAACGGATTGTAAAAATCAGCATCGTGCCAGGAGCAGCTGTCAAGCCATGCTGCACAAAATTTCCAGAAAGTATATTGACAATCGAACGCTTGTCCGGTATAATCGAGGCAGACCTTTGACAATGTCAGCATCCTTCGGCAAACAATCGTTGAACGTTGTTTTCTGAGATTCAGCATCTTGAAACAATGTTCTGAACTTTGCCTTTGTAAGGCGGTGCTACAAAATCATGGATGAAAGGTTTACTCTGTGTAAGGAAGTTACTGACATACATGTGCATACTACTGAAGGAGAGGAAAAATGATGGATCAGCAAAATGCAAAAGGATTTCTTAACGACAATCCGCCGGATGCCCGCAGCAAGAAATCCGGTCCGAAGGCAGCCGGCGTAAAGTCCCTGTTCATGCTTGAGGACGGCGAAATGCTCATGACTTCCTTCGGTCGGGGCAATGATGCCATTCAGGAAAAGCTTGTCCGCAGCGGCGTTATCAAGAATTTGCAGGAGAAGCCTGCCTTTTCTGCCGAGGCCGAAAAGAAGGGCTACCTTGTCAGCGGCCGCTTGACCCATGATGCTATGCTGGATGATCCGAGCCAGTCAGCCAAGGCACCGGGTGATGACCTGATTGGTCTCCGTCGGCAGTTTGAAATGCTGTACTTCGGCACTACGTTCGAGGATAACATTCATATCCAGCTGATTTACAACATTCTCGACATCGAGAAGATCCTGACCATCCACATCAACAACATCATCTACGAAATCAACAACCTGTTCCGCAGAGACGGTGATGACCGTGATGATCTTTTCCAGTCGCTGGGTGCAGACAAGTCTTTTGAAAACTTTATTTTGACCGAATCCCCGGCAAAAAAACTGTTTGAGGCACTGATGAATAATCGCCGCCGTGCATACTTTGGCAATGTCATCTATAAGGAACCTAAAAGACGGAAAGATAATTCGCTTGAGCCCGTTGATCCGGTCGAAATGAAACGCTGCTATTACCTACTCGCTTTGTTGGCCACAACGAGGCATTCATTAGCCCATGGCAGGATCAATACCACCAGTGTTATTTATCAGCTTGACAGTGGAAAAAGCGTGGTCGATCCGGAAGCTTTGACGGTGCTGGATTCTTTGTATATGCAGAAAATCGCAGCAGTTAACAGAGGCTTTATCGAGAAGGCTCGGCAGAAGAATCTGCCCCTGCTTTTCGAAGCATTGGGCGTCACGGATCAGAAGCGTAAGGAGCAGCTTGCTCGGGATTATTACGACTTCACCGTGCGTAAGGCATACAAAAATCAGGGGTTCTCCATTAAAACAATCCGTGAAATCATCCTTACCATGCCGAGTGCAAAGGTGCTTACGGAGCAAGGATACGACAGCGTACGATCGAAGTTGTATATGCTGTTCGACTTTGTGATCTTCGATTGGTATCGCAACCACCCGAAACAGGTTGATGAATTGGTTGGCAAGCTGCGTGGTGCATTGACTGAAGAAGACAAGCTTCATTACTATATGCAGGAAGCCAATGCTGTGTGGACAAAAATAAAACCTGCCGTAATGCAGCACCTGGCAGTAAAGCTCACCAGCAGAAATGTCAGAGACATCCAACCTGCCACCATGAATGAACAGGTGCTGGAAAACGTCCTGTTAAATCAAGATGCTTCCCGTTTCAGCAAGCTGATGTACCTGCTGACCTGCTTCCAGGACGGCAAGGAAATCAACGACCTGCTGACCACGCTCATCAACAAGTTTGAGAACATTGCCAGCTTTATGCAGGTGATGCAGGAGCGCGGTTTGCCCTGCGAATTCAAGAAGGAATTCAAGATGTTCGCAAACAGTCAGGCCATTGCCAACGAGCTGCGCACTATCAACGCCTTTGCCCGCATGAGCAAAGCAGATGCCGCCACCAAGGCTGCCATGTTCTATGATGCGGCGTACCTGCTGGGCTTCCAGGGAAGCGATGAGGAATTAACGAAACTCATCACAACCATGCTGAACAAGGACAGCGGCAAGCTGCTCCCCAACAGCAAGAAGGACAACGGTTTCCGCAACTTCATCATCAACAACGTCATCGAGTCCCGGCGATTCCAGTACCTTGTGCGCTACGGCAATCCCAAGAAGCTGAGCAAGCTGGTGCGGAATAAGAAGGTCGTTGACTTCGTGCTCAAGGACATCCCTGATGCCCAGATTGTCCGCTACTACAACAGCTGCAAAGGGATTAAGGCGGAATACGCACCTGCCATGCGCAAGGAGCTGCGGGAGATGATTGCGCAGGTGGATTTCACGGACTTCGAATTGATCCGCACCAACGCCAGATACGCAACCGCTGCGGACAATGTGGAGAAGGAGCGGAAGAAAGCCATCGTTCGGCTGTACCTGACGGTACTGTATCTGCTGGTGAAGAATCTGGTGTACGTCAACTCCCGGTACTTCCTCGCCTTCCACTGCGTTGAGCGGGATGCGGTGACGTATGATTCAGCGGCGTTTAAGGATATGGGCAGCAAGAAGAAGCTGCTGCCTGAGTTTGCACGGCGGCGAGTGCTTGAGGATGGTGTGCTGAACAAGCGTGCCACCGGCTACATGCATCAAAACTTCGACAATGCCGACACCATGTTTATCATTGAGTTCCGCAACGGTGTTGACCACATGAATGCCGTGCGGAATGCGGACAAGTACATCGGCGACATTTCCCACTTTGATTCCTACTTCGAGCTGTATCACTACCTGATGCAGCGGTCGCTGATGGACAAGTTTGACGCAAGCATTGCAGCAGGCTACATCAAGAAGGAGGATGCGAAGCCCAAGTCCCTTGAGTACATGGCACTGGTGGAGCAGCACCACACCTACTGCAAGGACATGGTGAAGGCGCTGAACGTGCCCTTTGCCTACAACCTGCCCCGGTACAAGAATTTATCCATCAAGGAGCTCTTCGACCGAAACAACTTCCTGCCCAAGGAGGCAGGCAAGGATGCCGTGAAGCCGGAGTAATCCTTGCCGTTTTCCCCATTAGGCCGCTAACCTGCGTGTTGGCGGCTTTTTTCGAAGGAGGGATTCCCATGTCATCAGGCTGGCGAACCGTGGTCATTAACCGGCATGAGGAGCTGGAAATGAGCGACAATCAGTTGATTATCAAGAGCGAGGAACAGGCATGGACTGTCCCCCTGGAGCAGGTGCGTGATGTCATGGTTGCGCACCCTTCCGGCAGTGTCAGCTTCTCGCTGCTGCAGCGGCTGACAGAGGACGGGGTGAATGTGGTGCTGTGCGACCGCCGTCATGAGCCGGCGGCACAGCTGATTCCGCTGGGCGGACACCTGGAAGGAGCTGGCCACTTGCTGGATCAGGCGGCATGGACCCAGCGGCGAAAAGATGCCCTGTGGAAGCAGATTGTCCGGCAGAAAATCATCATGCAGACGGAACTGCTGGAACAGGTAAATCATGCGGCAGCCAAGGATGTGAGCAGCTACGCCGGTCAGGTGCGGCCGGGCGACAGCACCAACCGTGAAGGTGCTGCGGCGAAGGTCTATTTCCGTGCGCTGTTCGGAGATGATTTTGTCCGCCACGGGGTGGATGATGTGAATGCCGCCCTGAACTACGGCTATACCATCCTGAACACGGCCGTCAGCCGAGCCATTGTCTCCCACGGGTACAACACGGCACTGGGCATTCACCACTGCAATCGGCTGAACTATGTGAATCTGTCCTGTGACCTGATGGAGCCCTTCCGTCCGCTGGTGGATGCGGTTGTTGCTGCCAATGCAGATCTTCCGTTGGATTGGCCGTACAGGCAGCAGCTGATCGGTGTGCTTCAGTGCACCTGCAGGCTGGACGGAAAGGAATACAAGCTGGGAGATGCGCTGGATCTGTTCATCCTGCAGGCCATGGACGTGATGCAGGGAGAGCGCAAAAAGTTGGGAGTGATCAGCTTTGCGTGACCGGAAAAGCGTGCTGATGGTCATTTACGACCTGCCTACACTGACATCTGAGCAGCGCAGGGATGCGCAGAAGTTCCGCAAAAAGCTGATCGCAAGCGGCTTTCTGTCTTTGCAGGAATCTGTATACGTGAAACTGCTGCGCAACGCCAGCGGAGCCGACAGTGAAGTAGCTGCCGTGCAGCAGCTTGCACCGCGGGAGGGTGTTGTGCAGGTAATCCCCATGAGCCTGCAGGTGTTTCAGAATATGCGGACGCTGACAGGCGAAGGCTTCAACATGAAGGTGTTTGCGGACGATCTTATTTTCTTCTGAAATGCCTTTTCATCCGTGACATTTTTCGTGATTTTCAGGCTGAAATTTCAGAACGCAAATTGCAAGTGCAAATTGGACACCCCGCATGAATAAAATCTGTTCGGC
>JAUMVT010000007.1 GCA_030529995.1 Clostridia bacterium
CGAACAGATTTTATTCATGCGGGGTGTCCAATTTGCACTTGCAATTTGCGAAGAAGAAAGGGAACTCACGAATCGTCTTTTCTCACCAGGGATCATCTAATGCCGCCACCTGCTCCGAAGTGCCGATGCCCAAAATTTCCGCCGTTTTCCGGGAGGATGCCCGGGCGTTGTTCTTATTGCTGCGGCACAGCTGATGTCCCATAAACAGGATGCAGGAGGTCTGCCCGCCGTCCAGATTAAAGGCGGTGGTGCAGCCCTTTTCCAGCAGTTTTTCCGCCAGGAAGGAGATGCCTGCGCCCTTGCTGCCGCTGTGCCGGCCTTCCAGCATCATGGCGAAGTAGTGGCCTTTTTCCACCATGCCGATGGCCGTCCGCTGGGCGGCACTGGTGCCGTATTTCTTCAGGGCTTTGGTGTTCAATTCTCCGTCACGGATGAGCCAGGGGCCGAAGGCCAGCACATCTGTCGCTCCCATTTCCAGGTACTCTTCCGCTGTCTTTTCATCCGACCAGAAGACCTGCATGTCTCCATCGGGAAAAAGAGCCAAGGTGTCCAGGTTGGGGAAAGTACCCTTGTTTTTCGCCAGTGTCTTTTCAGAAAGAATGCCCCCATCCCGGATGATAATGCCTACCCGCTTTTTCTGGGTCATGCGCAGCTGGGCAAAGTCGCTGCTCAGGGCGAACACGGTTTGGTTCTTCCGGGCAATTTTGTAGGGCCAGTCCTGACTCTTCATCCGCTTTTCTTCATCATTGGGAATCATGCGGAAGGTTTCGCCGTCCCGGCTCCATACCTCCGCCTCGTACCAGATCTGTTTGGTGGGGCTGGTTTGAGTCTGCCGATAAATTTCCACCTTCAGGGTGGTGCTGACATAGCGCCACACGCCGTCCTCGGCGTTTTCGTACACGAACTCGCCTTCATCCAGAAAGCCTGCGTCGTTCAGTTCCGGAAATTCCCCTTCACCCAAGGCAGAGGCAAAGGACAACGTTGCCAGTGCCAACACGGCCATCAGGGCAAGGATTCGTTTCATGACCTGCATTTACTCTTCTCCCATCATCCGGTGAAGCACTTCCTGATAGGCCTGCTCCACATTGCCCAAGTCCCGGCGGAATCGATCAATGTCCAGAGGTTCATGGGTGCGGGCATCCCAGAAACGGGCAGTGTCCGGGGTGATTTCATCCGCCAGAATGATCTTCCCGTGATACCTGCCGAACTCCAGCTTGAAGTCAATGACTTCGATGTTGATTTCCCGCATGTAGCTTACCAGAATCTCGTTCACCCGGCGAGCCATGGCCAGCATCTGGTTCACTTCTTCTTCCGTGGCCAGCTTCATGGCCAGAATGTGGGTGGTGTTCACCAGAGGATCGTCTCCGTCCTCGGCGCTGCGGAGGACACACTCCAGCACGGTGGTGTCCAGCTTGGTACCGATGGGATAGCCGATGCGCCGTGCCAGACTGCCGGCCACAATGTTCCGTACCTTCACGGCAAAGGGGACAATCTCCACCCGTTTCACCAGACTTTGCCGGGCGTCCAGCTGGCGGATGAAGTGATTCTCCACGCCCTTTTCCGTCAGCATTTCAAAGATGTGCTTGCACACTGCATTGTTGACTTCGCCTTTTCCGAGAATTCGTCCTCGCTTTAACCCATGAAACGCCATGGCTTCATCCTTGAAGTACACGACGCAGGTGTCCGGATCGTTGGTAGCGTACAGTCGCTTGCCTTTTCCTTCCTTCAGCAACCCGCCAATCTCCAGCATCGTCCATATCCCTCCATCTTTTTGCAGCAAAAGCTGCGGAACCATGCAAGTATTTTATCAAAAAATGCCTTTCAGCACAAGTGGGGCGAAAGGACGTCATCATCTTGCTTATCACCCCAAAACCCTCTTTTCGCCAACTGTTCAAAAGCCTAATTTTGTGGTACAATAGCCCAGTGACAGGAAAACAATAGAACCGTGGTTAAGGGACAGGAGTTTGAGTTCATGACCGAACAGATGAAGGTAGGCGTTATTTCACTGGGATGCAACAAAAACCGTGTTGACAGTGAGACGGCCTTGGGCATTTTGCAGGAAAATGGGTACGCTTTTACCGGGGATCCGGCAGAGGCGGATATTTTGATGGTGAACACCTGCGGGTTCATCGGCCCGGCAAAGGAAGAATCCATTGACGCCATTCTGGAAATGGCGGAGTATAAGAAAACAGGCAAATGCAAGCTGCTGATTGTTTCCGGCTGCCTTGCTCAGCGGTACGAGAAGGATCTGATGGCGGAAATGCCGGAGATTGACCTGCTCATGGGTGTGAACCAGTATGAGCAGCTGCCCACGGCCATCCGCAAGGCGCTTGGGGGCAAGCGCATGGCACTGTGTCAGGATGATTATCATTATGCGGAGCATGCCCGTGTGCTGACCACCCCCGGGTATTCTGCTTATACCCGCATTGGGGACGGCTGCTCCAACCGCTGCACCTACTGCGCCATTCCCATGATTCGGGGACCCTATCGCTCCCGGCGCATGGGGGACATATTGAACGAAATGACCCTCCTTGCCGGCAAGGGCGTAAAGGAACACATTCTCGTGGCGCAGGATACCAGCCGCTACGGCACGGATTGGCAGAAGGAATCTGCCCTGCCGGAACTCATGGAGAAGGCTGCCGGCATTCCGGGGGTGGAGTGGCTCCGGGTACTGTACTGCTACCCGGATGAAACAGATGACCGCCTGCTGGATGTAATGGCCAAGCATGATAACATCTGCAAGTATCTGGATCTTCCCGTGCAGCACATTAATGACCGGATCCTGAAGCGGATGAACCGGCAGGGGGATTCCTCCGATATTCGCCGCTGCCTGAAAGGGGCACGGGATCGGGGCTTCATCCTGCGGACAAGCATCATCGTAGGCTTCCCGGGAGAGACGGAAGAGGAATTCCAGGAATTGATGGACTTCCTGGCAGAGGCGGAATTTGACCGGATGGGCGCCTTTGCCTACTCTGCAGAGGAAGGCACGCCTGCGGCAAGAATGCCTGACCAGATTCCCGAAGAAGTCAAGCAGGAACGTCTGGCGCGGCTAATGACCATGCAGCAGGATATTTCCCTGAAGCGGAACACCGCGCGGGTGGGCACCACGGAAAAGGTGCTGGTGACGGATGTGCAGGCACATCAGTGTCTGGGCCGCAGTCAGTGGGAAGCCCCGGATGCGGACGGCAGCATTTACTTTACGGCCAAGGAGACGGTGAAGCCCGGCGACTTCGTGCAGGTGAAGATTACCGGCGCTGAGACCTACGACCTGAAGGGGGAACAGGTATGAATCTGCCCAACAAGCTGTCTTTGATGCGGGTGGCACTGATCCCTGTCATGGTAGCCCTGATGTATCCGCAAACGCCCATGTGCAATGTGCTGGCGACCATTGTATTTGCCGTGGCGGCATTGACGGATTTTCTGGACGGCTACATTGCCCGCAAGCAGCACATTGTGACGGACTTCGGCAAGTTTGTTGACCCGGTGGCGGATAAGCTGCTGGTGCTCAGTGCGCTCATCATGCTGATTCAGCATGGGGTGATGCTGGCCTGGGTCACGGTGGTGATTCTGGCACGGGAGCTGTGTGTAGACGGCTTGCGGATGATAGCCGTTACCCACGGCAAGGTCATTGCGGCAGGAAAGCTGGGCAAGGTGAAAACGGTGAGCCAGATTGTGCTGATCCTGTGGCTGATGATTTCCCGTGAGCCGGTGATGCGCAGCTGGGTCAGCGGCATCTTGACCCTGTGGGTGCTGGTGATTACCCTGTGGAGCGGCATTGATTATTTCGTGAAGAACGGCGCATGTCTGAAGGATATCAAGTGACAGAAGGAAGGCAGATGCTTCATGATCGCTGAAATTCTTTGTGTGGGTACGGAGCTGCTGATGGGGCAGGTGCTGAACACCAATGCTCAGTTTATTTCCCGTCGGCTTTCCGCACTGGGCATTTCCCAGTACCATCAAACGGTGGTGGGGGATAATGCGGAGCGGCTGGAGGAAGCCTATCGGCTAGCCTTGTCCCGTGCGGATGTGGTGATCACCTCCGGCGGCCTTGGCCCTACGGTGGATGACATTACCAAGCGTGTGGCAGCCAAGGTGGCAGGCAAAGAGCTGGTGCTTCGCCCGGAAGCGGAGCAGATGGTTCGGGAACGCTTTCAGCAGTACCACAAGCACATGACCATGAACAACATGAGTCAGGCCATGTTTACGGAAGACACCATTTTGATGCTGAACCCTAATGGCACGGCGCCGGGCGCCATTGTGCCCATGGGTGAGGGCAAGGTGGTGATCCACCTGCCCGGGCCGCCCTATGAGCTGCAGCCTATGTTTATTGATCAGGTAGAGCCTTGGCTTCAGAAGCGGTCGGGACAGGTACTGGTGAGCCGGTACATCCGCATCTTCGGCATGGGGGAAAGCGAAGTGGATCAGCGTCTGCAGGAGCTGGAAATGCAGAGCAATCCCAGCCTGAGCCCCTATTGTTCTCTTGGTGAAGTGCAGCTGCGTGCAACAGCCTGTGCTGCCACCAAAGAGGAAGCCCTTGCGCTGGTGCTGCCCTTGGTGGACAAGGTCAAGAGCATCCTGGGGGATGTGGTCTATGCCGTGAATGAGGATGACCGGGGTTCCCTTGCTATTTCAGCCGTGGAAGCCTTGAAGAAGGCAGGGAAGACGGTGGCCACTGCAGAGAGCCTTACCGGCGGACTGATTTCTTCCACCATGGTGGAGGTACCCGGTGCGTCCCAAGTAGTGCGTGGCGGCTTCGTTACCTATCAAACCGATACCAAGACGATTCTGCTGGGTGTGCCGGCGGAGACTATTGAGCGCTGCAATGTGGTCAGCGCAGAGGTGGCCATGGCCATGGCTAAGGGTGCCCGGGAAAAGCTGGGGACGGATATTGCTGTCAGCGCAACAGGCCTTGCAGGCCCTGACGGCGGCACACCGGAAATTCCTGTGGGCACGGTGTATCTGGGTCTGGCTACTCAGAAGGGTGTGCAGGCCATTCGGCTGGACTTGGCAGGGAATCGGGATCGTATCCGTACCCTGACGGTAAAGCATGCGCTGGATGCTGTCCGCAAGGCTTGCCTCGACAACTGAAAATGATGAAAAGGTCGGCGTATCGAAAGGATGCGCTGACCTTTTGCTAAGCAGGAAAATCCATTTACAAAGCTCATGGACTATGGTAAACTGTGGGGGATTTGGTTGACAGAACACAGTGCGTTCTTTCATGGAAGGTAGGGATTCGGGTGGTATTCAGTTCGGCTGTTTTTCTGTGGGTTTTTCTGCCGGTAGTGTTTTTGCTGAATTACTTCATACAGAAAAAATACTCCAATATTTTGCTGCTGGCGGCAAGCTTGATTTTCTATGCCTGGGGCGAGCCTTATTTGGTGCTGCTGATGATGGCCTCCGTGGTGCTCAACTGGTTGGTGGGCAGGGGAATCGCCAAATGCAGCGGAAACGGAAAAAAAGCGGTGCTGACCCTTGGCGTGGTGTGCGATCTGGCTATGCTGGGGTACTACAAGTATGCCGGCTTCTTTGTATCCGTGCTGAACAGGGTCTGCGGCAGCGAGGTGCTGCCTGTGCCTCAAATTGCGCTGCCTATCGGCATTTCTTTCTTTACCTTTCAGGCGATCTCCTACATTGTGGATGTATACCGTGGGGATACGGACGCATCCCCGAAGCTGGTAAACGTAGCACTCTACATTTCCTTCTTTCCTCAGCTGATTGCAGGCCCCATTGTCAAGTATAAGGACATCAATCAGCAGATTGAAGATCGCAGCATTACGTGGGACGGAGTTACCATGGGGTTCCGCCGCTTCATCATCGGCCTTGCCAAGAAGGTGCTGATTTCCAACGTCATGGGTGCCTGCGTGGATACCATCTTCAGCCATGATGTGTCTGTGGTGGGCGGCGGTGCGGCCTGGGTGGCGGCACTGACCTATACTTTCCAGATTTATTATGATTTCTCCGGTTACTCGGATATGGCCATAGGCCTTGGAAAAATGTTCGGCTTTGACATCATGGAGAACTTTCAGTACCCCTATCTGTCTTCCTCCATTACGGAATTCTGGCGCAGATGGCACATTTCCCTGGGCTCCTGGTTTCGGGAATATGTGTACATTCCGCTGGGCGGCAACAGGAAAGGCACGGTAAGAACCTATGTGAATCTGTGCATCGTGTTCTTCCTGACGGGACTGTGGCACGGTGCGGATATGTCCTTCGTGCTGTGGGG
The DNA here is from genome assembly GCA_030529995.1 of Clostridia bacterium. GTDB lineage: Bacteria > Bacillota > Clostridia > Christensenellales > Aristaeellaceae > CAKUFA01. The sequence goes on from JAUMVT010000007.1 coordinate 6,224, forward strand.
GCTGTACCATGGATTCTTCTCCATCCTTGAGCGGCTGGGGTTGAAAAAATGGCTGGATCGGCACAAGGCCGTGGGCGTCGTGTATTGCATGCTGGTGGTGATCTTCGGCTGGATGCTGTTTCGAGCACCCGGTACCGGCGTTGCCGTTCGCTATATGCTGCATATGCTCCTGCCTTGGCGGTATTCGGAGGCCGCCCTGCCCTGGACGGAATACATGGATCTGAAAACCGTGGTCGTGGGCATTGCGGCGTTCTTGGGCATGGGCTTTTCCAAGTGGATTCCGGAGAAGTTCATGAACAAGTGGCGGTATTCCCTGCCGGAAGCCATCTGCTGCGTGTTGCTGCTGCTGCTTTGCATGGCTTCCATTGCAGGCAGCAACTACAATCCGTTTATCTATTTCCAGTTCTGAGGAGGAAAGACGATGAAGAAGCGCATCGGTTCATGGATACTCATGATTGCCTTTGTGGCCATTCTTTGCTTGTCCTGGGTGAGCTGGTTCATCTTGCAGCCCTGGGCGGATAATACCAACTACGAGAACCGGCAGAAGGCGGCTATGCCGGAGCTGAGCCAGGCAACCTACAGCAGCTTTCCCACCGCCTTTGCCGAGTATCTGGAGGATCGGCTTCCCTTCCGCAATGAGCTGATGACGCTCAATTCAGCGGTGGAATACTATCTTTTCCACCGCTCCACCAGTGACAACGTGATCATTGGCAAAGAAGGCTGGCTCTTTTATGTGAACAAGGGTGATGGGGATCCCATTGCTTGCTATCAGGGAACCAATCTGCTGTCCGACGATGAACTGGCAGTGCTGGCGGAAAACTTAGTTTTCTGGCGGGACTATCTGGAAGAAAGAGGCATGGAGTTTGTGCTCTTCATTGCGCCGAACAAGGAACGGGTGTACAGCGAGTACATGCCGGAGGAGTACGGCGATCCTGCCGAGGAATATAAAGTCAAGCAAATTGTAGATTATCTTCGGGCAAACACGGACTTGCGGGTTGTCTATCCTTATGAAGAACTGATGCAGGCCAAGGAAGCTGTCGATGAACCTATTTATTACAAGACGGATTCCCACTGGAATGAGATTGGCGCCTATGTGGGTGCTTCTGCCCTGCTGAAGGAACTGGGCATTGATATGCCCGATATTACGGATGAATGCATCACCATCGAAGATCCGGGAAAGGCTGAGGGAGATTTGGCAAAGATGCTGTATCTGTCCCGGCCTATGAAAAACGTAGACAGCAATTATCATGTGACCGGCTATGACGGGCATGGCGTAACCAATGACGCCTACGATTTCTATGGGATGATTTCCTTTTCAACCACCGATGCACCGGATGATCGGTCGCTCTACATGATTCGGGACTCCTTTACCAGTGCTATGGCATTAGTCCTGGGATCCCAGTTTGATACAGCCGACATGCGGCATTTGGATTACTATACCAATGACGACCTTTGGCAGTGCGCCCCGGATGTGGTGGTACTGGAAGTTGTGGAACGCAATGTAGATAAGCTGATGTCATTCGAAATTGAATAAACAAAGACGGACAGCAAAAAAATGCTGTCCGCTTTTTTACGCCTCCAGGAACTGAAGAATCTTCTCCAAATCTACGCCTTCATCCTCGTCTACAATGAGCATCTGATCCTTGGGAAGGGTCTCTGCCCAGGCGTCGTAGAGTGCCTTTTGCTTGGTGGCGTAGGCTAGCCCCAAGTCGCTTTCATAGCTGCGATCCCGCTCCCGCAGTCGCTTCACCAGCAGATCAGCAGAACAGCGGAGATAAACATATTTCTCAATCGGGGGCATAAGCTTCTCAATGCCTTTGGCCATTTTTTCAATAATATCGTATTCGGCCTGGGTTAAGTCACCTTCCTCCAGCCGATACCGGGCAATGACCAGATTCTCAATCAGGCAGCGGTCGTAGAAGTAGAAGTCCTTCGCTTCCTTCGGCCGATCATCGTCGAAGTACAGGGAAAGGAAAGCAATTTGGCTGTGGAAGGACCAGCGAGGCGGATCTTCGTAATAGGGGAGAATAAAGGGATTATTCTCCGGGCATTCCTTGTGAGCGGCAGCACGGTCACCCAGACAGGCCATCAGCCTTGCCAACAACGTACTCTTTCCTGCCGCTACGGCACCGCTGATCGAAACATACTTCATCAGATCGCTCCCTCTGCTTCAAACGAATAAGCTCCTGCTCATTATAGCGACTTCCGCCCTGATGTCAAGGCGAACAAGGAACCTAATATTTGGCATAGCAAAGGGCACTGCCTTCATGGAATCAGGCAGTGCCCTTGATGGACGAGGTTATGTCCTTATGCCCAAGGGTTTTCCGTGGGATAGGGCAGAGACTTGGGCTGATTGTAGGCGATGTCCTTCACGCCGAGGAACTTGAACACCTCAAACAGCTGCTTGGCACAATGAGCAAAGGCCACGGCACCGTGATGGGGATACCGCTTCTGTACCAGAACATGGCGGTAGAAACGTCCCATCTCGGGGATGGCGAACACGCCGATGCCGCCGAAGGAACGGGTAGGCACATCCAGCACCTCGCCCTGGGCAATGTAGCTGCGCAGGTCGCCGTTGGAGTCGCACTGCAGGCGGTAGAAGGTGATTTCACTGGGAGCAATGTCGCCTTCCAGCGTGCCGCGGGTGAAGTCAGGATCGCTTCCGGCAGGCTCCAGCAGACGATGCTGAATCAGCTGGTACTTTACGGAACGGCTGTCGCACATCTTGCAGGAAGGCGTATTGCCGCAGTGGAAGCCCATGAAGGTATCCGTCAGCTTGTAATCATACCGGCCGCGGATATCTTCATCATAGATGTACTGAGGAACAGAGTTGTTGATGTCCAGCAGGGTTACGGCATCACCGGTGACGCAGGCACCGATGTACTCGCTCAGGGCACCGTAAATATCCACTTCGCAGGATACGGGAATGCCCCGGGCGGCCAGGCGGCTGTTCACATAGCAGGGCTCAAAGCCAAACTGGCTGGGGAAGGCGGGCCAGCACTTATCGGCAAAGGCTACATACTTCCGTGCGCCCTTGTGATTCTCTGCCCAGTCCAGCAGGGTCAGCTCGAACTGCGCCATCCGCTCGCTCAGCTCCGGATAATAGCGACCTTCGCCCATTTCCTTGGCCATGTCGGCGCAAACATCGGGAATGCGGGGATCATTGGCATGCTCCTTATAGCTGACCAGCAGATCCAGCTCGCTGTTTTCCTCGATTTCAACGCCCAGCTCATAGAGTCCCTTAATGGGGGCGTTGCAGGCGAAGAAGTCCTGCGGACGGGGTCCGAAGGTGATAATCTTCAGATTCTTCACGCCGATGACGGCACGAGCCACAGGAATAAAGTCGGCAATCATCTCGGCAATGTCATCTGCCGTGCCCACGGGATATTCCGGAATGTAGCCGTTCAGGTGACGCATGCCCAGGTTATAGGAGCAGTTCAGCATGCCGCAGTAAGCATCGCCCCGGCCGTTGATCATGTCGCCGTCGCCCTCGGCAGCAGCAACAAACATGCAGGGACCGTCAAAATTCTTGGCAATCAGGGTTTCGGGGGTTTCAGGGCCGAAGTTGCCAAGGAAAACAACGGCAGCATTGCACTCGGCGGCCTTCAGCTCTGCTACAGCCTTCAGCATGTCCTTTTCGTTTTCCACCGTGGTCTTGATTTCCACCACTTCGAGCTGCTTCTGGCCGCACTTTTCGGCAATGGCAGCACGGCGCTTTTCACTCAGCACAATGGGGAAGCAGTCCCGGGATACGGCTACCAAGCCGAGCTTTACAACAGGAATATTGGTCATCATGATAAGATCCTCCTAGCGCGTTTCAAAGGATGTTTTACCTATTGGGTAGCATAGCACGAACGGCGGAAATCGTCAAGAGAATGGAAAAGATTTGTCATTTCTGACTGGAAATGAACATGGAAATTACATGCAAAAACGGCTGGAATACATGCCGATAAAGCAAAGGGGAGGCCATGCTGATTCGTCGTCGATGGTTAGGCCTGTGCTTCCTTTGTGTGCGCTAAAAAGCACCCGTGCTCATGAGTATAGATCACACCTACAGCCTGCAAATAGGCATAGATAACCGTCGTTCCCACAAACTTCATGCCCCGCTTTTTCAAATCCTTGGAGATGCTATCGGACAGTTCCGAGCTTGTGCGTCCGATTTCATAAACCACCTTGCCGTCTGTCCAATGCCAAAGGTAATTGGAGAAGCTTCCGTATTGCTGCTGAATCTCTCGGAATACTTTTGCATTGGCAACAGCAGCCTGTATCTTCAGGCGGTTGCGGATGATACCGGGATTGTTCCGCAGTGCCTCCAGCTTGTCCTCATCATAGGCGCAGACCTTCTCCAAATCAAAGCCATCAAAGGCCTCTCGGAACGCTTCTCGTTTATTCAAAACACATTCCCAGGACAGTCCTGCCTGAAAGCACTCCAATATGAGCATCTCGAAGAGCTTCCGGTCATCGTATACTGGAACGCCCCATTCCTCATCGTGATAACGGATGTATCGCTCATTCTTCGGATTTGCCCAACGGCAGCGTATTTTCCCGTCTGCCCATTCCATCCGCATCCCGCCTTTCTATTTTAAGAGGTTGATCTCCGTATCAATCCTGCATAGTCCTGCTTCCTGCAAAAATCAAGCACATCAAACATGCTCAGACTTTCAATAGTCAGCTTTGGGAAAAAGCTGCGGCCAGACTTTTGCTGCACGCCGTATACAATGCCCTTGTAATACGCAATCGTGGATTTCGGACCAGTACCGCCGATTAACCCGATTTTGTCTCACATTTATTGATCGTGATGATCATGGCTTTTAATCCTGTGTAAAATCAAGCACTTGCCGGCTGTCATACCCCTGCTTCTTGAAGTCGGAGAACAGTACGTCCATCCTTTCCGGCGCAACGCAGATGAGGTGCATGGGATGCCCTTGATCTGCCAGCTTCTGCAGTGCCGCAACCGGAATCTTCTTGTATTCCGCATGGGCAACATAGGATGCCGACATAGGCTCAATGAGCACTGCCGTGCCCATTACCTGCACGCTTTTCAGTGCGCCGAAGCTGGGGTTCTTTTCAAAAACGGCCAAGCTGACGTGCTTGTTCTTTTCAAGACCGATGAACTTCTCACCGCCCTCGGTGAAAATCCAGAACTTGCCGTCATGGTAGCTGTACTCCAGCGGCGTGCAGCGCACGTAATCGCCGGTTCCGGTGGCCAGTGCGCAGACAGTACTGCTGCGCAGGAACTCCTCCACAACCGGCGTCAACTGTTCAGCCGGCATTTCCTTGCCGACTTTCTCTTTCCAGAAATTTGCTGCTTTCCTGTACGCTTCTGTTGTCATCTTTCTGCCTTCCTTTACGTTTCGCTCATCATGTTCATGGGACGCTTCTATACACCCATGCTTGCTGCTTCCATTCAGTCGGATATGCATTTGCTCCGGTTGGATTCACTGGCATGATACAACGATTTTGCTTTTCCGGCAAGACGAATAAGTCCGAAAAGAATCGGCGGTACCGAAAAACTCCCCTCTCAAGCGATGCTTCGCCTGAAAGGGGAGACTGCAATCCGGTTACTGTGCCTTCACAGCTTCAGCATGTTCCTTTTTGATCTTCGCCAGTAGCTCCGGGTCTTCCAGCAGATCCAGCGCTGTCAGTGCCATGACCTTTGCGCCAAGGCCGATGGAAGCAAGCCCCAGAGGAGACTTGGCTGCCGCCTTGAACTCCTCACTGTGGGCAGGCACCACCTGCTCGGAAATGGTAATATGGGGCTGAATGGTAGGCACCACCTGAGAAATGTTGCCCACGTCGCTGGAGCCCATTTCATCCTGGGGCTCGATGGGACGCACATGCTCCCCAAACTCCTCCAGATGCTTCTGATACACCGCATCAAAGGAGGGGGTGACCACCGTGTTTTCCACAATGTTCTGGTAGGGCTGCATCCGTCCCTTTGCTCCGGTCATCAGAGCCGCGCCTTCCACAATGTGCTCAACCTGCTCGTAAATCTTTTTCATCATGGGCGCTGTGGCCGCACGGAGGTAGAACTTTCCCTTGGCGTACTCGGGCACAATGTTCGGTGCCGTGCCGCCATTGACGATAATACCATGGATACGCACATCATCCGTGCAGTGCTGCCGCAGGGCATCAATACCACGATAGGTCATGAGCAGGGCATTCAGTGCGTTGATGCCGTTTTCCGGGCAGCTGGCCGCATGGGCTGCCTTGCCCCAGAACTCAATGTCCACCGGAGCGCAGCCCAGGGTCTTGGTGGTCAGCGTGTGCACACCGGCACCGGGATGAACGCACAGCGCCGCATCCACGTCCTTCAGGAAACCTTCCCGAACAAAGCTGCCCTTGGCGCTGCCGTTTTCGCCGCCCTCTTCGCCGGGAGTGCCGTAGACACGAACCTCGCCGCCTACCTGGTCAATCACCTGCTTCAGGCAGGCCGCTGCCAGGGAAGAGGTTGCGCCGAACAGGTTGTGGCCGCATCCGTGACCCAAGCCTGCCAGCGCGTCAAACTCTGCCAGGAACACAATCACCGGGCCGGGTTTGCCGGAAGCATAGCGGGCGTCGAAGCCTGTCCGATGCCCCGCCACGTCCGTCTTCACGTCAAAGCCTTCCTTGCGGAGCATGTCGCTCAGGTGCTCGCAGGCAAAGAACTCGTAATTGCTCACCTCGGGATGTGCATGAATATCCAGCGCCAGCTGCTGATAGTCCTTCAGCCTTTCATCAGCATAGGCAACGATCGTATCACGACGACTCATAGGGTTTCCTTCTCTCCTTTATCATGACGATGGGCGAACAGCGACCGATTGGTGGTGCGCCGTGCCAGCAGGTTGCCAAGGCTCTGCAGGGCGAATACCACCAGCAGCAGCACCACTACGCACACATTCACAATGTCCGGGTGATTCTGGTTCTGGCCATAGTTGATGGCAAAGCTGCCGATGCCGCCTGCGCCTACTGCGCCGGCCATGGTGGTCAGACCGATCAGACTGATGGCCGTCACCGTGGTAACACGAATCAGCTCCGGCACCGCCTCATGGAGATACACCCGGAAGATCAGCCCCAGCACGCTGCTGCCCATGCTCCGGGCAGCCTCCACCTTGCCGGCATCCACCCCGGACAGGGCAACCTCCACCTGACGGGTGTAGAAAGGCACTGCGCCGAACACCAGCGGAAGGATGGCACCCTTGACGCCGATGGCCGTGCCTACGACAGCTCTGGTCAGGGGAATGAGGAAGATCAGCAGGATCAGGAAGGGGATGGAGCGGAAAATGTTCACGATGATGTTGGTCAGCTGGTAGACCAGCGCATTCGGTGCAATACCGCCCTTCTTGGTTACCACCAGCAGAATGCCCAGCAGAAGACCTACCGCAAAGGCGATGACGCCGGCCTTCAGGAACATTTCCACCGTGGCCTGGCAGCTGCTGACAAACTTATCGAAGTAATTATACAGGTTTGGGGCAAACTGTTCAATGAGTTCCATCAGCCAGCACCTCCATCTGAATATGATTCTCTGCCAGGTAGGCCATGCCCTTGGCAATGCCATCGGCATCGCCGCCCAGCACCACAATCATGCTGCCAAGGGGATTGCCCTGCAGCAGATCCACATTGGCCAGCACAATGTTCACATCCATGCCGAACTGCTTGGTGGCGGAAGAAATAATGTGCTCGCCCACGCAGTCCTTCTGGAAGGTCAGCTTCACCAGCTTTTCTCCCTGCTTCAGCCGCACCAGAGGATCATTGCCCCCCATGAGCCGGTCAATCTTGCTCAGGGGCGTGGAGGAGGCCACAAACCGGCGGGTAATTTCCGCCTGAGGATGAGCGAATACGTCGTACACGCTGCCTTCCTCCACTACCCGGCCATTTTCCATCACTGCCAGGCGGCCGCACACGGCCTTGATCACGGCCATTTCATGGGTGATCAGCACAATGGTCAGGCCAAGCTTCCGGTTCAGGTCTTGCAGCAAGTTCAGGATCGATTCCGTGGCATCCGGGTCAAGGGCACTGGTGGCCTCATCGGAAAGCAGCACCTTAGGGTTGTTGGCCAGGGCGCGGGCAATGGCAACACGCTGCTTTTGTCCGCCGGAAAGCTGGGAGGGATACACGTCAATCTTGTCCCTTAAGCCCACCATGTCCAGCAGTTCGCATACCCGATGATGAATGTCCTTCTCCTTCATGCCGGTATAGCGGAGGGGATAGGCGATGTTTTCAAACACCGTGGAACGATCCAGCAGGTTGAAGTGCTGAAAAATCATGCCGATGCCCCGGCGCATGGTATTCAGCTCCTTGGCGGTCATGGCCTTGCTGCCCCGGTAGATCTTCCCGTTCCGTGGGGTCAGCACGCCGGAGTCGCCCACTTCCAGGGTGCCTTCATCCGGAGTTTCCAGCAGGTTGAGGCAGCGCACCAGGGTGGACTTGCCGCCGCCGGAGTAGCCGATGATGCCGTAAATTTCGCCGTCATGAATGGTCAGGGACACGTCCTGCACAGCGTGCACGTCTCCGGTCTTTAAGTGGAAGGTTTTGCTTAAATGCTTGATCTCGATCATGCCATTGATCCTTTCCTTGCGAATAACTAGGAAAACCGCACGTGGCGGCAGGGCAACCATTGTACGTCGCCATGCCGCCGAAGACGTGCGGTGCAGGGTATGAAATTACTTGACTTCGCCGGCAGCTGCCTTCAGCTCGTCCAGAGAAGCATACTTCAGGGAGTACAGGGTCAGGGGAGCAATCAAGGTGTCAGCGATGGCGGTCAGGTCATAACCGTTGGCAGCAGCATCGTTGTTCAGGTAAGCCTTGTGCTGGAAAGCGTTCAGGTCGATTTCACCGGAGTTCAGTGCTTCGTTGGGCAGGTTGTAAGCGTCGAACTCTACCAGCTCGATGTAGATGTTGGCGCCTTCGTCGTCCAGCACCTTCTGCACAACCTTCCAGTGGTCGTTGTTGGCACCGCACACGCCAACCTTCACAACGGTCTTGCCTTCCTTGTCGGAGGTGTAGCGGATGTAGTCGGTCACATTGTCCTCGGTGATGGTGAAGTCAGCAGAGGCATCATAGTCGAAGGCAGGGAAGAAAGCTTCCTTATAATTCACCAGCAGGAATTCGGCTACCAGCTGGGTGTGGAAAGCATCCACGATGGTCTTGTAGGTCTCGTTCTCGGCATCAGCAGTACGGGCAACGATGATGTTCACATAAGGGTTGTCGCCCTCTTCGCTCTGCTGCTCAATGATCAGGCCGTCCTTGGAAGGAACCAGGCCGAAGGGAATAGCATAAGTGCCGTTGATGGTGGAAGCGGCGAAGTCGCCCAGGGTGGAGGGCAGGGTGTTGGCCTGTACCGGCACTACTTCTACATTATATAGGTAACCGGTGATGTCAGCGATTTCGGGAGTATAACCAGCTTCGGGATCCACGGTCAGCAGGCCGGCAGCCTCCAGCAGCTTAATGCCGCGGGAAAGGTTGGTGCCGTCGTCCGGGATGCCGATCTGAAGGGTTTCAGCGGAAGCAAATGCCGTGCAGGAGAAAACAATCAACAGGCTGAGAATCAGGGATACAATCTTCTTCGTAGCTTTCATGGTAACAATCTCCTTATCCGTTTTTCTTTTTCGTTGGTGGGATTAACGTGCATCACAGGATCTGGCATTCGATCCCTCACGCCGCCGAAATGGTTCATCGGATCCATCCTCCTGACATAAAAAATGAAGGGCAGCCATGCGCTGTCCTTCACGGTACATCATGAAAGATCCGAATTACATTCGGCAAGCGGCGCATGGGAAAACAAAGCACATGCCCATACGCATCATCATGGTGTTCATAGCGGTGCGTTCCATGCGTCCTTCCTCCTTCGAATCGGAATGGTGCAATCATAGCACAGGGCAAGGGGATTGTCAACAGGGAATCCTTGTTTTTCTGTTGTTTTTCATGAACGATTTTTGCTTTCTTTTGTTTTTCGTTTGCCTTTTTCATTGCTTTCCGATAGAAAAAGTGATATAGTCATATCAGTTACAAACCCCATTTGAAAGGAGTCTTCTCTCCCATGAAAAAGCTGATGTCCCTGCTTCTTGTCCTTGCCATGGCTCTGTGCTCCCTGACCTTCGCCTCCGCTGAAGACGGACTGAACGTGCTGCTGCTGGTTCCCAGCACGGAGGGTAGCTACTTCTCTGCCTCCGTTCTTGCCGTGAAGGATTTGGAGACCAAGTACCCCGGCACTACCACGGAAACCATCGCCATGGGTGCCATCCCCATGGATAAGGCAAGCGCAGAATACGAGCTGGAAACCTACATGCCCTTCTTAGAAGATGCCTGCGCCTCCGGCAAGTATGATCTGATCATCACCATGGGCGCCGAGTGCAACGCGGCACTCATTGCCGCCGCCCAGAAGTATCCTGAGCAGAAGTTCTTCAGCGCTGACTTGCAGGGCATTGAAGGCTCCGCACTGGAGACCGATCCCCTGAGCAACGTGTACGGCCTGATGTACAAGAGCCAGGACATCGGCTATCTGGCCGGTTATGTAGCTTGCCTGGTCACCACCAGCGACATGCCCAAGGCCAATGCGGATAAGAAGGTCGGCGTTATCGTCGGCATCGACGCTCCCGGCCTGAACGAGTACATCGGCAGCTTCTGCCAGGTGTGCGAGGAGCAGGGCGTCACGGTGTACATTGACTACGCCGGCGACTTCATTGCGGATATTGCTCCCCAGGTGGCCGAAAAGGCAGCCGCCATGTATGCCGAAGGTGTTGACGTGATCTGGCAGGTGGCAGGCAGTGCCGGCTCCGGCGTATTCACCGCCGCAAAGGAAGCAGGCCGCTATGCCTTTGGTGTGGACTGCGACCAGACCCTGACCGTTTCCGATCCGGATGAAGCGGCCACCATTGTGACTTCCTTCTATGCGGACTACGGCGCTGCCATTGATTCCGTGTTTGCCTCTGTGCTGGACGGCACCTTCGTCGGCGGCACTTATCCGCTGGTCGGCCTGAACGAGGGCTTCATCGGCTATGCTCACAACGATCAGTTCATGGCCATGACCACTCAGGACATTCAGGACAAGATCGCTGCCCTGTATGACAGCGTGAAGACCAATCCTGTGGAAATCTTCAGCGTCACCGCCGATCCCGAAGGTTGGGAAACCCTGAAGCTGGCTGTTTCTCCCAAGGACTGATCAGCGATAAACGTTGGTACATCAAGGCTTCGAAGGAGCGGATTTCGCTCTTTCGAAGTTTTTTTCTTGTGGAACTACTTTCTTTTGGAAGATGGGGAAGAAAACGTTGCGTGCTTACGTTTTCATGGTATACTACCTAGTGAGGTGATTGACATGACCATGAAACGCATTCTTTCCCTGTTACTTCTCCTGACGCTTTGCTTCACCTGCTGCGGGTCTGCGTTTGCTTCTACCGTCACGCCATCGTTTACGGTAGATAACGGCACCACCTACACAGCCAAGGCAGAAGAGTGGCCGGACGGCAAGGTTTACCCTGTCTACTCCGCCCCCAGCACGTCTGCCCTCCGTGGTGCCAACGGCAAGGCCGTGGTATCCACCAACGATACCATCAAGGTCTTCGGCAAGGTTGGCAACTGGGTGCTGATTCAGTACAACATCAGCAGCGGCCGGAACCGGATCGGCTATATCCAGCTGCCCAGCTACACCAAGCGTTCCTCCTGCCGAGAGCTGCTCTTCGACATGAAGCAGGCAGTGACCACCTGCGCAGTCTCTGTAACGGATGACCCCTATGCTTCCCAGTCCGCCTTGGCCACCCTGCCTGCCGGCTGCACCGTGTATGTGCTGGCGACCGACAGCCTGTGGAGCTACATTGCAAGCAATAACTTCTGCGGCTTTGTGCCCAGCAGCACCCTGTCCATCTCTGGCACGGCAACCCACCACTTTGCTTCCTTCACCGCCAGCAACGGTCAGGTGTACGATCAGTTCTGCATCCACCGCCTGGAGTATGATGCCAGCCAGCACGTCTACGCTGTCACCGGCACCTATGAGCGCACCAATGCCAGCGGCGTGCAGGAAGCCGCTCCCGATGTTGGAGAAATCACCTACTCCCTGTCTGAGGACTTCCTGGCCTCCATGCCGGAGAGCATGGGCAGCAACACCACCCTGCATCCCACCTGGGATCTGTATCAGTGGTACGTGCAGGCTTCCCTCAACGGCTTTGCTTCCTCCAACATCAACCTGAACTTTGCGTCCGTCACCGTTCAGTATGAGCTGAACGAAGCAAACGAAATCTGCTACATGGAGTATGCGGCTGTACCTTGGGGCTGATTTCAAACCCATGCATAAAGCGAGGCTTTCCCCATGATTCAGCTGCCCCCTAACGTGGAGCGCATCCTGACCCTGCTGAACCGGGCCGGTTACAAGGCCTATGTGGTAGGCGGATGCGTACGGGATGCGCTCCTTTCCAAAGCCCCCAAGGATTGGGATATTTGCACCTCTGCCCTGCCGGATGAGATGGAGCGTGTGTTTCAGGACTTCCGTGTTGTTGAAACTGGACTGAAGCACGGCACCCTGACGGTGGTGTTGGACGGTGTTCCCTACGAAATTACCACCTTCCGGGTGGATGGTGCCTATACGGATCACCGCCACCCGGATGGGGTCACCTTTGTGACAGACGTCCGGGAGGATCTGGCTCGGCGTGACTTCACCGTTAACGCCATGGCCTATCATCCGGCAGAAGGCCTCATTGATGCCTTTGGCGGACGAGAGGATCTGCGGCGCAAGGTGATTCGCTGCGTGGGACAGCCGGAGGAACGCTTCCGGGAGGATGCCCTGCGTATCTTGCGTGCCCTGCGCTTTGCCTCTGTTTACGGCTTCACCATTGATGAGGAAACCGCCGAGGCTGCTCATGCATTGAAAGAAACTTTGAGCCTGGTAGCGGCGGAGCGTATTCGGGCAGAGCTTGGCAAGATGCTGTGCGGCCAAGGCTGCGGTGATATACTGCGTACTGATCGGGACATTCTTGGGCAGATTCTTCCCCAGCTGACCCCCATGTTTGACTTTCCTCAATGCTCTCCGTATCATCGCTTTGATGTGTGGGAGCACACTGTCCGCAGCGTGGAGAACGTTCCGGCCACCGAGGTGCTGCGCTTTACCATGCTGCTCCATGATGCAGGGAAGCCGGCCACTTTCACCTGGGACGAAACCGGTGTCGGCCACTTCTATGGCCATGCTGCCTGCTCCGAAAAGATAGCGGAAGCGGTGATGACCCGGCTGCGGATGGATAAAGCCACTGCCCAGCGGGTGATGCTGCTGGTGAAGCACCATGATATCAACTTAACGACTGACAGTCGTTTGCTGAAACGCCGCCTGAACCAGTTCGGTGAGGAAGCTCTTCGACAGCTGATCGATGTGCAGGAGGCTGATCAGCTTGCCAAAGGCACCTGCGATCCGGCGGAAATTCGTGCTTCCGCCGCTGCCCTTCGTCAGGCACTGGATGAGCTTCTGGCATCCGCTCCCTGCTTCACCCTGAAGGATCTGGCTGTCAATGGCCGGGACATTGCTGCTCTCGGGGCGAAAGGTTCCGCTATTGGCGACGTTCTTCAGCACCTGCTTTCCTGCGTGATGGATGATATCCTGCCTAACGAAAAAGACCCGCTGCTGCAGGAAGCAAAGAGAATGGTTGACCGGTTGTAATTGTTCATCATTTCGGATCACGTTCTGAAAAGAATGTGGTCTGTTTTTTTATGCCTGCAAATTGTATGCGATGGTAGACAGCGACCGGATGTTCCGTTCTGTATAATCGCATGGGCTGTTTCTATAAAGAGCTGAGCATAGTCATGCATCTCCGCTCTTTGTTTGCTTTCTATTTTTGCACATTCGCAACTTCATTTAGATAAAGTGCCTTCAAGATTGCATCCTGCTTTCGCGAAATAAACAAGCCCTTCTCTGAAAGCGATCAACTGCATCAGAAAGGGGCTTGTTGCATGAATTACGACAGCAAAATTACGGGACGGATCATCAGCCAAATGCGAATGGAGCGGAATCTTTCTCAGGAAGTGCTCTCCGGCTTGGCCGGCATTGCACGCAGCCATCTGGCCATGATTGAAACCGGCAGGAAGAACGCCAATGTGGACACCCTTTGGCGCATCGCCAATGCCTTGGGCGTTCCCCTTAGTCAGCTTATTCGTCAGGTCGAGGACGCTATGGAAAACAAGTGAAAAAGAGGAGGGAGTCCCTTATACAGGGATGTTCCCTCCTCTTTTTGTTCATGTGTCACGCAGCCAGCAGTATGCCCGTGCCCAGGCACAGCTGGGCGGTGTAATACAGCACCATGGCCGTCCAGTCAAAGGCAGCGGAGGTGGAACGCAGGGTTTCCCAGCAAACCATCATGTCGCTGATGACAAACAGCACGACGCCAACCGTCGTAAAGATGCCTGCCGTGCCGCCGGTTACGCAGCCTACGCCGCAGGCGCACATGGTAATCAGCACCCCTGCATAGGCGGAATAGGGCGCCAGCTTCCCTTTCAGCAAGGGACGCAGCCTCAGAATTAAGCAGACCGCTGCCGCAAGCAGTACCACAAAGACGATACATTGGATGCTGCCTAATTTCTGCCGCTGTAGGAACCAGGCAATGTAGCACAAGTGGCCGCCCATGAAGAAGCCCATGCCTACATGGAACTTTCGTTCCAGCATAACGTCTGCGATGGTGCACAGTGCCAATGCCCCTGCACCCAGCCACCGACTGCCCCCAAGCGGTATGGCGCCGCCTAAGGCCAGTGCCAAGGCGCAAAGGGTGCCCAGGGCTTTCCAACACTGACTCTGCACGGCCAGTTTCCTTGCCTTGCACCGCATAAACATGGGCAGACACAATCCCAGCGAAAGGATTGCTGCCGGTACCATCCACCAAGCCTTCATGGTCATCCTCTCCTCCCTTGTCTTCCTGCCCTGTCAGGGCAAATCCGTTGACGTTGCAGCGTTTGCCGTCTGCATGGTTTTGATGTAGCGGAAAATATCCCCTGCGATGGGTGCCGCCGTGCTGCCGCCGCCGTCGCCGTCGTTGACGGACTCCACCAAGACCGCCACCGCATAGGGCATGTCCTCGCTGTCGATAAAGCCGATGAACCAGCCGTGGGTAACGCTTTCCCCATTCATGGAAGATTCTGCAGAGCCGGTTTTGCCGCAGATGGTCAGCCCCTCCACTGCCGCTCTGCTGCCTGTGCCGGAGGTGACCACGGCTCGCATAAAGCCCTTGATGATGTCCGCATCTTCGCTGCTCAGCGCATTGCGGTACACCTTGGAGGAGAACTTCATGCGATTGATGCCGCCGTAGCTGTCCACGGATTGCAAAAGCCGGGGCTCCATCATGACACCGCCGTTGGCAATGGATGCCGCCACCATGCACATATGCATGGGCGATGCCACAATGGCGGACTGGCCTGCGCCGGACCAGGCAATTTCGAAATTGCTTCGATTGGTGGTGGGGTACACACTGTTTTCCACCACCAGGTCACGGAAAAGGAAATTATCGTTGAAGCCGAAGCTTTCCGCCGTTTGCCGCAGCTTTTCATCCCCCATGTCCAGTGCCATCAGGGCGAAAGCATTGTTGCAGGATTTGGTGAATGCCTGCTTCAGTGTCAGATTACCGTGGATGGCGTTGCCCCAGTCCCGTATGGCATGACCGTCCACATCCAGGCCGCCGGTGCAGAGAATGTCCAGGTTCAGGATGTCGTCAATCCCCGTCAGCGCCGCTTCCGTGGTGATCACCTTGAAGGAGCTGCCCGGGGCGTACACGGATTGAGTCACCCGATTCCAGAAGGGCTGACCGGCATCGTTCAGGGTGTCTTCCGTAATGTTCTGCGGATCAAAGCTGGGCAGGCTGGTCAGGGCGAGCACGGCGCCGGACTTGTAGTTCATCACCACGGCAGCGCCGTTTTTGCCTGCCGTTTTTTCGTAGCTGTTGAAGGAGTCCACAATGGCTGCACACAGCTTGCTGTCTACCGTCAGGGTTACGTTATCTCCACGACGGGTTTCTCCCTTAAACAGGGAAGCGATCATTTCCGGCAGAGAGGTTTGGAAGCCATACAGGTAGCTGGTCTGGAAAGTTTCCACGCCGTTGGAGACCTGCCCCTGATTGTCTCCCACTAAATGCACCACTGCCCGGCGAATGGCCTCGTTCTCCTGATAAACACGCTCCCCGTCCACCGTGGTGGCCAAGGTGACACCATTGACATCCAGAATGTCCCCGGCGATCACCGTCTCTTTCTGCGATCTCACCCGGGGATTCCACTTGGAGGAAAACCATCGGTTGCCGTAGGTCAGCACACTGTATCCGCCGTAGGCCGCCAGAAGGAAGAACATGCCGAAGAGAATCAGAGCCAGTATTTTGAACCTGTGTCGCTGCTGCTTCATGGCATGTCCTCCGTGTCGCCCATCATGGCCAGCTCCGTATCCTCATCCAGATCATCATCGTTTAGGCTGGCTACCCCCTGCAGCAGACCGATCAGGCACATGCTGGATACAAGGGAAGTGCCGCCGTAGCTGACAAAAGGCATGGTAACGCCGGTGAGGGGGATCAGCTTGATCACACCGCCGATAATGGTGAAGGTCTGCAGGGCGATCAGCACGGTGCAGCCCATGGCCAGCAGACCGTGAAAGCTCCGCCGAGCTGCCATGGCAATGGTAGCTCCCCGCCAAATCAGCGCCACATACATGGCCAGCACGCACAAGCCGAAGATCAGGCCGAACTGCTCGCAGATGACCGCAAAGATGAAGTCCGTGTGATACACCGGAATGGTGGTGGGGGTACCCAGCCCCAGGCCGCAGCCCAGCATGCCGCCGCTGGCCAGAGCCATCAAGCCCTGCACAATCTGGTAGCCGGCATTTTCGTAGTCGCTCCAGGGATTCAGCCAAATGGCTACCCGCTTTTTCACATGGGCAAACATTTTGTAGCCCATCACTGCCGCACCGCCGCCGCCGGCAAGACCCAGACCTGTCAGTGCCAGGTTGCCGGAAGATGCGTAGAACAGCATAAGGGTGGTGCCGTAGTACATGAGTGCCGTGCCCAAGTCCTTCTGCAGCATCAGCAGACCCAGACAGCATACGGCGAAAAACAGCCAGGGGATCATTTTGTGCCGGCTCATGTAGAAGCTGATAATCACCAGCAGGCTCAGCTTCACAATCTCGCTGGGCTGCACGGACAGGCTGCCGATGTAGAACCAGTTCTTTGCACCGTTGGTTTCCTTGCCGATGACAAGGGGAAGCGCCAGCATGGCCAGGGATACGGGAATCATCAGCAGCACGGGAATGTGCCAGTTCCGGATGATCCGCACCAGATAGATGCACACCACCATCGTGCCCAGCCCCACGCCATAGTACATGGTCTGCTGATAAGCGTAGTTGGGATTGGTGGCATAGAGCACCAGCACGCCCAATGCGCAAAGGAAATTCGTCAGAGAAAGCAGCAGCTTATCCGTTGGGAACAAGCGGCTCAGCAGGTTCGTCCCCACGGAAATCATGGCCGGTACACCAAGGGCAAGGGCAAAGGCCTGCCAGGCAAAGTCCTTCAGCCCCAGCAGAATAAAGGCGCTGAAGAAGAAAAGCATGACCACCTGCGCCAGCCGCTGCCCCGGGTCACGATGAAGAGAGATACGGTTACGCATGCCGATCCCTCCTTCTGATCCAATGACGTTTGCCGGTTTCAGGCCCCTCCGGCACAGAAGAGATTACCTGCTCTTGAGGCTGCATGTTTTCAGAATAAGGATAGGGCGGATACGCAGGCATCTGGGTTTCAACGGGATCCGGCTGCTGCATCGGCTGCCAATTGGCGTTCCCGTCATATGGCTGCTCCCAGGAGGCAGGCACCTGATGATAAATCACGTTCGTTGGCTGAGCATCTGCCTGCTGCGGCAGCTCATCATCGTCCGCCTGCATGGTGGCTGGACGATCCGTTTCCAAGCCCATAAAGACCCGCAGACGCAGGGTTGCCTCCCCGATTTTCAGGATGGAGCCATGATGCATGGGATGCTCCGTGCCGCTTCGGCGGTTTGTCACAAGTTCCCCGTCCACTTCTGCCGTGCATCCCCGATAGGGGAAGATCATCAAGCCCACACCATTCTTGAAGGATACGTCGCAATGCTTCGGGGCAACGCCGTTCACCGGCACAATCAAGTCACAGCCCCGGACAAACCCCATGACGCCTTCCCAAGGCACGGGAATGGCTTCTCCCTCCGGCAGCTCTTCGCTGCCCTCCAGCACCACCATTTCACCAATGGTGCCTGCATCCGGCAATTGGCGGAGCCGCCGATGCTTCTCCCGCCTGTCCTTGTGCAGCCACAGAAAGGCACGCAGGACAATCATCACGCCCAGCAGCACAAACCAATACCGTGCGCCCAGGGCAAGGATTTCATAATATGCTTCGGGCATTTCCTGTTCCTTTCAAAATATTACGCCAGCATGCCGCGCAGTTCCGCCAGCAGCGGCTTCAGGTTCCGGGGCGTTAGCTCCGGGTCACGCTGGATGGAAATCACCAGATTTTCCGGCCGGAACACGGACTGAGCCGCATCCAGCAAATCTTCACAGGTCAGGTCATCGTACATTTTGGCGGACGCATCCAGATCACAGCGGGACAAATCCTCTGCCAGGCAGCTCCATCCCATCAGGTCGTTCATGCCTTCCACTTCATCTTGATAGAAGACAAGGTTCTGGGTAAACTGCATCCTTGTCTCATCCAGCCGGGCAGGCTTCACGTACATGCGCAGCCGCTTCAGGAGGGTAAACACCTTCCGAAGACTTTCTGCCAGCAGCTCCTGCCGCACATCATAGCGAATCACCAGCCGCCGGAACATGCCCAGTTCCTCAATGGAAGAATCAATCTCCGCCACCAGCGCTTCTTCTTCCCGCAGGGTTTGGAAGAGGAGAGAATCATTGTCCGCCCCGGTGATGGCATTCAGCACTTCACCGGCCAAGGGGAAAACACGATCATCATCCAGGTCAAAAGCCAAATGTACCTTGGCCTGACCGCCGACTTCGTCCATCACCAGGTCAGAGGTGGAATCCCGCATGCACATGTTCAGGGGCGTAGGCTGGCAGAAAGGATCCTCTTCCGTCAGGTTCTTCAGTTCTTCAAAGGACTGAACCACAGCATCCTCCATGGCGGGAGAAAAATTTCCCGTCAGGCAGAGGCACGCATTCCGAGGCTGAAATACCATCCGCTGCCAGCGACGAATGGTGGCTTCGCTCATGCCGTCGATGCCTTCCGCCGTGCCCATCAGGGGATAAACCCCGGAAGAGGTTCTACGCCAGCGGCGGTTAACCTCCTCCTCAAAGTCGCAGTCCTCCTGCTCAATCTGCCGAATGACCACCTGCTTTTCCCGGCTGATCTGCTCCGCTGTCCACGGCACATCCGCAAAAAAACGGAGGAACATATCCAGCCCATCGTCAAAAAAACGTGGCAGGGTCTTCATACGGAAGACAATCGCCTCCGGATAGGTGGCGCCGTCCATTTCCGTGCCCATCCGATCCCACAGGCTGTTCATGGCAGAGGCCTCCATACCGCCCAAAGAGCGGAAGCACAAATGCTCCAACAGGTGGCTGATGCCCTGATTCTGCCTGTTTTCATACAAGGCACCGCCCCGCAGGTACAGCCCGAACTCCATGGCATGCAGGTGGCTCTGGGGGCAGCAAAGGACATTCATCCCGTTGGTCAGCAAATGTTCATGGACGGCAGACATAGGTCGTTCCTCCTCGGTTGTTGTCATGCCAACATTATAGAGGAAAAAGCAGCAGAACGCAACCTGGGGGAGAAAAGCAGCAGGAAAAAATTTAATTTTCGCTGTTTGAACCCTTGCTTTCCGCTTGACAACGGTCTCTTTTTCTCGTATACTAGCAGATGGCTTCAATAGCTCCGCTAGCCCCGGAAACTATTGACTCGCGGAAAATGTGCGACCATCACATCAGTACGCATTCTCTTTTTGACCACCATCCGAGGAGGAATACCTTTGAAGACGTTTATGCCGAAAGCAGCGGACATCACCCGCAAGTGGTATGTTGTTGACGCTGAGGGTCAGGTATTTGGCCGCGTGGCAAGCCAGGTTGCTTCCATCCTGCGCGGTAAGAATAAGCCCATCTACACCCCTAATGTAGATACCGGTGACTATGTCATCATTATCAATGCAGATAAGATCGTTATGACCGGCAAGAAGCTGGATCAGAAGATCTACTATCATCACAGCGGCTATACCGGCGGTCTGAAGGAGACCAAGTACCGCAAGCTGCTGGCTGAAAAGCCCGAGTTTGCTATCCGCCGTGCGGTTGTGGGCATGCTGCCCAAGGGACCTCTGGGCCGTCAGATGGCCAAGAAGCTCAAGGTGTACAGCGGTGCTGAGCACGAGCATGCCGCACAGAACCCCGAAAAGTACGAACTGATCTAAGGCGGAAAGGAGACGTTTGAATCATGGCAAAGGTAGATTACAGCGCTGTTGGCCGCCGGAAGAAGGCAGTTGCCCGCGTTCGTCTGGTTCCCGGTGACGGCAAGATCGTCATCAACAAGCGTGACATTGACGCTTACTTTGGTCTGGAGACCCTGAAGATGACCGTTCGTCAGCCCCTGACCCTCACCAACGTCGGCAACTTCGACGTGATGGTGAATGTGAACGGCGGCGGCTTGACCGGTCAGGCCGGTGCCATCCGTCACGGCATCAGCCGTGCTCTGTGCAAGGCTGATCCTGAGCTGCGCGGTGCCCTGAAGAAGGCTGGTTTCCTCACTCGCGATCCTCGTATGAAGGAACGTAAGAAGTACGGCCTCAAGGCTGCCCGTCGTGCTCCTCAGTTCAGCAAGCGCTGATCAGGCACGATTCTCAATCGAAGCATCAAAGTCTCGGAAGGGAAATTCCTTTCCGGGACTTTTTTATATCCGAATGGAAGTGAGAAAGTGCCCGCACCAAAATATTTTCATCCTCGATTGCCATGCTTTTTTCCCCATGCGATTGATTTTATCTTCTCCCTTCACTATAATGGATAGTGAAGAGGACTCTTCCGGCGACGGGTCTCCTGCGCCGATTACGCAAGATAAATCGGAGGAACGCTTTATGCCTCATGACAGCTACATCAGCCCTTTTTCCACCCGCTATGCAAGCCGTGAAATGCAGTACGTCTTCTCGGAGGACAACAAGTTCCGCACTTGGCGGAAGCTGT
Source organism: Clostridia bacterium (assembly GCA_030529995.1). GTDB lineage: Bacteria > Bacillota > Clostridia > Christensenellales > Aristaeellaceae > CAKUFA01. Next base: position 27,336 of record JAUMVT010000007.1, read on the forward strand.
GGATCGCTCTGGCACGGGCGGAGAAGAATCAGGGACTGGACATTACCGACGACCAGATCGCCGAGCTGGAAGCCCACCGGGAGGACATCAACTATGAAGATGCCCAGCGCCGGGAGAAGGAATGCCGCCATGACGTGATGAGCCACGTGTATGCCTACGGGCTTCAGTGCCCCGGGGCGGCAGGCATTATCCACCTGGGAGCGACCTCCTGCTACGTGGGAGATAACACGGACATTATCATCATGCGGGAAGGCATGAACATCCTGCGGCGGAAGCTGCTGAATGTGATGAGCCTGCTGGCAGACTTTGCGGAAAAGTACAAGGCTCTGCCCTGCCTGGCCTATACCCATCTGCAGCCGGCTCAGCTGACCACGGTTGGCAAGCGTGCCTCTTTGTGGCTGAATGAATTGACCATGGACTATCAGGAGCTGGAGCACCGCCTGTCTACCCTAGCCATGCTGGGCAGCAAGGGAACCACCGGCACCCAGGCTTCCTTTATGGAGCTGTTCAACGGGGACACCGCAAAGATTGATGCGGTGGAGCAGGACATTGCCAAGGCCATGGGCTTTGATAAAATTGTGCCGGTATCCGGTCAGACCTATTCACGGAAGGTGGACTATCAGGTGCTGTCCGTGCTCAGCGGCATCGCCCAGTCTGCCAGCAAGTTCGCCTACGATATGCGGCTGCTGGCCAGCTTCAAGGAAATGGAGGAGCCCTTCGAGAAGCATCAAATCGGTTCCTCTGCCATGCCCTACAAGCGGAACCCCATGCGGTGCGAGCGGATTGACGCCCTTGCCCGGTACGTCATGGTGGACGTGCTGAATCCGGCCATTACCACCAGTGTACAGTTCTTTGAGCGCACCCTGGACGACTCTGCCAACAAGCGGATCGCCGTGGCGGAAGCCTTCCTGGGGGTGGATGCCATCCTGAACATTATGATGAACGTGTGCGACGGCCTTGTGGTGTATGACAAAGTGATCCGTGCACGGGTGATGAATGAGCTGCCTTTCATGGCCACGGAAAACATCATGATGGATGCGGTGAAGAAGGGGGGCAACCGGCAGGAACTGCATGAGAAGCTGCGGGTGCATTCTCAGGCCGCCGCACGGGTAGTAAAGGAAGAAGGCGGTACCAATGACTTGGTGGATCGTATTGCCGCAGACCATGCCTTCATGATCACCAAGGAGGAGATTCAGGCCATCCTGAAGCCGGAGGAATTTACCGGCAGGAGCAGCCAGCAGGTGGACGCCTTCCTGCAGGAAGTGGTTCGCCCCATTCTGGATGCCAACAAGGAAGTCCTGGGCGAAAAGCAGGAACTGAGCGTCTGATCTGCAACGTATGAATTTTTTGTAACCTTGGAATTTTTTCTGCCGCTGGATCGTTAAATAGCGGTATGATAGAGACAGACCCTGGCGTTGATCTCCGCCGGCAACAGCGGTTCACCGGGCGTGCGTAGTTAGAAAGTGGGGAGAGGCTCCGTGACATCACTATGGAATACGATCCAGACCACCCTGTGGAACGTGTTTCACCGACCCAGCTTGACGGACATTGTGGACATTTTGGTGGTTGCCGTCATCATTTACGAGCTGCTGATGCTCACCAGGCAGACCAGGGGCAGCGCCGTATTAAAGGGATTGGTGCTGCTTCTCCTTGCTACCTGGTGCAGCCAGCTGCTTGGGCTTACAGCCCTGAACTGGATGCTGATGAGCGTCATCAACAATGGTGCACTGGTGCTGGTGATTCTGTTCCAGCCGGAATTGCGAAAGGCACTGGAGCAAATCGGCCGCGGTGCTCTCATTGAGCATCGGGATGAAGACGGGGATGATCGGCGGCGAATTGTGGACGAAATCATTCAGTGCATGCTGGATCTGAGCCGCCGCCGGGTAGGTGCCCTGATCGTCTTCGAGCAGAAGACCGGCCTGAAGGATGTGAGCGAAACCGGCACCGCCGTGGATGCTCTCATTTCTGCTCCTTTGCTGGAGAATATTTTTGAGCCCAACACCCCCCTGCATGACGGGGCTGTGGTGATTCGGGGAACACGGGTTATGGCGGCTGCCTGCATCCTGACCCTGACGGAAGGCCGAGGGGTCAGCCGGGATCTGGGCACGCGGCACCGGGCGGCACTGGGCATCAGCGAAACCACGGATGCTACGGTGCTCATCGTTTCCGAGGAAACGGGTATCATCTCCATGGCTAAGGGTGGCAAGCTGACCCGGCATCTGGACGCCAACTCTCTTCGGGATATTCTGGAAGGCATGTATACCCAGCCCAAGCACGACCTTCGCAGCATGCTGAGCCGCCTGAAGCAGGCCAAGAAAAAGGAGGCCGCAAAATGAGCCAGCAATCTCCTTCCGAAAAAAAGCAGGATCGGGTCACGGTGGGGGAGATCCTGAACCACCTGTGGCATGTGACGAAAAAGAACTGGGGCTTTAAGCTGCTGGCACTGCTGATTGCCATTGGGCTGTGGGCAGGACTGATTACCCAAGACCCTACGCTGACAAGAGAAAAAATCTTCACCGGCGTGTCCGTTACCGTATCCGGGGCGGATACCCTGAAGCGGAACGGCTATATTGTTACTTCTGACTTGGAGGATGTGCTTTCCGGCGTGCAGATGAAGGCAGACGTGCCTCAGATGCAGTATCAGGATGCATCCGCCACCAACTATAATGTGCGTATCGACCTGAGCCGCATCCGGGAAACCGGTACCCAGCGGCTGCGGCTGACGGCCACCAACTCCAGCACCTATGGCACGGTGACGGAAATCGTACCCGAAAGTGTGGAAGTTACGGTGGAGGAGTACGTGACACGGTACCGCATTCCCGTGGCACTGCAGGTGATCGGTGAAGCTCCGGAAGGCTACTATGCCGCTACCCCTAATCTGGATCCGCCCCTGGTGGCGGTCTCCGGCCCCAAGTCTCTGGTGGATCAAATCGCCCGTGCGGAGGCGGTGCTTGACCTTTCTACCCTGCCTGCACGGGAAGGGCTGATCCGCACCACGGTGCCCTTTACCCTGCTGGATAGCGAGGGCAATGTGGTGGAGAGCAGCCTGCTGGAGGTAACCAGCGAGTCTGTGCTGCTGGACTCCGTGGTAGTGGAGCAGCAGCTGTATCCCAAGCGTACCCTGAGCCTTTCCGGTACGGGAATTATCACCGGTACCCCGGCGGATGGGTATGAAGTGAAGTCTGTGACCATTACGCCTTCGGTGATTACCGTGGCCGGGTCTTCCGCCAGTTTGGATCTGGTAGATACCATCTACCCGGATGGCTCGGTAAGCGTGGCAGGTGCATCGGCCTCCTTTACCCAGCAGGTGAAAGTACGGAAGACTTCCGAAATGTCCTACATCAGCAATGACTCGGTGACGGTGGAGGTGGAAATCGGCCCTGCCATTACCAGCCGAACACTGAAGAACGTTCGTGTGTCCCTGACCAACGTAGGCAGCGGGCTGAATGCCGTGCTCTCTACGGCGCAGGCCAATGTAACCATTACCGGCCCTCAGCTGGTGGTAGAAAATTTGTGGAACAGCAGCGTTACCTTGACCTGTGATGTTTCCGGCCTGACTGCCGGAGCGTATGAGCTGCCTGTCAGCTATACCCTTTCCGGGGATGAGGAGGGGGCGTGCACCGTGGAAACAGATCCGGCAAAGATTACGGTGACGCTGACCCAGCGGTAAGCGGGCATTTTATTACCAAGCAAACCTAAAGAATACGATTTTCATGAAAGGAGGCTTGGCATGGGCAACTTTGCCAATACCGTTTTCAGCATGATGCTGGGGTGGTTTCGCACCGCTGTATCTGATCTATGGAATCTTTTCACTGCATCCGACGGCAACAGCCTCCTTGCATGGATCGGAAACCACTGGATTCATCTGGTGATCATCCTGTGCGTTGCAGGCACGGCGATTGATATTGTGGTGCATCTGTTTCGCTGGCGTCCGCTTACCGTGTGGGCAAGCTTTTTCCGCCGCCTTCGCCGCCATGGCCGGGATGAAGAAGAGCCGGAACATCCTCACCGTCGCAAACAGCAGCAATGGATTTATGCTGACGGCAGCACGGCGCCGACACCTGATCAGGACTGGCAGGATGACATGCCGGAGGATGAGGATTTCGCCCAGGACTATGATCAGCCGGCACCTATGGTGGCCAGTATGTCCCACACCCAGTATCGGCGGAATACCTACGCCAATCAGGTGCCCCCGGGCATGGAGGATTATCCTCATCCCACTCCTGTGCAGGAGGAAACCCTGCCTCCTGAGCCCATTAGCCGGGAGGCAGCTGTACCTCAGCAGGACAGCGAAAGCCGCTCCCGCCGGGTACTGCGTCGGGTAGCGGAAATTCCCAAGTCTATTTGGCAAGACGAGGACAACGATGAGCTGCAGCTCCGCTATCAGCCTGCCAAGCCTGCGGTGGATAAAGAGGACGCCTACCATGCGCCGGTGTATCCGCCTACGTGGAGGAAACCTACACAGCAATCTTAATTTTTCGGCAAGGGGCATGAAACGATTTCCCCTTGCCCATTCTTTTAGGGAAAAACGGAGGAAACTTGACCATGAGTAAGTGCGTGATCATTGCGCCCCTGTACGCCGGGGAGGAACCGGCATGGACGGAAAGACAGGAAGGAGATTGCATCCTCTGCGCCGATGGGGGCTATGATGCCGCCAAACGCTTCGGCATCACCCCGGATCTGGTGATTGGGGACTTTGACTCCATGCCTGTGGATCACGTGCAGGGCGTTCCCATCCGCCGCCTGCCCGTCCACAAAGATGACACGGATATGGAAGTTTGCCTGGCGGAAGGCAGAAGCCGGGGCTATCGGGAATTTTACCTGCTGGGCTGCATCGGGGGCAGGCTGGATCACACCATCAGTAACCTGCAGTGCCTGTACGATTGCGCCCTTCGCGGGGAAACCGTATGGATGGCGGACGGCCAAAACCGGGTGACGATGCTGCTGCCCGGGGCGTATACTCTGACGCCCGTGCCCGGCAGGCATGTGTCCCTGCTGGCCTTTACCCCGGAGGTTACGGGGATTGACCTGACCGGCACGGAATGGGAGTTGCATCAGGCGACACTAACCCAGCGGGATCCCATCGGGGTGAGCAATGAGGCGCTGCAGGCACAGGTGCAGCTGAAATTTGAGCAGGGAGCACTGCTGGTGCTGTATACGGAGGATAAAAAGTAAATCTCGGCAGAATCTGAGCTTTTACAGGGACTTCAGAGCGAAACGATGAACATGGGCACGAATGAACGGGCTGAACATTCATTATACAAAATTAACCTGTTTATGTACTTTCCATTCCCTTGCTCATCCGCTCCATCTGTGGTATCATGCCTGTCGATGCCAAAGGCATCCATCAAGTAAAGGTAAACCGGGAGGCGGAAGGTATGGCCAAGGCCATCAAAACCAATGTGCTGCGTCATCTGGATGCGCTGCACATCCCCTATGAAACGAAAGAATATCCCGTGGATGATGAAAATTTCGACGGCAAGCTGGTTGCCGGAAAGACGGGACTGGATCCGCAAATGATTTATAAGACCCTTGTGCTTTGCGGCGATAAGCAAAGCCACCTGGTCTGCGTGCTGCCGGTGGAGAAGGAACTGGATCTGAAGGCTGTGGCACGAGCCTCCGGCAACAAAAGCGTGTCCATGCTGCCGCAGAAGGAACTGCTGCCCCTGACAGGCTACCTGCGGGGCGGATGCAGCCCCATCGGTATGAAGAAGGCTTTTCCTACCTATGTGGACGAAAGCTGCCGCAACCAGCCGAAACTCAGCGTCAGTGCCGGCGTAAGAGGATGTCAGGTCATTTTGGCCACGGAAGCGCTGCTGGACTGCACCAAGGCAACCGTGGCAGACCTGTGCCGTGGGTAAAGTGTTGGCAGAATCATGAAAATGATGTATAATGAACGGGATTGTTTTTCCGGTGGCAGAAAGGAGCATGCATGAAGGAAAAACTAACCCGTGAGGAAAGGCGGCATGCCCTGCTGATTGCCATCCTCATTGTGGCAGGCATGTTGGCGCTGGCCGGCCTCATTTGGTGGGCTTCCGGATGGGAAGTGTGGGAAGACAAGGGCTCCATGCCTGAGGAGAGTGCCACACTGCTGGATGCTGCCCAAGGCATGGACAGTATTTCCGTCCGTGCAAAGCTGAATGAGGACCAGCAGATGCTGTCTGCCTCTCAGGTGATGACCTTGACCAACCGAACGGGGGAGGAGCTGGATCGGATTGTGCTGCGGAGCTATTCCGGCGCATTTCTGACGGAAGATACGTCTCCTGCCGCCACGGACGAGCTGTACGACGCCTGCTATCCGGATGGGTTTTCAGCCGGGGGACTCATCATGGAAAAGACCTATGTGCAGGGTGAAAGCCTGACCTACATCTGGTCCGATGATGCGAAAACCGTGCTGACCCTTATGCTGGATACGGCGTGGAAGCCGGGCGAAACCATCACGGTGGAGCTCCAATATCATGTGAATGTGCCCGCATGCGCCGGACGGTTCGGCGTGTATGACGGCATTTGGTCTCTGGGTAATGTATTCCCCACTTTGGCTGTTCGGGAAGATGGAGAATGGCGCACCGACAGCTACTGTTCCATCGGTGATCCCTTCCTGAGCGAATGCACCAACTGGGACGTGACCCTGACCCTGCCGGAAGGCTATACGCTGGTCGGTACCGACTATGCCGAAGGCATTGCCGCCGGTCAGCAGAAGGAATACACCCTGACTGCCCATGCCGTGCGTGATTTCGCTCTTGTTTTCGGCAAGGGGCTGCAATGCGTCACCGGCATGGAAGGGGATACCTTGGTCATTGCCTGTGCCAAGGATCGCTCCCGTGCCAGGGAAATGCTGAAGTACGCCAAGCAGGCACTTCGCTGCTATGAAAAGCGATACGGCGACTATGTCTATCCTTCCTTCACCGTAACGGAAAGCGCTTATGCCCTGAACACGGCGGAGTATCCCCGTATGGCGATGATTGGCCAAAGCAAGGCAGAAGCCGGAGGACAGTCGCTGGAGTTTGCCGTCGCTTATGCGGCGGCGCATCAGTGGTGGTATGCCATGGTGGGGTCGGACAGCATCAATCAGGCTTGGCAGGATGAAAGCCTGTGCGAATATGCCCTGATGGATTATATCGGTGATTACTACAGCGCCGATGATCGGGACAGCGCCATCTATCAGCAGATTGAAACGGCACTGCGCATTACCATTTCCCGGGATATTACCCCCGGCAGCCCCATTACCTACTTTAATGATGTAACGGAATATACCCAGGTGGTCTGCCGCCGAGGCGCAGCCCTGTGGATCGCGCTGGAAAATTATTTCGGCTGTGATGAACTGGATGATCTGCTCCGGGACTATGCGGAAACCTACCGCTTCGCCATTGCCTCCCGTGATGACCTGACGGAGGTCATCAGCAATCATGCAGGCGTGGATTTAAGCGAACTGATGGCAGATTATCTGGATACCCATATTGACACACTCCCGTAATATACGGAAAGGATGAATGTGATGGCAACCCTGACCCCTGAAGAGGCTGTGATTTTAATCCCATCGCTGGAACCGGATGATCGTCTGCCTGCCTATGTGGGCAAGCTGCTGGAAAAAGGGTTTCGGCAAGTGGTGGTGGTGGATGACGGCTCCTCTCAAGCAACGCAGCCCATCTTCGACCATTTGTCCGGCATACCCGGCTGTCAGGTGCTTCACCACGATGTGAACCATGGCAAGGGTGTGGCACTGAAAACGGGATACCGCTGGATTCAGGACAATTGTCCGGACTGCTGCGGCGTGATTACCGCCGACTCGGATGGTCAGCACACGGTGGATGACTGCTGGAAGCTGGCTGTGAAGCTGTGCGAAGGAGATCGCCGGGCACTGTATCTGGGCAGCCGGGATTTTTCCTTGCCCAATGTGCCGCCCCGTTCCCGGTACGGCAACCGCACCACCAGCGTGATTTTCCGCCTGCTGTACGGTCAGTGGCTGCCGGATACCCAAACCGGGCTCCGTGCCTTCCCTCGGGAAGATCTTCCCTTCATGCTGAATGTGGAAGGGGAGCGGTATGAGTACGAGATGAAGGTGCTCATCGCCTGTGCCCGGGAAGGCATTCCCATGATTCCCGTCACCATTGAAACCATTTATGAAAACGACAATGCCGGCTCCCATTTTCATCCCATTCGGGACAGTTATCGGATCTACAAGGTGATTCTGGGCAGCTTTGTCAAGTTCATGGGCACCAGCCTGCTGTGCGTGCTGATTGATCAGGGGCTGGCATGGCTGTTCCGGGATGTGATTCTGCAGGGCATCGCCGGCATCGACCATGACGGCATTATCTGGGGAAGCGGCCTGATTGCCCGGCTGATTTCCTCGGTGGTGAATTTTTCCCTGAACCGTTCCTTTGTTTTCAAGTTGAAGGGCAGCACCAAAACCGCCGTGTGGCGGTATGCGCTGCTGTGTGTGGCAGTGATCTGCGTCAGCAACCTGTGCGTTATCCTGCTGGAAAAGATCGGCTGGAACGCCGGCATTGCCAAGGTGGTCTGCGATACGCTGCTGTACTTTGTGAATTATCAGATTCAGAATCGCTGGGTTTTCAAGGAGGAAGAAGCATGACCTGTTCGGTCAAGAATGTTCTGCTGACGCTGCTGGCCTTGATCCTGCTTGGAGCAATGACCTTGGCTGTGCCTCTGGGCAGCCTTACGGAGGATGCGCAGCGTGCCTATTTGAATGAAGCCCCTGCCAACGAGGAAGACGAGTACGCCTTCCTCTTCGGCGACTGAGAAACAGGAGGAATAATCAATGCGTAAGTGGATTGCACTGCTGTGCGCCGCCATGATGATGGTTCCTGCCGCCCTGGCGGAGGAAACGGAAACCACCACCACCGCTTTGCCCATGGATTTTTCTGCCGGTCACGTAGCTGATTCGGCCAACTACACGGAAAGCGGCTATGAGGATGAGACTCTGAGCGTGACCATGGAGCATGTGTGGGTAGGGGATGCCCAGTATAACGTGGCACACGTGAAAATCTCCGACCCCAGCCAGCTGCGTATCGGCTTGGCAGCTCCCTTCGGAAAGAAGAAGACGAACAAGATCTCTACCATTGCCAGAGACAACAACGCCGTTGTGGCCATCGGCGGCGATTACTTCGCCAATGAAGAGGGCGGCTATGTGGTGCGCATGGGGGAAGTCTATCGCAAGAAGCCCCTGAAGAGCCGGGATATGCTGGTAACGGACAGCAAGGGAAATTTTCATATTCTGAAAAATTCCAATGCTGAAGAGCTGAAGGTGCTTACCGAGGCGGAGGACAGCATTGTCAACGTCTTCAACTTCGGCCCTGCTCTGGTCATTGACGGTGAACTGCAGGAAATGCCGGAAAAGTACAACTACAACATTACCGGTCATGAGCCCCGCTGCGCCATCGGCCAGATTGGCGAATTGGAATACCTGCTGGTGGTGGTAGACGGACGGAATCAGGGCGGTTCCAAGGGCTGCACCTGTGCAGAACTGGCACAGTTCATGTACGACCGGGGCTGCACCCAGGCCTATAATTTGGATGGCGGCAACAGTGCCCTGATGTACTTCAACGGTGAAAACTATTCCACCAAGAGCGTGGCGGCAGAACGCTCCGTATCCGATATTATCTACTTCTCCACGGCCATTGACTTTGGCCTGGACGGAGCGGAGGAGTAAGCATGAGCGATACGCTGATTCTACTCGGTTCAGTGCCGCTGACCCGGTTTGGCTGCATGATGGGTCTTGCCCTGCTGGCGGTGCTGCTGTGCGCTGCGCCCATTGCCCGGCTGCGGCGCATGAGCTACGGTGCGTTCATCCGCTTGGTGGTGGTGTGCATTCCCATGGGGTGGCTCGTTTCCCGGCTTGTGTACGTGCTGGCCAACTGCACCTATTACCTGACGACCCTGTCCAATCCTGTGCTGGCCCTTCGCTTCTGGGACGGCGGGTATTCCATTGCCGGCGCCATGCTGGGTCTGTGGCTGGGTGCTGTCATCGCTGCCAAATGGGCGCATGTGGACACTGCCGGTATGCTGGACGCCATCAGCTACGGCATGCCCTTGGGGCTTGTTATTGAGCGGCTCAGCGAAAGCGGCACCGGCATGGGGCTGGGACGCGCCATCAGCTATGATTGGCTGACCTTCCTCGGCATTGATGACGGCATGGGCGATTTGGTGCACCCGGTGTACTGCTACGAGGCTGTCGTTGCGGCCGTTCTCTTTCTGGTGCTGACGGTGATGATTCTCCGCCGCCGTGATCGGCTGCCCAAGGGGGATCTTGCCCTTGTGTTCATGACCCTGTACGGAACGACTCAGGCGCTGCTGGAAAGCCTGCGGAACGATGGGCACATGGTTGTCCACTTCGTGCGCATCCAGCAATGCCTGTTCCTGATTTTTGCGTTGGTTGCCTTTGGCGTGTACCTGCATCGAGCCGTGCAAAAAGGCTGCATGCAAAAGAGCCAGCAGATTCTGTGCTGGCTGATTGCTGTCGCTTGCGTCGGCGTTTGCGCCGTGATGGAATTCCGGGTAGACCGGGGCACACTGAAGTGGCTGTATTATACAGTCATGCTCCTGTGCCTTGGCGTTATTGCCGGCATGACCTTTTACTTTCGGAGCCTGTCTCAGCAATGGCGGGGCGGCTCTGTCAAGCGTGCTTAAGGGTTGAGCAACCGTCGCACCCTTGGCAGTGGTCAAGGCGGAGGGATTCTCCCCGAAGCAGCAATTGCTGCAGGCCTTGCGAGCTGGTGCCTTCCTTCTGAAAGCCGAGACGCATAAAGAAGCCTGCCGTTTCATCGGGTGCTTCCGTGCGGATGAGCCGCGCGGCGTGGGTCTCCGCCTTAAACAGGATCAGTCGCAGGGTTAAATCTCCCAGCCCTTTTCCGCGAAGGGCGGGCAGCACGGCCACATCTCCCAGCCAGAAAGCCCCGTCCTGCCACCACAGCCGGCCGGTGGCCGCAGGCTGCTGCTCGTGCCACACCAGCACATTCCAACTGATTGCATCCAAGGCATCTGCGCCCCGGTGGAAAACCGCTTTGCGGATGGCCTCCGCCTCCGGAAAGGGGACGCCCGGAGGAAACCACTTACCTTCAACCATTACGTACACCTCGCTGCAAAGGAGACTACCATGGAACACGAAAAAATCTTGCGCATTAACGAGCTTGCTGCAAAAAAGAAAACTCCGGAAGGATTGACGCCGGAAGAACTGGCCGAACAGGCACAGCTCCGGCAGGAATATCTGCAGGACTTCCGCAAAGGCATGGAAGCCATGCTGCAGGGCGTCAAGCTGAAGCGCCCCGACGGCACGCTGGAACCTCTGCACAAGAAGGACGAAACAAACCCCATTAACTAATAGTATACCTTGTCTTGCGGCGAAAGTCAAAGAAAAAACTTTGGCCAAAAACCTTGCCAAATTGGCTATCTTTATGTATAATAAAGACGGGCAAAGGGAAGAAAAGAAACGAAGTAAGCGACAAAGGCAGCCACGACCCAGACCGGGATCCTTCCCCCTCGGATCGTAGGATCATTCCCTCGCCAGTGCACCGTCGGCTTTCAGGTCTGCGCCGTGCCAATAGGTCTGCCGGATGGATCGCGAAAAGAAAGGGTGATTCCGTTGTACGAAGATGAAGAGCAGGATGATCTGATCACCGGCGTTGATGAGGACGGTAATGAGGTCGCACTCCAGGTTCTGGATTATTTCTTCTACAATGGCGAAGAATATGCCGTATTGACGGACGTTATGGAAGATGATTGCGACTGCGCCGAGTGTGAGGATGAACACGAACACGAGCATGGTTGTGCATGCGGCTGCGGATGCGACGACGAAGAGCAGGAAGGCATTGACTGCTACATCGCCAAGGTTGTGACTTCCAAGGATGAAAACGGCGAAGAGTACGATGAGTTCCTGCCCGTCGAGGATGAGGCGCTGGCTGCCAAGCTGATTGAGGTCGCCACCACCAAGCTCAATGAGGATGAAGAAGCGGACGACGAGGAGTAATTGACTCCCTGACCTTATCTCACAAGTGAATACCCGCCGTGGCTGTGGATTGCAGCCACGGTTTTTTATGGCCGGCAGGAATGGCAGCGGTTCGCAGCAGATTCACCTGCCTGCTTCCGAAAACCTTGACAATACCCGGCAAAGCAAGGTATAATGCCATGTACAGGCAATGAAGGAATGAGTACCGGGCAGGATGCGCCAAGAGAGCTGCAGCAGGTGGAAAGCAGCCGCAGAGTGTTTGGGAACATGGCTCCGGAGCTTTGAGGCTGAAGACAGTAGGCTGCAACGGGTCGCGCCGTTATCCGCAGGAAAAGTGATAAATCAGGGTGGCAACGCGGATTCAGTCCGCCCCTCGGAACAACCGATGGGGTGGACTTTTTACATGCAAGGAGGAGACAAACATCATGTGTGAACATTGCGGTGAAAAGAAGACCTTTTACATCACCACACCCATCTATTACCCCAGCGACAATCTGCATATCGGTCATGCGTACTGCTCCACGGCAGCTGACTCCATGGCTCGCTTCAAGCGGATGACCGGCTATGATACGTATTTCCTGACGGGCACGGACGAGCACGGCCAGAAGATTGAGCGCAAGGCCAAGGATAAGGGTGTTACCCCTCAGGCGTATGTGGATAACATCGTCTCCGGCATCAAGGATTTGTGGAAGCTGATGGACATCAGCTATGACGACTTTATTCGTACCACGGATGAGCGCCATGTGAAGAGCGTGCAGAAGATCTTCAAGCAGCTGTACGATCAGGGGGACATTTACAAGGGCGAGTATGAAGGCTGGTACTGCACGCCCTGCGAATCCTTCTGGACGGAGCTGCAGCTCAAGGACGGAAAATGCCCGGACTGCGGCCGCCCTGTGGAGAAGACCCGGGAGGAAAGCTACTTCTTTAAGCTAAACAAGTATCAGGATTGGCTGATTCAGTATATCAATGACCATCCAGAGTTCATTCAGCCTGCCAGCCGCGCCAATGAAATGATCAACAACTTCCTGAAGCCTGGCCTGAATGACCTGTGCGTCAGCCGTACGTCCATCAAGTGGGGCATCCCGGTGGATTTTGACCCCAAGCATACGGTGTACGTGTGGCTGGACGCACTGACCAACTACATTACGGCGCTGGGCTACGGCAGCGGGGATCAGCATCTGTTTGATAAGTATTGGCCGGCAGACGTGCACCTGGTGGGCAAGGAGATTGTCCGCTTCCACACCATCATTTGGCCGATTATGCTTCACGCTCTGGGGCTGCCCCTGCCCAAGCAGGTATTCGGCCATGGCTGGCTTGTCATCGACGGCAAGAAGATGGGCAAGTCTGTGGGCAATGTGGTGGATCCCGTGGTGCTGTGCGATCGGTATTCCTCCGATGCGGTGCGGTATTTCCTCATGCGGGAAATGCCCTTCGGCTCTGACGGGGAATTCACCCTGAAGTCCATGCTCATGCGGATCAACGCCGACCTGGCCAATGACCTGGGCAACCTGGTCAGCCGCACGGTGGCCATGATTGAAAAGTACTTCGATGGCAAGGTGCCTGCCTATACGACACTGGAGGACGTGGATCGTGCCCTGTGGACGCTGGCGGAGGAAACCCCGGAAGCGGTGGAAAAGCAGGTGAACGCCTTCCAGTTCTCTAACGGGCTGCAGGAGATTTGGAAGCTGGTAGGGGAGTGCAACAAGTACATCGACACCACCCAACCTTGGGTGCTGGGACGCAGTGAGGAAACCAAGCCTCGCCTGCAGACGGTGCTGTATACCCTGGCGGAGTGCGTCCGCCGGGTGGCTGTGATGATCGGCTTCGTGATGCCCCGCACGCCGGAGAGAATCTTTGCTCAGCTGGGCGTAGAAGATGAAGCACTGAAGACCTGGCAGTCTCTGATCGGCAAGTTTGCCGTGCTGCCTGCAGGCATTACTGTGCACAAGGGAGAAGCCCTCTTCCCTCGTCTGGATGTACAGAAGGAACTGGAGCGGGACGCAAAGCAGGCTGAAGAAAAGAAGCCGGAAGCGCCCAAGCAGGAGAAGAAGGCGGAAAAGAAGCACGAGGAGCCGGAATTCCCGGAGGAGATCACCATTGATACCTTCTGTCAGAGCAAGATGCAGGTAGGTCGGGTGTTGGAGTGCTTCAAGGTGGAAAAGAGCAAGAAGCTGCTGCAGTTCCGCCTGTCCTTCGGCAAGGATGGAGAACGTACCATCCTCAGCGGCATTGCCCAGTGGTACAAGCCGGAAGACTTGGTGGGCAAGCAGATTGTGGCGGTGACCAACCTGAAGCCCCGCAGCATTGCCGGCGAGGAGAGCCACGGCATGATTCTTTCCGCCTTAGATGACAGCGGCAACCTACGCCTGATGAGCGTGGGCGAAGGTGTGGAGGACGGCGCAATCATAGGATGATGGAGCTGTTTGATTCCCACTGCCATGTGGATGAACCGAAGTTCGACGAGGATCGGGATGCGGTGCTCCTTCGCATGAAGGAGAAAGGCGTCACCCGGTATGCCGTCATCGGCTCGGACATGGCAACCTCCCGCCACAGTGCGGACTTTGCAGCTGCCCATGAGGGATGCTATGCCGCTGTAGGCATTCATCCCCATGAGGCAAAAGGTTACCGGGACGGCGACCTGGAACAGCTGGCGGAATGGCTGAAGGAAGAAAAGGTCTGCGCCATTGGAGAAATCGGGCTGGACTACTATTATGATTTGTCTCCCAGAGATGTGCAGATGCAGGTTTGCCTGAAGCAGATGGAACTGGCGCATCAGCTGAACGTGCCCGTAGCGTACCACATCCGGGATGCTCATCAGGATATGCTGGAGCTGATGAAGGCCAACAAGAAGCTGTTGACAGGTGGTATCATTCATTGCTTTTCCGGCAGCTGGGAAATTGCCAAGGAGTACCTGAAGCTGGGCTATTACATTTCCTTCGCTGGGCCGGTTACATTCAAGAAGGCGCCTAAGCTGGCGGAAGCGGCAGTACATGTGCCTCAAGATCGGCTGCTGATTGAGACGGATAGTCCCTATTTGGCACCGGAGCCTGTTCGAGGCCACCGGAACGAGCCTACGAACGTGGCCTATGTGTGCGAGAAGATTGCGCTGCTCCGGGGCGAAAGCCCGGAAGAAGTGGCAGCCTACACCATGGAAAACGCCATGCGGGTGTACGGCATTGATCACTAAGGGGTGAGGCAGATGCAGGAAGGATTTGTGGATGTTCAGGAGCTGATTCCTGATGCGGAGACGGAAATCCGCTACGCAACGGCACATAACCTGACGGGACATCCACTGGCAGGCTATAAGGCCGGCAGGGCACTGATGACTGTGGAGGCTGCTAAGGCGCTGGCTAAGGCAGCGGAAAAGCTGCGCACCATGGGCTACGGTATTCGCATTTATGATGCCTACCGTCCCCAAAAGGCCGTAACGGATTTTGTCACCTGGAGCAGCGAGGCTGAAAACGGGGAAACGAAAGCGGAGTTTTATCCGGAGCTTGAAAAGGCCGACCTGTTTCCCATGGGCTACATTGCGAGAAAATCCGGACACTCCCGGGGCTCCACGGTGGATCTGACCCTGACGAAAAACGGCTGTCCTGTTGATATGGGCACCACCTTCGACCGAATGAGCGACTTGTCTCACCACGGTGCAGCTGGCTTGACGGAAGCACAGGAGGCCAACCGTGCCCTGCTTCGGGGCGTCATGGCTTGGGCAGGCTTTGCACCTTATGAAAATGAGTGGTGGCATTACCGACTGATGAACGAACCCTATCCGGAAACCTATTTTGATTTTGACATCGAGTAACAGAGAACCGTCGTGTGCAAATGCATGCGGCGGTTTTTATGCCTTCGGTTACCGATGACACCTGCATTTCTGCCGAATACCGATTTTCTGTGACAGAACTTTAATCGGGATGTATGATGGGATTGTCCGATGGGGGAGGAGGTGAGGAAAGTGATTTTCAGGTTGATCATTGACAGGGATAAGCCGGAGGAAATCACGGCAACTGTCCATGAACGGACGGCACTGATTGATGAAATTGAAGGGCTTGTCCTTCGTGACAGCGTGGCTGACCAGGTGCCCGGCTATGCCGAGGATGAAATTCTGATGCTGAACATAGCGCAGGTGGAATGCTTTCTGGTGGAGGGAGAAAAAACCTACGCCGTTTACAGCGACGGAAAACGGTACCTTGTCCGAAGAAGACTGTACGAATTGGAAAAGACGCTGCCGGGAAACTTCGAGCGAATCGGCAAGTCGGCACTGGCTAATTGGAAGATGATTACCAAATTCAAGGTGCAGCTTTCCGGGGCGGTGGATGCGGTTTTCCGAAGCGGCCATGTGGAGTGCATATCCAGACGATGCTTTGCGGAATTGAAACGGAGGTACGGATTATGAGGAAATTTTTGAAAGGGTTCTGTGATCGGGGCGTAAAGTTTGCCTGGGGCGGGCCAGTGGTGATGGCGATTGTGCTGTTGTGCATACAGGCTGCCGGAACGGATGTGGATCTGACGGTTGATCAGGCGGCGCTGGGTATCATGACCACCACGGTCATGGCCTTTATTGCAGCAGGAATCTCGGTTGTGTATCAGATGGAGAATCTGCCCAAGGCTTTTGCGGGGCTGATTCAGGCAGCGGTGCTGTACATCGATTACCTGGGCTTTTACCTGCTGAACGGCTGGATTTCCGTGAGCAAGGTCGGCGTGTTTACCCTAATCTTTGTAGCTGGGTTTGCGATTATTTGGTTCAGCATTTACATTCCGACCAAGAGGAAAGTGGAAAAAATGAATCGGCTGCTGAAGCAGCAATGAAGAAGGCCGGGGCGGAACATGGATCCGCCTCGGCTTTTGTTTTATCTGGCAAAAAAACAACAGAAAAATACCAAAATACTATTGACAAGCCCTATTGACCGTGGTATCCTGTACTTGTGATGAAATCGTTACCGAAAACGTTACCGACACTGGCGCATAGGGAGGCGGCCATGAAGATATACACCATCAGGGATATTGCGGAGAAGGCAGGCGTGAGTGTCACGACGGTCTCACGTGTGCTGAACCATCGGCCTGATGTGAATCCTGCCACCCGTGCGAAAGTGGAAAAAATCATTGCAGAGTGTCATTTCGTAGGTAACGCCAATGCACGAAGCCTGAAGCAGACAGATTCCGACTTGGCTGCGGTCATTCTGAGGGGACATCAGAATCCCTTTTTGAACGCACTGGCAGAGGAAATGCTTCAGCAAGCGGCGGACAGCAAGACGTCCTTCATGCTGGAGTTCATTGATGAGAAGGAAGATGAGTTTCGCACGGCACTCCGGCTGAGCCATGAAAAGCATGACAAAGGATTCATCTTTGTAGGCGGACGACCGGATGAGCGGATTAAGGTGCTCAGCGGCATGAACGTGCCCATGGTATTTTCTACCGTGACGGTGGAAAAGCTGCCCATTGAACGGGCTTCTTCCGTGGCTGTGGATGACCGGGCACTGGGCTATCAGGCGGTGAAAACTCTGCTGGATCAGGGGCATCGGAACATTGCCATTTTCGGCGCCGCACGGAGCGAAGGCGATAATCTTTCCATGCGCTACCTGGGTGCACTGGATGCTTTCCATGATGCAGGGCTGGTGTTCGATGAAAGCCGATACATGGAGAGCCGCTTCTCCCTGAAGGGCGGCTATGACAGTGCACGGGCGTTCTTCCCGGTGAAGAGCGATACTACAGCCGTTTTCGCCATGAGCGATGTGATGGCCATGGGTGTGATTCGGGCACTGAAGGACATGGGCAAGCGAGTGCCGGAGGACGTTAGTGTCTTCGGCTTTGACGGGATTGAAATGGGCAAGTACTTTGCACCTCGGCTGACCACCATTGAACAGCCGGTGGAAAACCTTGCCCGGGAAAGCGTGGCGGTGCTGCTGGACATGCTGGAAAACGGCAGTCAGCCCCGCCATGTAACGGTGGATGCGGTACTCCGTATGCGGGAGTCTGTGGCATCTGCCCCTGAAAGTTGATCATCCGCACAGGGCGAAACCTGTGGGAGAGATAAAAAGGAGGAAACCAGAATGAAAAAGGTCGTTTCTGTAGTGTTGGCACTGTGCATGGCACTGTCACTGTGCTCCTTCGCACTGGCAGAGGATGTGACCCTCACCGTGTGGGTGGGCGACAATCAGGACATAGAATGGATCAATGGCGTGATTGACAACTTCAAGGCTGCTCATCCTGAAAATAACTACACCATCAACGTGGGTGTGCAGACCGAGGGCGACTGCTCCAAGGTCGTGCTGAATGACCCCACTGCCGCAGCTGACGTGTTCACCTTTGCTGATGACCAGTTCAACAGCCTGATGAACGGCGGTGCTCTGCAGCAGGTGGTTGACGGTGCTGATGATATCATCGCTGCCAACGGCGGTGCTGATGCTCCCGTGGTGAAGGCTGCCAGCCAGGATGGCGTGCTGTATGCCTATCCTGCTACCGCTTCCAACGGCTACTTCATGTTCTACAACAAGGAGTACTTCACCGAGGAAGACGTGCAGACCCTGGACGGCATGATGGCCAAGGCTGCCGCTGCCGGCAAGTATGTGGGCTTCCCCATGAGCGACGGCTGGTATTTCTACAGCTGGTTCAAGGGCGCAGGCCTGACCATGACCGTGAATGAAGACAGCGTGACCAATTCCTGCAACTGGAACGCTACCGATACCCCTATCACCGGCGTGCAGGTGCTGGAAGCACTGCTGGAGATCGCTAAGAACCCCGGCTTCAAGGAAGCTAACTCCGATCCCTTCGTGGCTGGCGTGAAGGACGGCTCCATCATCGCTGGTGTGTCCGGTACCTGGAATGCCAACACTGCTCAGGAAGCATGGGGCGACAACTATGCTGCCACCAAGCTGCCCACCTACACCGTAAACGGTGAACAGGTGCAGATGTCTTCCTTCGCCGGCTTCAAGCTGGTGGGCGTGAACCCCTACTCCGAGAACGTGGGCGCAGCCATGGACTTCGCCGCTTACATGACCAACGAAGAGAGCCAGATGAGCCGGTTTGAAATCCGCTCCGAGGGTCCCTCCAATGTGAACGCCGCTTCTTCCGAAGCCGTGCAGTCCAACCCCGCCATCGCCGCTCTGGCCGCTCAGGCTGCCTATGCTGATGTGCAGCGTGTGGGCAACAAGTACTGGGATCCCGCTGCCGCTCTGGGCAAGATCATCATGAACGGCAATCCCGACGGCACCGATCTGCAGACCCTGCTGGACAACTGCGTTGCCGGCATCACCGCTCCTGCGGATCAATAATGAAACCTCAGTAAAACCTTCCGCCGCCCTGCCTGCCGGACTAACCAGCGGCAGGGCGGCTTCTCTTGCAGGGAAAACCAACCACGAGGGAGCGGGTATACAATGGAGAAAAGCAAAACGATGAAAAAGGCTCCGAAGCAGTCGGGGCTGGGCAAAGGTCTTGCGTCCATTGGCGGCTATTTTGCCGGCTTTGCAAGGGACTTTGCAAAAGGGGACATTTGGGTCAAGCTGTCGGCACTGGTGTGGGGCGCAGGAAGCTTTGCACGGAAGCAGTATATCAAGGGCATCTTGCTGACGGTACTGGAAGCACTGTTCGCATACCTGCTGCCGGTTACCTTCTGGCCCTACATGAGCAAACTGGGAACCCTTGGCACGGTGCAGCAGCAGCGTGTGTATAATCCTGAAACTAGAAAAAATGAATTCAACGACTACGATAATTCCTTCCTGATTCTCCTGTTTGGTGTCATCGGCTGCATTCTGCTGCTGGTGGCTGTGATCCTGCTGATTCAGGCTGTGCGGAATGCACGGCGTGTGCAGGAGCTTTCCGAAAGCGGCAAGCACGTAAATTCCTTCAAGGAAGACCTTGCGGATCTTCTTGGGGTCAAGTTCCACCGGACGCTGCTGAGCCTGCCGGTGCTGGGGGTGGTGTGCTTTACCATCATTCCCCTGATTGTGATGATTCTCATCGCCTTTACCAATTACGACCGAAATCACCTTGTGCCGGCTAAGCTGTTCACCTGGGTGGGCATGTCAAACTTCAATACGCTGTTTAACATGACCGCAGACAGTACCTTTGCCTATGCCTTCGGCAGGGTACTGGTGTGGACGCTGGTGTGGGCCGTTGTGGCTACCTTTACCTGCTACATCGGCGGCATTTTGCTGGCCATGTTCATCAACAATAAAAATACCAAGGGAAAGAAGTTCTGGCGAACCTGCTTCATGATCACCATTGCGGTGCCCCAGTTCGTCAGCCTGCTGCTGGTGCGCAACTTCTTCGCGGATGCGGGCATCGTGAATACCATCTGCAAGAATGTGGGCCTGACCGATTGGCTGTACAACATCGGCGCCATTCCGACGGCCAACTTCATTCCCTTCCTGACCCATCCCACTTGGGCACGGATTACGATCATCATGATCAACATCTGGGTCGGCGTGCCGTATCAGATGCTGATTGCCACCGGCATTCTGATGAACATTCCCAACGAGCTGCTGGAGAGCGCAAAGATTGACGGTGCCAACGCCTGGCAGTCCTTCCGCTCCATCACCATGCCGTATATCCTGTTCGTGACCGGACCTTCGCTGGTCAACTCCGTGGTGGCGAACATCAACAACTTCAACGTGATTTACCTGCTGAGCAAGGACGTGTACACCACTTCTGACCAGCTCATGGCCAATGCCAACGCCAACGAGGTTGACCTGCTGGTAACCTGGCTGTACCGCCTGACCCAGGATCAGAGCAACTACAAGATGGCTTCCGTCATCGGCATTCTGGTGTTCATTGTCTGCGCTGTGCTGACGATTCTGGCCTTCAATCGCATGATTGCCGGCGATAAGGAGGAGAATTTCCAATGAAGAAAGCATTGAGGCAAACGGGACGGCATCTGGTATTGACGCTGCTGGCTGTTTTCTGGCTGATTCCCATTGTGTGGCTGGTTGTTACCTCCTTCGGCACGGACAAGGGGCCCAACCTGTCCACCTTCTTTCCCAAGGCCTATACGCTGGATAACTACAAGGCAATTCTTTTCCCCGGCAGTGACACGGTGAACCAGTTCCCGCAATGGTTCATGAATACCTTTACCATTGCCATTTTCACCTGCATCATTTCCAGTCTGTTTGTGCTGATGGTGGCCTACGCCATGAGCTGCATGCGCTTTAAGGCACGGAAAGGCCTGATGCGGGCATCTGTCATCATGAACCTGTTCCCCGGTTTCCTGTCCATGATCGCTGTGTACTTCATTATGAAGAACCTGAACCTGACCAACTCCATGACCGGCATGGTGATTGTGTACTCGGCAGGCAGCGGCTTGGGCTACCTGATTGCCAAGGGATTCTTTGACACCATCTCCAAGTCCCTCCGTGAGGCGGCCTATTTGGAGGGAGCCAATGAATTCACTGTGTTCTGGAAGATCATCATTCCTCTGTCCAAGCCCATCATTGTGTACACGGTGATCAATTCCTTCCTGGCACCCTGGATGGACTTCATCTTCGCTTCCATCATGCTGAACTCCGGCATCAGCAGCCAGAAGACCGTGGCATTGGGCTTGTTCGCCATGGTGGACAAGGTGAACAGAAACAACTACTTCGCCCAGTTCTGCGCAGGCGGCGTGGTGGTTTCCATTCCGATTTCCGTGCTGTTTATCATCATGCAGAAGTTCTATGTGGAAGGTATTACCGGAGGTTCCGTCAAGGGCTGATCGGTTGACGCAACAAGAAGGAGGCGGGTGCTGTGCAATGGCTGAAGAAAATGGCTGCGCTGGTGTGCGCTCTGCTGCTGGTGGCTGCTTCGGCTTCGGCAGCGCCTGCCTCCCTAGGCGTGACCTACGAAATCTTTGTAGCTTCCTTTCAGGACAGCAACGGGGATGGAGTAGGAGATTTGCAGGGCATCATCAGCCGGATGGACTATCTAGCCAGCCTAGGCGTCAAGCAGCTGTGGCTCATGCCCATTCATCCGTCTCCCAGCTATCACAAGTATGATGTAACGGACTATGAAGGAATCGACCCGGCTTACGGCACCTTGGAGGACTTTGAGCAGCTGGTTGCATCATGCGATGCCCATGGCATGAAGGTGATGCTGGATCTTGTGGTGAACCATACCAGCAGTCAGCATCCTTGGTTCACGGAGGCGTGTCAGGCATTGGCGGCAGGGACGGACAGCCCCTATCTTCAGTGGTACAACTTTGCCCAAAGCAGCGGAGACGGCTATCACGCCGTGCCGGGTGCGGACGGCTGGTGGTACGAAGGACGCTTCGGCGACCATATGCCGGATTTGAATCTGGACAATGAGGACGTTCGGGCGGAGATTGCCCGCATCATCACCCTGTGGCAAAACCGTGGGGTGAAGGGCTTTCGGCTGGATGCAGTCACCAGCTATTACACGGGAGCAACGGGGAAGAATGCAGATTTTCTGCGCTTCGTGAATGAAACAGCCAAGGCGAACGACCCGGAGTGCTACATAGTCGCTGAAGCATGGACGGATGAAACCACCATGCTGAACCTGTATGCCAGCGGCATTGACAGCCTGTTTAATTTCCCGGCGGCGGACAGTACCGGCACCCTCTTGAAGGCTGCTCTGAAGGGGAATGGTGCGGTGGCAGCAAAGCGGCTTGCGGCGTGGAATGAGCAGCTCCGTGCAGCCAACCCTGACGGGCTTGATGCGCCTTTCCTGACCAACCATGATATGGGACGTGCGGCAGGTGTGCTGCGCCTGGGCAAGGATCAGGAGAAGGCAGCGGCCATGCTGTATCTGCTGCTGCCCGGCGTGCCTACGGTGTACTATGGGGAGGAACTGGGCATGACCGGCTCCGGCAGGGACGAAAACAAGCGCCTGCCCATGCTGTGGAGTGCTGCAGATGAGGCTTTGCTTTGCAATCCGCCGGCGGATGCGGATCAGCATCAGCGGCTGAAGGAAGGTGCGGATGTTCAGGACGACGATCCTGACAGCCTGCTGAACTGCTATCGTCAGCTGATTGCCATGCGGAATCAGGCACCGGAGCTGCTCCGGGGCGTCATGACCTGCCTGGATGCAGGCAGCGACAGCGTTGCTTTCTTTACCGTTCAGGATGGGGAAAGCAGCGTGGCCGTGCTGGTGAACGCTTCCGCAGAGGAAGAAATTACGGTAGACATTCCTCAGCTGATGGGTTATACTGTGCTGGGCAGCTACGGCAAGGTGCAGTGCGGAGACAAGGCCGTCACCCTTGCCCCGATCAGCTGCGCACTTTTGCGGGTGGAGTAACATCCCCCCGCCATTCTTTGAGACATGAATGAAAACGTTACCGATAACGATACCGATTAAGGAAAGTCATGATGAAAGGAGAAATGCTTATGCGACAGAGCGGCATTCTGATGCACATTACCTCCCTGCCCGGGAAGGACGGCATCGGCAGCCTTGGGCAGGAAGCCCGGGACTTTGCGGATTTCCTGCATGCGTCCGGGATGAAGCTGTGGCAGGTACTGCCGGTAGGACCGGTAGGTTACGGGGAGTCGCCCTATCAATCCTCCAGCTTCTTTGCAGGAAATCCGCTGATGATTTCTCTGGAGGAGCTGCGGCGGGAAGGACTGCTGGATGACAGCGGTCTGCCGGCCTACGTGGATGAAGATCCGGCGCATGTGGACTATGACAAGGTGCGCATGCATAAGGAAGGACGGCTTCGGCTGTGCTTCCGGCAGTCCGGGAAGAAAATGCAGGGCAAGGTGGAGGAGTTTGCCCGCAGTCATCCCTGGGCGGAAGATGTGGCGCTGTTCACGGCGGTGAAGCATTACTTCGGGGATGCCATGTGGACAAAGTGGCCGGAAAAGGACATTCGCCTGCATAAAGAAGAAGCGGTGCTTCGCTATAAGAGCAAGCTGTCGGAGGATGTGCAGTATCATCTTTTTGTGCAGATGCTCTTCTTCCGCCAGTGGATGGCATTAAAGAAGTACTGCAACGATTTGGGTCTGCTGCTGTTTGGCGATATGCCCATTTATGTGGCGGAGGACAGTGCGGACACATGGACGCACCCTGAGGTTTTCCAGCTGGATCGCAACCGAATCCCCAAGCGTGTGGCAGGCGTTCCACCGGACTATTTTTCCGAGGATGGCCAGCTGTGGGGCAATCCCCTGTATCGGTGGCATTATCTTCGCCTGACCGGCTACCGCTGGTGGGTGGAGCGGATGAAAGCCATGAGTACC
Organism: Clostridia bacterium; assembly: GCA_030529995.1. Classification (GTDB taxonomy): domain Bacteria; phylum Bacillota; class Clostridia; order Christensenellales; family Aristaeellaceae; genus CAKUFA01. Next base: position 51,450 of record JAUMVT010000007.1, read on the forward strand.
ATGTATGATATGATCCGCATTGACCATTTCATCGGCTTTGCTAATTACTATTCCATCCCTTACGGTGCCCCGAATGCCCGGAACGGCAAGTGGGTTATCGGCCCTGGGAAAAGCCTGTTCAAGACTTTCCGAAAGAAGCTGCCGGGCATCCGCATTGTGGCGGAGGATCTGGGCTGCGTCAATGACCGGGTACGGGCTTTGCTGAAGTTCGTGGGCTATCCGGGCATGCGGGTACTGTGCTTCGGCTTCGGCGGCGGGGATGATAACATGCATCTGCCCCAGCACTATGCGGAAAATTCCGTGGTGTATACCGGCACCCACGATAACGATACTGTCCGGGGCTGGGTGGATGCTGCAGACGAAAAGTCTCTGATGCAGGCGCAGCAAATGCTGGGCTTTGAAAAGAAAGAAGACGCACCGGAAGCCTTCATCCGCTGCCTGCTGGCATCTCGGGCAGATACGGCGGTGATTCCCATGCAGGATGTGCTGGGGCTGGATACCAGTGCCAGAATGAATCTTCCGGGCACCATCGGCGGCAACTGGCGGTGGCGTATGCTGCCCGGCGCTGCAACGGATGAGGTTGCAAAGCACTTGAAGGAACTGAACCAACAGACGAACAGGGAGGCTAAATGATGATGAACGCCAAGGAACTGATCCGCCGGGGAGAAACCCTGCTGATGACCCGTGACCATGTGATGCTGGAGCAGGCAACGGCCGTGCAGCTTCATGACGCTCTGGCTTCTGCTGCCATGGAGGCATTAACGCCTACTTGGGTGAAGTGTGAGCAGAAGCGGCAGGGAAAGCGGCAGGCCTATTATCTGTCTGCCGAATATCTGGTGGGTCGCATGGTGTACAACAATCTGTTCTGCCTGGGTCTGCTGGAGGATACGAAAAAGCTGCTGGCAGAGCGGCATGTGGATCTTGCCTGCCTTGAGGATATAGAGGACGACGCTTTCGGCAACGGCGGCCTGGGACGGCTGGCAGCCTGCTTCCTGGACAGTGCGGTAACCCATCAGGTGCCCCTGACCGGCTACGGCCTTCGATATCGTTACGGCCTGTTTAAGCAAAGCTTTGTGAACGGCAGGCAGCATGAAGAACCGGATGACTGGGCCAAGTGGGGAGATCCGTGGAGCATTCGCCGAGACGATCTTGCCGTAACGGTGGAAATGAAGACAGGCAATGTGCTGGCTGTGCCCTATGATATGCCCATCATCGGCTATGGCGCAAAGAACATCGGCACCCTGCGCCTGTGGCAGTGCGAAAGCCTTCACGAAATTGATTTCCCTCTGTTTAATCAGCAGGAGTATGCCAAAGCTGCCGGGGACAAGAACAGGGCTGAGGACATTACCAAGTTCCTGTACCCCAATGATTCGAAGAAGGAAGGCAAGCAGCTGCGGGTGAAGCAGCAGTATGTGCTGGTGTCTGCCTCTCTGCAGGACTTGCTGCGCAGCTACAAGGCACGCCACGGCAGTGACTACGCTTTCTTCGCCAAGGAGCATGCGGCACAGCTGAACGATACCCATCCCGTGATGGCGATTCCCGAGCTGATTCGCCTGCTGGGGAAAGACGGCGTGGACTTTGAGACTGCCTTCGCCATTGCCCGGGAAACCTTTGCCTACACCAATCATACGGTGATGCAGGAAGCACTGGAAAAGTGGGACTTGCCCCTGCTGGCCTCCGTTTGCCCGGAATTGGTGAAGGTCATCCGGCAGATTGATGTCCGCTTCCGCAAGGAAATGAAGGCAGGCGGTCATGAAGTGAAGGCGACCCGCTGTATCCTGTGGCCGAACCCGTGGAATACCAAGGTGACCCAGGTACATATGGCGCAGCTGGCCGTGTATGCCACCCATGCAACCAACGGTGTGGCGGCGATTCATTCCAAAATTCTGAAGAAGGACGTATTTGCGGACTGGTATGCCCTGTATCCGGAACGGTTCCAAAACAAGACCAACGGCATTACCCAGCGCCGCTGGCTGGGACTGTGCAATCCTGAACTGACCGCTCTGCTGAAGGAGAAGCTGGGCAACGAGGAATTCCTGACGGATCTGGACGAGCTGGCCAAGCTGAAGCCCATGATCGATGATGACCTGTGCAAAGCCTTTATGCAGGTGAAGCAGGAGAAGAAGCGTCAGCTGGCGGAGGAGATTCAGCGGAAAGAGGGCGTGACCCTGGATCCTGGCATGATCTTTGACGTGCAGGTGAAGCGGCTCCATGAATACAAGCGGCAGCTGATGAACGCTTTGTCCATTCTGGCAATCTACTACCAGCTGAAGGATGGCACGCTGAAGGATTTTACGCCCACCGCCTTCATCTTCGGTGCAAAGGCAGCCCCCGGATATGACCGGGCGAAGGCCATCATTCACCTGATCAACATGATTGCGGACAAGGTGAATGCCGATCCGGAAACCAATCAGAAGCTTCGTGCCGTGTTTGTGCAGAATTACAACTGCTCCTATGCGGAGAAGATCATCCCTGCTGCGGACATCAGCGAACAGATTTCTCCCGCCGGCACGGAGGCCAGCGGCACCGGCAACATGAAGCTGATGCTGAACGGTGCTGTGACCCTGGGCACCTTTGACGGCGCCAACATTGAAATTGTTGAGCAGGCAGGGGAAGAGAATAACTACATCTTCGGCGCAACGGTGGACGAAATCAACGCCATGAAGGCAACCTATGACCCGAAGAAGCTCTATCAAGCGGATCCTCTGCTGCGCAAGGCGGTGGACAGCCTGATTGACGGCACCTTCCCCGATGACGACGGTATGCTGAAGGAACTGCACACCGCTCTGCTGGAAGGCGCAAGCTGGCACAAGCCGGATCATTACTTCCTGCTGAAGGATTTCCGCAGTTATCTGGATGCGAAGCTGCGGGCTAACCGGGATTACCGTGACCACATGGCCTTTGCAAGAAAGTGCCTGATGAACGTGGCCGGTGCAGGAAAGTTCTCTTCCGACAGAACCATCAAGGAATATGCAAAGGAGATTTGGAAGGTCTGAACCTTACGCGGCTCGGAACCTTTATCCAATCCTATCTTTACATGAAATGCAAGACCCGGCGGTTGAACGTGCTTGTATGCCGTTCCATCGCCGGGTCGTTTTCTGTGAATGAGGGTCATGGTTCACGCTTCTGCTTGGGCAAGCGCAGCCTACTGACATCGATGCCTTCCAGCTTCAGCAAGGCTATTTTTCGCTCAATACCGCCTGCATAGCCGGTGAGATTGCCTCCTGCACCCATGACACGGTGGCAGGGAATGATCAGGGAAATGGGATTATGCCCAACGGCGCCGCCAACTGCCTGCGCAGACATGGGGGAGCTGCTCATTCGCCTGGACACTTCCACGGCAATCGCCCCATAGGTCATGGTTTGCCCGTAAGGAATGGCCGACATGATATCACATACCATCCGGCGAAAAGGAGAACCCGTAACCTGCAGCGGGGGAGTAAAGTCGGGCACGCTACCGGAAAAGTAGCCATCCAACCAACGCTTGGTTTCGGAGAAAATAGGAGTGTCAGCCGTCCGGCATGTGCCCGTAAATCCTTCCATGAAATGCGTTTGGCCGGAGAACCAAAGCCCCAGCAGTGCATGCTCGTTGCAGATCATGGTGATGAGGCCGAGAGGGGATTCGTAAGAAGCGGTGAAGCAGGGCATGGAAGCACTCCTTTCAGGGGGATAAGGGGAGTATAGCACAAAAAAGAGAAGCAGAAGAGGCATTCTGCAAGCAAATGTTGTAAAAGGTTACGTGTATGTGACATGAACGACGAGCAAACGCATCAAGCTAAGTTATTGTCGAAAACTGATTTTGCGAGTGTTCGTATTCGTAACAATGGCGAAAAAACAAGCAAAATGCTAGATTTATCGATGCAGATGAGAGGATTACATGAACGATGAAGGAAGGACATGTTCCCATAACGAAAACAGAAGTGTGACATTTTCGTTACTTTTCAAAAAAAAAAAAAAGATTCATGTAATTTTTCTATTGAACTGACAGCGGTTCTCTGCTATAATCAAAAGGAATGATTTCCTTTTCTAGTCCAATGTTCTACGGCACGCAAAATGCAGGAGAAACTCCTCAGACGGCAGCGCCGCAAGAAGCACTTGAAGGAGGCAGCCCTGTCATGAAGAGAATCCTGTCTGCTATGTTGATGCTATGCGTCTTTCTTGCCTGCCTGACGGGAACCGTTGAGGCGGACACCATGGCTGATACATCTGCCACATCCGGCATTGATGTTGTGATTGTGCTGGATATGACGGCATCCATGGATGGCAGCAACAACCCGGATGCAAGGACGAAAAATGATGAGTACAATTATCGTCTGGATGCGGCAGCCATGCTGATCAGCATGCTGGACATGGATTCTTCCCGTGTGGCAGTGGTGCCTTTTGCATGGGAACCTTTTGAAGATCAGATTATTGACCTGACGCCTGTGCCGGACAGCACCTCCCGCAACGAGCTTGTGCAGCAGGTGTATGCCCTGAAGGACTACGGCACGAAGCCGAACACCAATATCGGTGCTGCGCTGATGCGGGCTAACCAGATCCTTCAGCAGCGGGATGATGTGGGGAATGAGCCCATGATCATGCTGCTGACGGACGGCAACAATGATATGTCCGGCTCAAAACAGACAGTGACCAATTCTCTCCGGTGGGATAGCGCTAACCAAACCATCTACAGCGAAGGAACGCAGAAATATACCACGGATACTGCCAATGCTGTGACCAAAGAGGCCGTGAACTGCGCCTACACTTTGCAGTACCCGATTTATGCCATTGCTTTGAATGAAGATCCTGATACGGCAGCGGCAGGCGGTCTCTCCTTGCGTGCTATTTCCGAAGGCAGCGGACTGAGAGACGGCTGCCGGATGGTATCGAAAAACGATGCATCCAGCTTGCCTGAGTATTTCGCAGACTTCTTGGCAGCACGGATTGGCTCCAGCGTGCAGCTCTCTGCTTCTCCCGAAAAGGTAGAGGGAATGGAGAACACTTATGAGGTTACCATCCCTGTGCTGAATCAGTCGGTGATGGAAATCAATATCATCCTTCCTGTTCACTTGGCAAATGCGAAGGAAACCAGCAAGTGGGGTAAGGGCATTGACGCGTCCAGCATCAAAATGTATGATTCCGATGGTACACTGCTGTCCAACGCATCGGACATTCAGATTCTGCGCAATGACAACGCTCACTTTGCCATGGTGAAGGTACGCAATCCTCAGCCTAACGGACTGTGGACCCTTCGATTCACCAGCAATACGGATCCTAATAACATCTCTTTCAACATTCTCTACAACTACAACATCAAGCTTCAGTCTTCCGTGGAGTCCACAACCACTCGGGTGGATGGCTTGTATAAGTCTGACAAGCTGGAGATCACTTCCTGGTTTACCAATGCGGACGGATCCAAGGCATCTGACAGCAACCTTTATGCGGATCACCGGGGAGAAGCAGGCTTCGAAGATTGGATGACCATTCAGGGCAGCTGGCAGCTGTATCAGGAACTGGATGGAAAGCGTACGCTTCAGCGAGAAGGCACCTTGCTTTCCGATGAGACGCTTCGCTGCTTCCATGCGGATGTGGATCTGAGCGAAACGATTCTGCAGGATGGCAATTATGTACTGGTGGTAAGCGCACAGGGCGCTGGCTTGAACCGCAGCGTGGAACAGAACTTTGTTCTTCTGAACCATGCACCGGAGGCCAAGGACTATGATATAACGCTTAACGTGAATTCCACAGATGACACGGAAGACGCCGCGGCTACCTGGACGGTGGAAGGCACCTCCGGCGTGCTGCCTGTGAAGGTTCAGGATTTGGTGAAGGATGCTGACGGGGATCAGCTGAGCTATACCCTGAAGGCGCTGAACAATGCGGGCAGCATTGTTACCCTGGAAATGGATGAGAGCACCGGCACTTTCACATACCATACAGCCCAGGACGGCGATAAGCTGGCCAGCGGCGATGCAGTGTATACTTTGTACTATGATGACGGCTGCACAAACGGTGCAGGCAGCATGAACATAACGTTCCATGTAGTGTCCGGCGTGGATGAAATGCAGAAGGCTTACACTCCTGTTGTGACAGTAAACGGTACGCCCGGCAATACGCCTGATACTTGGCTAAAGAATACGGATCTCACCTTGTCTGTTCAGTTGAAGGACGTCAACGGCGGCTACGCTGATGCGGAGGTTCTGAACCGTTTGTCCGTCCGGGTGGATGCGGTGAATACCACGGCGGATGAGAAGGTTTCCTTCACGGAAAATTCTCAGCAGGAAGACAGCCGAGACTTTACCATCAATACTGGCAACAAGGCTGCGACCATTGATGTGACGGTTACGATTGGCCTTTTCGATCCCATGAAGCTGACGGTGAACATCCCCAACCAAGAAGCACCGGTGGCAGCTGCATCCGGGGCGGCAACCATCTATTGCAACGGCACTGATGTACCGTCCTTCCTGAAGGGACTCATTGGCGAAGAAACGTCTCAGGATGCGGCTGAGCTCAATGTGGATATCGAAGCGGAAAAGCTGTTTACGGACGCCGACAATGATGTTTTGACCTATGCGGCACCGACCTTTGCCCTGCCCGAAAGCGGTGCGGCGGCAGATGCGGCCATGATCACGGCTGAGAAGACGGGGGAGAATGCCTACCACATCCTTGTGGACAGCAGTTCGACAGGCATATTCCATGACACCTTTACCGTCACCATGAACATTGTGGCCACGGATGGCGACGGCGTGACTTCCGCCGTGCCTTATACCAAGACCTTGACCGTGGTGGATCTGCATAACAAGTTCCTGACCCTTGCGGTGATTGTTGGTATTGCACTGGCGGTACTGATTGTACTGATCCTGATCATCCATCAGCTGCGGAAGCCTCGCTTTGCAAGACTTGCTGTTTCGGTCACGGAAGCACCCAGTATGTATGAAACTTCTCGTCTGGAATTGCCCAACAGCAAGGCACCTGTGAATGCAATGAGGCTCGGCGTGAGCGGGGAGAATTGCGGCGTAAGCAACACACAGCTCCTGAATGTGCTGCTGAAGCCTAACCGTGCTTCGAAGACGATTGATGTGGTTTGCAAGAAGATTGAGCTGGATTACGAAATCACCATGAGTGAGAAAGCTTTGAAGGCAGGGAAAAAGGTACAGTGGCACTTGGATGGTGAATTGAAGATTCGCCGGATGAACGAGGAAAGTGCCCTTGTCTTGAAACTTTGCGAGAAGCAGGAAGATAGTGGCATGACGGCCTTCATGGATAATGCAGGCGGAGCAGATGATTGGACAAGTGATGATCAAGGCTTCGAAAATGCAGCACCGAAGAAGAGCAAGCGTGTGAGCCGCTCCACGAGGAAGAATGCTAAGCAGGATACGCACGAGAATAATGTTGATGACTGGAACAATGGAGACGACAATGGCGGTTATGCGTTCTAAATAATCTTGAATTGAAAAGGGGATCGTGTCATGGCTGAGCAGAAGTTCGATATTTCCATTGAGCGGGTTGAAAAGATTCCTGTTCCGTTGCTGGTGATTGGATTGGGCGGCACAGGCTGCGATGCGCTGAAGGCAGTGAAGCGTACCTTTGCCGAGCGGTATGTGCTGCCGGTGAATGCGGATGGTCAGACCCAGGCAGCACCGCCGAAAACGGCCTATCTGGGTTTTGACAGCCTGAGTGAACGACCGGACGGCTTGGAAATCAACGAGTATGTGGATATTTCCATTGCCGGCATGGATAAGATCCTGACCAATCAGGATACGCTGCTCCAGCCCTATGAGCGGTCATGGGTCAACCGTGACCTTCGCCATGAGGCTGCCGGCCTTGGCATGGGCACTGTCCGTCAGGCTGCCCGACTGGCTCTGTGCCGAAATTACGACAAGGTAACCAATGCACTGAGAGGCGCATTGAACAATATTGTCTCCGTTGCCGCGGGTGCTCCCGGCAGCCCGGTGAATCGTATTGAGATCGTGATCCTGACAGGCATCAGCGGCGGTACGGGTTCCGGCACCTTCTTGGACATGGCACAGATTGTGCGCTACGTTGGTTCGCAGGTGTCCCAGTTGCCGGTGCGTATTACAGGCTATCTTGTCATGCCTGATGTTTCGCTGGAGAGAGTCAAGGGTGCTTCCGGCATGGAGGATCCCATCAAGCACAATGCGTATGCTGCCCTGAAGGAACTGGATTTCTGGATGCGCGTGAAGGACCATGAAGTTCCTTACACCATGCAGTACAATGCGACAACCAGCATTACCTGGAGCGAGAAGCCTTTTGACAGCTGCCTGCTGATGAGCTCTACCAACACGAAGGGCCTTCCTTATAAGGATGGCTATGAAGCCGTCATGAATACCATCGCCGAAAACCTGATGCACTACATGGCGCATGAGGATGGCGTTACCACCCAGTATTCCTATCGTCAGTATGAGGACAACCTGGGTGCCATCCAAATCAGTAAGCGGTATCCGGCGTTCTATGGCTACCGGGCAATCGGTGCCTTCACCAAGCGGATTCCGAAGAAAGCTTTGCTGTACTACGAAGGAAAACGCCTGCTGTCTACCTTTATTCCCCTGCGGGACAGCAAGGGCGTTTTACAGCCTGACCGCCGCATGTTCACGGATGGACAGGGAGAACATCGGGCACAGCAGATTATCGGCTCCGGCGGACAGATGATGCAGGATTTCCGCACTCGCATTTGCCGGTTGCCTTCGTATTGCTCTACCGACTTGTCTGATAAGATTAAGGTCTCTGAAGTTCAGAATATGAATCCGCCAGCCCATAACCGCTGGCACCAGCAGCGGAATACGGATTGCGCTCCTGCGGCTTTGAAAGCATCGGAAAAGTATCTGAACGAGGCATGGAATCGGTTTGTTCAGTTTGCGAATACTGTTATTACGGATCCGGAACAGGGACCCTTTGCACTGCGGCTTTATCTGGATGATGTATCCGGCCTGCTTTCCGAAATGAATAAAACCTTGGAAACGTGGACAAGCTATAGAAATAAGTTCCGTAAGGAAATTAGCCAGTGGGAGGAGACTTGCAAGAGCAGCTTCGGGAATTTCTGCCATCCGCCGCTTCTGGGCAGAAAGACCGCGCTGGAAACCTATGACCATGCTCTTCGTTCTCTTTACACGGCTGTGTGGAACAGTGAATTCATGGAGTGCTATGTGCCTGCGCTGGAAAAGCTGATTCTTCGGGTGAAAGAATATCTGGCCGATGGCTTGAAGCCTATGTGCAACACCATCGAGAAGCTGGAAGAAGAATTCAACACCATCGAATCCACGGATACTACCCTGGTGCAGGATATCTATCAGCTGGATGATGTGAAGGGAAAGATTGATGAAGTCTTTACTGATGCAAACGCTAATAACCGGCTGGCCGTTTCCTTCCTGCAGGAAGTAACGACCATCTCCATGCTGAATGCGCCCAATGTGGACAGTAAGTCCTCCGGCGTTATGTTCCTGTGTCGCAATGCAGGGCTTGAAAAGCTCTGCGGCATGCTGCAGCAAAAATTGACGGAAACCTACGGGGATGTGAACGATCAGTCTCTGGACTCCATCATGGTAAGCAATGTTGGAGAGGACATCGCCAAGCAGCAGCAGTGGATGAATCGCCTGGCCACCGAGGTACTGGACAGTGCAGTGCCTATGTTTATGCAGGATGCGGTCTTCCAAAGTGAGGACAAGGCACCCTACAGCTATATGTCCATTCCTTACAATGCGAAAAAGCACATGGAGTACATCAGCGAGGCGTTTAAGACCCATGATCCTGCGGTAGAGCCGAAGGAAAGCTCCCTGAAGGATCACATTTATTGCTTGAACACCTGGGATAAGCTGCCTCTGTATCGCTATGGCAAAATGGAAGAACTGCGGACGACCTATGATGCCGACCTGAATAAAGACGGCGCATCGAAGGGCATGCACTTGGTGTGCAACGGTGATCCTAACGCCAGCTACCAGTCGGACTGGACAAAGCTTCCTTCGCCCAAGCCTTATTTCCTCTTCCCGGGAACCGGCACGCTCAGCGAGCAAGCCCAGTATGAGCACGTGAAAGATCTGGTGCGGGATGGTATGGCATGCGGCATGGTAGAAGTTTCGACGGATAACCCCGTCGTTTCGGTAAAGGTTCACCTGCAGTATGCGCCGGGTACGAACGCTTTCAAGACCTCTGAAACCATGCGTCAGGATCGGGCGGTGATTGTGGCTGAGAAGAATCCTGCCACAGGGGCACCTTACACGAAGGCGGAAATCGGAGAAAAGCTGGCGGCTTACCTGAACTCCGGAAAAACAGTCTATTTGGAGGAGAAGGAAGTTCGGCCATCGCAGCTGGCCAATGTACTTGGCTTAACCAATGAGCCCTGCGATCCCTTTGATGTTACTGTTCAGGCGGATATTGCGGCAATGGCAAAGGCCAAGGAAAACCATGCAAAGCTGTGCGTGGCGATGGCTGAGGCAATTATTTACCGCCGCCCGGACATGATGCGTGCGATTGAAATGCAGCTGCCCGCTGTGAAGGAGATCCGCAAGGAAGCGGAGGAAGCGGCAAGAATTGCGGCTGCATGGAAAAAACGCAAGGAGTTTGCTCCGGAGGCAGCAGAGCTGTTTATTTTCCTGAACGATGTAATTTCCTTGGGCGGTTCCGGCTATCGCTACAAGTACAAGGGCGAAAAGTACGATATGGTGAGTGAAAACCTGCTTGCTGACGACCTGAAGGACGTTTCTGACTATGTGAAGGTCATTGCTTTCCTGGCCGAAGTTCCTGAAAGCAACAGCACGAAGGCAACCTTGACGCGGATGCTGAAGGATGCCAAGGATGCCTATGACACGGCGGTAGATGGGGAGACTGTAACGGCTGAAGAAATGCAGGATCTGCTGGATGCTGCCAATGATCTGAAGGACGAAGCGGATGAGGAAGCAGTGAGGTTGGAGCATGAAACGCACAGCAACCCCAGCGAGGCAGATGCGCTGACGTATCAGATGGAACTGATGCAGGCATTCAGTAAAGCAATCGAAAAGAACATAAGAAGCTTTAAGAAAATTCAAAAGGGTCTGTAAGCCTGCGTAGATTTTTATAGAAAAGCGCAGGGTGGTGCCTTCAGGACAGGTCGCAGGTGCGGTCTGCCCTGAAGGTCTATCACCATATAGGAGGAACGAGGGACAATGACGATCAGCACAACGGCTGCAAATATTGTTGTTCTTTATGGCGATGAAGCCGCAAAGCATTTTGTGGATTTGGTGAAGCAGTGGGATAAACTGCTCAATGCAGATGGATGGGCATCCCTGTATTTTTTGATTGTATCCAGCCATGACCAGGAGTACAATCAACTGACCCAAGAGGAATGGAATCGTGTTAGTCCGATAACCACCTATCTTAACATTAATGAGCAGCCGCTATCAACAAATGAGTACGCTGAAATTGCGTGGAGGTTGCCGAATGCGGGCAGCCCTAAGCTCCATCTGATTTGCGCAGCCGGACGTGAGCACTGTACCTATGATTGGCTGGAAAGCTTCACGCAGAATGTGCTGAAGGACGATGTCCATTTCACCCAGTTCTTGCTCTATTATGTGCTGGGGAGAGACAGCCTGCCGGATGAAAAGAATGGCATGCATCGTGTGCTGCAAACTATTCAGGGGCAGGGGCATCATGACCATGTGTTCCTCATTGGTGATACGGATGACGGCGGACAGAAAGTGAACAGTGATGCCATGTGGAATGCACTGTATCTGTCTGCCGTAATGAACTGTGCCGATAAATTGCACCTGAGCACAGAAACCTATTCGGTGGGCTATTCCGTGCTGAATGCGAATGGCAGCGAATTGGAAAACCTTCGCTTAGCCGCTTCGTGCCTTGCCGTGCAGGAACGCTTGCAGGAGGGAGAACTGTCGTCAGCTGAAGCGGTACCTGCTTTGCTGCCATCGGGCGTGGCAAGCGTTTCGGCACTGGAAGAGTGGCTAAAGAAAACAGTGCGTGAGTCTGTTCGCATTGCGAAAAGCGATTTCGGTAATGCGTGGATCACCATTCGCATGGATGCAGACCTGGATGAAACGGAAACGTGCAAGCGCCTGAAACGGTTCGTTGACATGAATTATTGTCAATCGGCAACGATGGCTGAACGGGCGGAAAGCTTTGCACAGCAGGTGAAAAACGAAGTTGTGGACCGGTTGTGCCGCACACCGAAAGCGGCGATTATGCCTGCGTCTGCAGCCGGCGACATTGCGTCTGCATTGGAACGCATGAGCAAGGACGATGTACCGGCTATTCGGTGCACCTTCGGAAAGAAGCCTTTCCTCAAAACAGCAGGCAGGATGTCTCAATACGTGGAGGAAAACAAAGAAGCGGCTTTTAAGGCAGCAGGAACGCATGCAATGCAGCTGAATATGCAGACATATGCAAATGCTCTTGCCCAGGCATATCGGTCAATTGAAGAGTGGCTCAACAGAATGCATTCCGGGAAAGTACCTGAAATGGACATCGTTGCTTATTTGCAGCGCAGAATGAGAAAGCTTGAAAAACCGGAGTCGGGGAATACGGACTATCTTCGGACAAAGAAATATCCCAAGTATTGGAAGGAGCTGACGAATCTCCACCCTGCATTGCAGGAAATTACAGAGAACATGGAAAGCGAAGCCCAATACTTTGATGAAAACGGAAATTATGTGGAAGCAGGATGGGAAAGCCTGCTTGCCAGCGCACAGCAGGTGCTGAGAGACCAACTGCCGGGACGTATGAGCCTAAGATTCTTCGATGTGCTGCACGCGGAGTTTGACGATGAAAAGCTGACGGAGTTCTTTGCGGATTACCTGAAGCCTGGTCGGCGCATGTATTACAATATGAGGGCGATTGTAGGCAATGCGCAGTCTTTCTATCTGGTGGATGAAGATCTGGCGAGTGCCTGGAAAAATGCGCCGGAAGGCCTTTTTGAAGTGCAGACGGATAACGCTGAGAATCTGACCCTGTATCCGATTGAGGGAAGCGGGGAGCAATCCTGGATCCTCGACAGCGGAGAAGCCTATTTTCATGGCGCAAGCATGGGCAGACTTTCCAAGCTGGCAGACCGGGAACAGGGTCAGTCTCCCGTGACAAGCCAGAGGAAAATCAGTAACCTTGCTTCTTCTCAGAAAGCACACTCGGCTCCTGCGGAACGCCATGAAGAAACGGATACGCATGGACTAAAACTGCAGCCCAATGCTCAGAATCATTACATGCTTTCCTGGGATTGGCAAGGCAATGATCAGCTTGCAAAAATTACAATTACCCAGCTTGGTGAGCAAGTGGGATTTGATGTTGTTGATGTGAAGACGTTCAAGAAAAACAACGGGCAATTTGACGTGACGGCAAAAATGATGGGTGGGAAGCCGATTCCTTACGGAGAATTGACAGTTACCATTTACTCAGGAGAGGGGAAGACCCCCTACATTGACCGTGCAACAGTGATGGGAAGATGTGAACAGGTCAACTATAGCATAAAGGGTAGCAAATTAGAAATGAAACAAGCTGCGCCCGGTGTGCTGAATCGTGTTGCATTGCGGATTACCAATAAGGAAGGCAAGTGGCTGTACTATCCTTTGTATGCAGGCAATGAGGATCATCCGTATACCTTTGAAAGACTGAATTTGGATGATGCTAAAGTTGTTCAGGCACCGACAGAGCAAACGGACAGCAAAAAGGTACCGATCTTTATTCAACAAGTTTAACGGATTGAGATAGGGAGGAATGAAATAATGGAAGTAAGCCATGTATGCCCTTATTGCGGTAAAGAAATTGACGTTGAAGAGATTCTCTTTTGGACGAAGAGCAAGCAGCAGTTTGATGATCCGCTTCGTGCTGGTTTTTTGCGCAGTCATGGTGTGACAACCGGTGAAAAATTTGCCCGAGTGTATTTTAAGCCCTGTTTTGACGGAGAACGTAAAAACGTCATTAAGGTGGACTGCAATGATTATTATCCCACCATGCTGGAGGATGCGCGCTCCAATGGCCTTTCTCCGAAGCAGCTTGAAGGTAAGGACGATGCCTTTGGCGATGGTGACGATGATACTTATGACGATGAATACAGGACGCAGCGATCCAATAGTAAAAAGAAAACAACGGAAGAGAAGTGCAGAATTGTTCAAAGAGCGTGCCCCCATTGCCATTGCGAGCTTCCTCAGGGATTTGGCGTACTGCCGGTTCATCATGTGGCCATGTTTGGCATTCGTGCCGCAGGAAAGACGGCCTATTTGGTGAACCTGTTTCAGCAGGTGAACGCCCAATTGAGCAATAATAATTTAGGCTCCGTGATGCTGGCAGAGGACAGCAAGCTTTTTCTGCAGCCGCTGATTGAAACGTACGAGGACAGCGGTAATACAAAGGCAACGACGGCGGATAACGGTCTGCTGCCTATTGTGTGTCAGTACAAAAATGGCGGAAAAGAATCTTTTATCGTTTTTTATGACATTGCAGGAGAAGCTGTAACACAGAGCGATTATATGGCAAACCATAAAGGTATTCAGAACTGTGAAGCGCTTTTGATGATGATTGATCCTAACATGCTTACTTCAGGCGCATTTGCAGCTGCATGGGAGAATGCGCATGGAGCTGGCAGCGAAGATATGATATATCCTACGATTGATGCATTCCTGAATGAAGCAGGGGTGATTTGTCAAGATTTTGCCGACCATCTGAAGTCCATTGTTTGCGTGATTACCAAAATGGATATGGTACTGGAAAAGGATTCTGACCTGTTTGGCGGAGCAAACAGCAAACTGGAAATTACGACGGATATCGGCAAAAAGCATCTGAACCATGTTAACCTTCGCGTCCTAGCAGAAGTACGGAATAATTTGAATACTTTCCTGCAAAAGCAGTATAGTGTGAACCTGAGCAAGAAGATTCATGATACCTTCGGTCAGGATCGTCAGGTGTATCTGCTGGGTGTTTCTACCTCTACGCGGGTGCCATCAGCCCCCGGCAATTCGAAAATCTGCTTTGAGCCTAAGAATTCTGCTAACGATCCCAAGCATCGAATCATTGAACCTTTCCTGGTGATTGCAATGACCTTTGGCCTCGTCAGCGGTGTGGATGATAAAGGCGATGTGAAGTGGTTCACAGGCAATGTGAAGCTGCCTGAGCGTGAATCGACTGCTGAGACCCCGCAGAAGCAGGAAAAGAAGGAAGCCGGACAAGCAACGAAGAAAAAGAAAGGCTTTTTCAGCAGGCTCTTTGGAGGCAGAAAATGAATATCGATGTGCAGTATTACATTGGCGGCGATACGCCAAAGTCAGGCTTCGGTGTCATTGGCAGATCGGATAACTTTCATGAAGACGCTGATACGCTGTGGATCAACCATGGCAGTGAAGTGGAGGATCGTTCCCGTATTGAACCGACTGATTACAGACAGCCGGATAGCCTTAGCAGACTCTGTCATGTATGGGAGTATCAAACGGATTCCTTTGGCGCGCCTGCCTTCATCTCTTCTTATGTGGGAATCAGCAATCGAGGCCGATTTCATGGCTTTGCGGAATACATTATGCCGGAGCTGGATCAACCGGTTTCTCAAATTGCCGCGGCAGGGCAGATGATCGATGCAGCTGCCCGGCTGAATACGCTGGATTTTTACGAGTTCTGGGAAACGGAAAGCACGCCGATTCCGCCTCGGGATTATGTCCTTGCCATTCGGGATGTGTTGCCTGCTGCCTGGATGAAGAACGGGAAAATCGATGAGACGTGGCTGCTGACGCTGGTGAGCCGGTACTGGGAAAGCGCATCCCGGCGAGCGTTCTCCCAAGGATCCTTTCGGCCGGTGCTTGTATGCCTGGGAGAATTTGCGGAAGAAAAGCAGGAAGATATCGATTGTACAATTGAAAAGGCGAGAGCATTCTATGCAACTGAGATTGCGCCCAAACTGCCGGCGCAGGTGCAGAACATTACTTCTTTTGCTGCCGGTGTGGATTGCCGGGATGTAATTGATCGCTTGAATTCTGCACTGCTTTTCTGCATTGATGAAAACCTGAACGTCGAAGATGCACTGCAGCTGGATGAACCGAAGGCGTTGGGGCAGTATAAGCTTTGCCCGGCAGAAATGAACTTCATCCAGGATGTGGCAAACGGGAAAACACCAACGCTGGTAGCTGAGGTGATGAAGCAGTATCAAGCATTGCACCCTGATGCAAACTTGGATATGCATCAAATTCCGTTCATGTCGGATTATCGAGTCTGGTATCAATTATATTGTGTAGAACATCTGATCCAAGATGGCTCGGCGTTCTTGCAGCAAGCAAATCTGGATATAGAAGAAAATGAAGAGGATAAGATTCGCATTCGTCCGGCACGCTCCTACTTTCTGCTGATGAATGAGCTGCGGGACGTGTTCCTTGATCATAGCAAGGAGGTCAAGAAGGCAGAGGTTGACGTTCTGCTGAAGGGGTGCGAGGAAAAGCTTCTTCAAATGATGCTGGAAAGCATGCAGGCTCAAGATGCAAAGCCCTTTATTGTGCGCCCTTCGGAAATGCGCATGTGGCATGCGAAGATTCTTGCGACCCCTTATGAGGAATTGGCTTCGCTGATGATGCAGCTGCTTACCATGGATCAGAAGCTGCGGGCGGAAATGCTGAGCTTCATTCGGGCTTTGCCAAGCACGAGAATGAGCGAAACCACGGATGAGCGCAATGCGGCGCTGATGAGATCTCTGCTGGAAAATTGTATTCGTCCGCTGATTGAGCACGAACTCGGAAAAGAAAAAATTGCCGATGAATCTCCGCTGCGGAACCTTGGCAATGCTGAATTTGTTAATTGGGCGTGCGCTTATCCAAAGACACGGCAGGTCTTTCATGATTTCTTTGCCGATGTGGTGAAGGATGCGGAGCTTCACTTCCTCCTCTATGGTATAGGCATTACGGATGGTTACTTAA